>JAAYMD010000011.1 GCA_012521575.1 Mollicutes bacterium
ATAATTAATAAAATAGAAAATACTCGCCAAATTAACTATATCACTCTTTTTTTATAAAAATAACTTTATCAACAATCTGAAAAACTAATCATCGCGATTAGTTTTTTTAAATTCTAAGACATTGTCATTACAAAAATAATATCTCCTCAAATATATTATTATAAAGGAGGAATACCATGAACAATTGTGTGAGTAGATTTATTTTACCAATTTTGCTATTTTATCTTGGCTTCTTACTTTTAGGGTCATTAGTAGGATTAGCAGTAGGTCTAGTTATTGGAGCAGTTTTAGTTTCGGTAATTATTGGTTTTTTCATAGGACTAGCAATTGGTATCGTTGTTAACGCAATTATCTTAATTATCATCAATAAAACATGTTTTCGAAATCTGATAGACTGTCATCATAAATAAAAAGCATTTTCACAATTTGAGACATTTATTATTTAATATATTTTATTTTAACATATTATATTATGGGAGGTGTAAATTAAATGGAAGAGACAAAAAAAGATGTTGTTGTCGATTACAAAAAAACAAAAAAAGAGGATTATTGCGTTGTTATAAATATTTATACAAAATGTGAAAAAGATAAAAAATGGAAAAAAGAAGACCATTGTCATAAAGACAAAAAAGATAAAGATTGTGACCGTTGTGTGGAAATAAACGTTTATACAGAATGTGGTGAATAGTCATAATTATTTTCTTTCTAATTTCAGAGAATCCAAATTGGATTCTCTTTTATTATATATTATATGTAACCCAAATATTTTTGATTATAAAATATTTCAAAAATTAAAAGTGCTAGTTAATGTTATAAAAATACTATATGTAAGTGTTTTATAATAACAAAAAAAGATTCCAAATTTAAACTATTTTATGATAAAAATTAACACTTAATATAAAAACAGAAAAAATTCAATAAAACTTTAAAAACATTTAAACCTTATATTAGAAATACATTTTTAAATAATTACAATAATAGTTATATCAAAGGTAATAACAATTTTATAAAAGTTTTTAAAAAAAGCGCCTTTGGATACCGTTCATTTTTATGGTTTAAAACACAAATTATGATTTGCAAAGGCATGATTTCACCTAAAATAAAAGAAGCATAAAAGTTATGCTTCCATTCGTCTCTTTAACATGGGATTCTATTTTCCCCAACTATTTGACAAAGAGCCAAAAAAAGTAAATATACTTTTGTATATTCACCTTTCCTTTTTTTTATTGCAATATTATTGTTTCCATTCACATTTTACATTTTCATAATAAATAGGTGCGATTTTAAAAGTTAAAATAAATGCAAATATAACTGCAAAACCACACATAATTGATTCAACAGCAACCCTTGTAGCTGGAATAATTATATAAACGATAGTTAGGGGCAAAATAAATGATAAATAACCTATAATAAACCATTTAAATGCTGTTTTCACTTTTTCCTTATTTTCTTCATTTTTTATTCCCTTAATTGATTCCCAAATACCTAATAGCAAAAATCCAAAATAATAATAACCATAAAATTTCATAATTGCTGAATTTACATCAAATATTATGTAATTGCCAGTACAACTAGCATTTTCAAGAGAATTTGGCATGAAGATAAAAATAAATGCAAAAATGATTGATACAATTATTCCAAAATGAAATAAATAAGATTTTTTATTTAATTTAGTAATTAAATATATTCCTAAAACAGGTAAAAAAGTTATTGCAACAAAACCAATTCGTGACCACAAAATCAAATTAGAACCATCACAAATTTGATATTCAGCAAGTTGAAATAAAGCTAAGAAAACAAGTGTTAAAACGATAACTAGATCAGACTTTTTTTCTCTACTTTTGATAAAAGCATAAATAGCTAAACAAATTTCGGTTATAAAAGTTAAAATCATAACAGTTGGCGAAAAACAATACAAAGTCATTTTTTTATCTTTATCTTTTTCATATAAATATTTCATTTAAAATATCCTCCTCTTAATTTAATTGATCAGTTGGTTTAGCTTTCAAAACATTTCCAAACCTACGGCCAAGTTTATATGCATAATATCCAGCAGCACCAATCATCGCTGCATTATCTGTACAATATTTTATATGAGGAATTGATAAATTAATTTCCTTTTCACGGCAAAGTTTTTTAAATCTTTCACGCAATCCACGATTGGCAGCAACTCCGCCCGCTAAAATTAAATTATTAACATCATGTTTTATTAGTGCTCTCATTGTTTTTTTAGTTAAAATTTCCACAACTCGGTTTTGAAATGACGTTGCCATATTGGCTACATTTATTTCATTTCCTCTTTGCTTTTCATTATGAACCATATTAATAACTGCACTTTTCAAACCGCTAAAACTAAAATCAAATGATGAATCATCCATAGGAAGAGGCAGTTCATAAGTATCTTTTCCTTCATGGGCAAGTTTATCAATATGGGGGCCTCCTGGGTAAGAAAGTCCTAATACACGTGCTACTTTATCATATGCTTCACCAACAGCATCATCCATAGTTCCACCAATATACTTAAAGGAATAATCTTCTTCCATTAAAATCAATTCTGTATGGCCTCCACTTACAACCAGAGCAATTAGTGGAAACTGCATTTGTTTTTCTAAATTACTAGCGTATATATGACCGGCAATATGATGTACAGGTACAAGTGGCTTATCATAAATAAATGCTAATGTTTTGGCAGCAACAACACCTATTAATAATGAACCTATCAATCCAGGTCCATAAGTAACTGCAATAGCATCAATTTTTTCCATAGTCATATTCGCCCTACTTAAAACTTCTTCTAGTACAATAGTAATATTTTCAATATGATTACGACTTGCAGTTTCGGGAACGACCCCTCCAAACTTAGCATGAATATCAATTTGTGATAAAACTACTGTCGCTATTTCTTCATGCCCATTTTTAACAATTGAAACGCTTGTTTCATCACAACTAGTTTCAATTGCTAATATATATGTATTTTTCATTTCATTCACTCCTCATATAAATTAAAGCATCTTCATTTCCATAATAATTTTTTCTAATATTAACTACTTTAAATCCTAAATTTTCATATAACTTTTGTGCAGCTATATTACTTTTTCTTACTTCTAATGAAAAATTTTTGCAATTTTTATTTTCTTCTACAATATAGTTAATTAATTTCGTTGCAACACCCTTTCTACGATACTTTTCTAAAACATAAATATAATCTATTTCTATTCGCTCATAAATAATAGAATATTTTAAAACAGCAATTATTTCGCTGTTTAGTTCATAAACAAGATATCTATAAAAGGGATGATCAAGCAATTCAATATTAACTATTTCATTAGAATCAAGATTTTTGATTAACTCATTTACTAATTTTAAATCTTTAGCCACAACTTTTCTAATCACTTTTATTTTCCTTTTCCAAATTAATTTCAGCATTAGTCTTTTTTAAATAATTTGGTTTAACTAGATGAACATTAACTGCCTGATCATCATTATGTTTTTTTATTATCTTCATAATATCAATCGTTGGAATTACAATTTCTTCACTAATATCTAAATCATCATATCCAACAAAAATATAATCATCAATTTCCTTTAACACATCTAAAAGTTCAGATAAATGCAAATATTTATCTTCCATAAAAATATTTAATTCAGTATCATAAATACCTGCATACAAATAATCATTACGATCTTTAATAAAAGAAACCACATATTTACTATCAACTTTTGTAGTTGCATATATTTCTAAAGTTGATACTGGTATAATTGGAATATTAAGTGCCCAAGCCATAGTTTTAGCAATAGTTACACCTACCCTAGCACCAGTAAACGAACCAGGGCCTTGGGCAATAAAGACTTTATCTATTTCATTTATTTTTGTTCTGCTTTTATTTAAAACATCTTCCAAATAAATAAAAATATGTTCAGATAATTTTTGATTGTTAGCTACAGTAAAACTACTAACAATTTTATCATCAACAACAACAGCAATATTAACATTAAAAGCAGAAGTATCTAAAAAAAGATATTTCATAATACAGCCTCACAAATATCTTCATAAATTTGACCATGTGGCCTTATAATTAAAATGCGTTTATTTTCACCTGCTATTTTAAATTTAATATCAAGTCTTTCCTTTGGCAAAATATGCTTAATCGTATCTGCCCATTCAATCACAACTATACCATTTTTATTAAAATACTCCTCAAGTCCTAGCCCTTCAACATTACCGTCTAAGCGATACACATCCATATGATATAACGGCATTTCACCACTTTCATATTCTTTAATAATTGTAAAAGTAGGTGAGGTTACATTTTCTTTTATTCCAAGCGCTGTGGCAATTCCTTTAGTAAACAAAGTTTTACCACTGCCTAATTCTCCTTCTAAACAAATAATCATATTTGGAAATTTTTCAGATTCAATATTTTGTGCAAGTTCAATAGTTTCTCTTTCATTATGTGTTGTAATCTTATATTCCATCCTCATCACCATTATAATTATATAAAAAAATCATAATAAAAACAATATATTATAACTTTTTTAAATAATATATTTTTACAAAATAAAAAAATAGGAAAAACCTATTTTAAAACAAAAAAAAATTGGCAACGACCTATTTTCGCTTACACTATCGTCGGCGCTGAAGTGCTTAACTTCTGTGTTCGGGATGGGAACAGGTGTATCCACTTCGCTATCGTCACCAATTTACTTAACTAAATATTAGATTTTAAATAGAGATATAATTCTCTGAAAACTAAGATAATGTGTCTCTTGCCAAATTATTCAAAATAACGTGATTAAATCCTCGTTCGATTAGTACTAGTCAGCTCAACATGTCACCATGCTTCCACCTCTAGCCTATCAACCAGATCATCTTTCTGGGAACTTACTAATTGGGAAAACTCATCTTGGGGGTGGCTTCCCGCTTAGATGCTTTCAGCGGTTATCCATTCCATACATAGCTACTCTGCGCTGCCACTGGCGTGACAACAGATACACCAGAGGTATGTCCATTCCGGTCCTCTCGTACTAGGAACAGCTCCCCTCAATTTTCCTACGCCCACGACGGATAGGGACCGAACTGTCTCACGACGTTCTGAACCCAGCTCACGTACCGCTTTAATGGGCGAACAGCCCAACCCTTGGAACCTGCTCCAGCTCCAGGATGCGATGAGCCGACATCGAGGTGCCAAACACCACCGTCTATGTGAACTATTGGGTGGTATCAGCCTGTTATCCCCAGGGTAGCTTTTATCCGTTAAGCGACGGCAATTCCACTCTCATACCGCCGGATCACTAAGCCCTACTTTCGTATCTGCTCGACTTGTGGG
>JAAYMD010000086.1 GCA_012521575.1 Mollicutes bacterium
AAAATTATTTTTTCTAAAGTAATACAAATGCTTAAAACGGTTTTAAGAGCATGTTTAATATACATTATTTTAAGTCAAGGAGCCAAGTCAATTGGTATAGTATTAATAGATTTTGCACTAAATTTTTCAATTATAATGGTTAACGCTATATATTGTGTAAAAAAATTAAATATAAAGATAAAACTATATAACTTTGATTTAAGTTACATTGTATCTATCTTTAACTATACTTTTTATGTTTTTTTAGCGATGATAACAGATCAAATTAATTGGAAAATAGACAATCTCGTTGTTGGCATACTAACTAATTCATCTTCAATTGCAGTATATTCCATAGCGATGCAATTGATAGGTTATTATAGAGCTTTAAGTGGTGCAATATCTGGAGTTTTTTTACCGAGAGCTACAAAAATGGTCGCTCAAAATTGTAGTGATAAACAATTAACAGATTTACTCATAAAAGTTGGCAGATATCAATTTTTGGTAATTGGACTAATTTTAACTGGGTTTATTCTTTTGGGCAAACGGTTTATTTTGTTATGGATTGGCCAGCAATATACGGCCGTATATGCTATATTTATCATAATAAGTTTTGCATTGATAGTGCCTTCATGTCAAAGTATTGGCATCAATATCTTGGAAGCTAAAAACTTGCATAAATTTAGAGCAAAAATATATTTATTAATAGCGATATTTAATTTAATTATTACAATACCATTAGTGAATAAATTTAATATAATAGGTGCATCAATAGGAACTGCAATAGCTTTAATAATAGGAAATGTATTAGTAATGAATTGGTATTATAATAATGTTGTTGGTTTGCACATTAAGAGATACTTCAAAGAAGTATTTTTGAAAAATGTTTTATGGGTATTTTTAGTCAATATTTTTTGTTTAATTATTTTTAAATTGGTCAAATTTAGTATTACTTGGTTTGATTTCATAATACAGATACTAATTATTATAATAGTATATTTTGTTATTGTATTTATGAAGATTTTGACAAAAAGGGAAAAGTCTCAAATTTTTGCTTGGATAAAAATCTTAATAGCAAAGGAATGTTTTAGGTGAATACTAAAGAGCATATTAATAAATTTAAAAGTATTTGTATCGGTTGCGGTGTATGTGCTGGTATGTGTAACTATATATCCATGGTTGAAGACGAAATGGGTGCTTTTATTCCAAAAGTAGATGAATTAAAGTGTGTCAATTGTGGTAGATGCATTAAAGTTTGCCCTTTTTCTGAGCATAGTAAAAATGAAGATGAAATAGGATACTTGTTATATCAAAATATAGAAGGGATAAAGTATAATTGGATAACAGGCTATTATCTAAATTGTTTCGAAGGATACTCAGAGAAACACAGGTATAATAGTGCATCTGGCGGTTTAGCTACGAAATTTCTAGAGGAGTGTTTAAATAATGGGATTGTTGATGAAGTATTGTGTGTTGGTTCAGATACAGGTAAGCATCTTTATAAATATGTATTTATTAATGATGCAACTGATTTAAAAAAACATTCGAAATCAGCTTATTATCCAGTAGATATTTCCAATGCAATGAAAAAAATAAGAAATGAAAATAAGAAATTTGCTGTTATTGTACTTCCTTGTATAGCGAAAGCCATTAGGTTGGCATCTCTGTATGACAAACAATTAAAAAATAATATTAAACTAATTGCCGCGTTAACTTGTGGAGGATTGCCTAAAAAATCAATGGTTGAATATGTAGCATTAAAAAATTGTATTAGCATTAATGAAATAAAGAAATTAAAATTCAGGGTAAAAAGCGAGAAATATTTAAACAAAAATTGTAGTATGCAAATTATTACAGATAATAAAACTATAACTTCTAGATTTCATGGAGATGATTTTGGGTTTGTTTATCTAAATAGATTATTTAATCATCTGGCTTGTAATTGCTGTGATGATATATATGGTGAGTGTGCTGATATTTCTTTTATGGATGCATGGCTTAAAGATTACGACAAAGATATATTAGGAACATCTATTGTAATTACTAGAAGTAAAATAGCTGATAGTATTATGAAAGAAATTACAATGAATTCAAACTATATTTATCAGGTCTCCATTGATAGGGCGATTAAATCACAAACCAATGTTGGTTTAGTGTACAGAAAGAAAAAATCAGCATACTATAAAACGAAACTTTATAAATTATTAGGATATAAAGTTAGGGCAAAAAGAAAAATGAAAGTTTCTATTTTGAGAAGAATTATTATTTTAATAAGAGCATGTCAAGAACTTTATATTCAAAGCAAATCTAAAAGTCTTTGGATAAAAGTGCAAAATCGAGAAATATCTATTCAAGACTATGACAAAATTATGAGCAAGATAATAAAGCGAAATAAAAATTTCTTAAAATGGAGGAAATTATGAAAATAGGAATTGTTACCATTTATGATGCTTATAATTATGGGAGTTACTTGCAGGCATATGCTTTACAAAAAGTATTGAAAAGTCAAGGACATGAAGTAATTATTCTTAATTGTTCAAAGGATAAATTTCGTATAATAAAAAAATTAATAGCTAAAACACCTGCAAAAACTTTCTTTAAACTACAGCGTTATCTTGTTTATAAAAAAGCCTGGGGAGATTTAAATATAGAGCGACATAAAAATCAAGTTTTAGATGCCATACTTATAGGAAGTGATGAAGTTTGGAACATAAAAAACAATAGTTTTGAGCATTGGCCTGAGTACTTTGGTTATAACTTAAATGCAAAAAAAATTATTGCATATGCTCCTAGTTGTGGTTATTCTCTTCTTGATGACTTTTTAAATAGTCAATTTTATATAGATGGAATTAAAAAGTTAGACTGTATTTTAGTACGTGATGAGAATACTAAATTAATCTGCGAGTCATTAAGTGGTTCAGAATGTCAAAAAGTGGTTGATCCGACTTTACTGTATTTTGATAACTGGGAAAATGAATTAGTGCCTTATAAAAACATTAACGATAATTTTCTCTTATATTATTCTTATAATGAAAAACCATTAATGCTGAATTACATAAAGAGATTTGCGAGAGAAAACGATTTGAAAATAGTAACAGCTGGGTTTAAGTATGATTGGTGTGATGAAAATTTAATTGTAGAACCAAAGCAATTTTTATATTTAATGAAAAAGGCAAAATATGTAGTAACGACAACATTTCATGGAAGTGTTTTTTCTGTTATTTTTAAGAAACAATTCATTGGTTTTCACCCAAATAGAAATCCAAAGGTGCATGATTTTCTAGTATCAGTTGGATTAGATCATAGAACATATAAAGCTAATATGGGTTTCAATGATTTTAAAGATATTCTTGAGGAATCAATCGATTATACCTATATTCACAAAAGATTAAAACAAAGATCAAAACAATCTATGATATTATTGAAAAATTCATTAAGCTAGATAATTATATATTGATAGATAGTAATGTGAGAAAGTAAAGTTAATATATTAAAAGGTGTCTTGAGCTTTTCCCATTAAATAGACATATAGTTTAGAGATTTTCACTTGCTCCATGATTTTTCAATTATTTTACAATTTAGATGAAATGAGGTTCTAATCCTTTCCGGGATATTACATCTTTTCTACAAGCAAATTTATGAGTTGTTTTAGTCTTACTTTTAAGCCTCAGGCTTATATAGAAGTTCAGAGGAATTATGGTTGGAAATAACAGACTATATAGATGACAACTATGAGCTAGATGAGATAGAAACAATTTATCTAGGAGGGGATGGGGTAGCCTGGATTAAGGAGGGCATAAACTGGTTACCCAAAGTCAAATATGTACTGGACAGATATCATTTAAACAAATATATTACGGTAGCAATAGGTCATCTGCCAAAGATGAGGCCCAGGCTTTGGGAAGGATTGAACAGGTGTGATATAGTAGCTGTCAAGGAAACTTTCAAAGAGATAATCGCTAACACCCCAAAAGGAACCAAGAAAAAGCTATAAAGGAAGCCAGGAAATATATTTTAGAAAACTGGGCTGGGATAAAGATATATAAAGAAGACCCATATGCATTGGGTTGTAGTGCAGAAGGGCATGTAAGCCATGTTTTATCTGAAAGGATGTCTAGTAGGCCTTTAGGATGGAGCAGGCAGGGTGCAGAGCAGATGGCAAGGTTAAGAGCATTTAAGTA
>JAAYMD010000087.1 GCA_012521575.1 Mollicutes bacterium
AAAAATATTTAGAATATCATAGAAAAAATATTTTTAATCAAATGCCTAATATTGAGGATTTATTATCGGATAATGATTAAATATTATTATAGTTGACTCCTCAATGACTCCATAAAAAATAAAAAATAGTGGATTTTATGGAATTTGTGAAAAAACAGTCCTTATTTTATAAGGAATAATAAATAATAAAAGATAAAAATCAAATCCTGTATTCCATACCACTTATGAAAATAAAAACTTGCTAATGCAAGTTTTTTTATATTTAAATTTTGTAACTTTAATTGATTTATACCACATTTTTATAAACAAGAAAAGATGATAAATTGATTGAAAAATTTATTGGTCCAAATAGATATGGTAAACCACTAAATTAGAAAATAAATTAATATATTTATGCGACTATTTTAAAATATTTTGTAAAAGTTTGATAATTTTTTTGACAAAAACTGTAAAAAAGTATATCGTTTTATTTACTGTTTTACTTTGTATGTGATATAATGTTATTAGTAAAGTATAGTAGGATGTTTAAAAATGACAAAAGAAGAAGTTATTGAATTAGCGAAAAAAAATAATTGCTCAAAATAAATTTGCTATTGTTGGTACTACTAATTTAATGGGGTATCCCAATGTTAGGGCATTGAAAGTAATGAAAAATGAAAATTATGAAGTTTTCTATTTTAGTACACGTGCTAATTCGTATAAGATTAAACAAATGAAAAGAAAACCTAAAGGATGTATTTATTTTTATAATACTGAAAAATTTGAAAGTGTAATGATGGAAGGTAATTTTAAAGTTGAAGAAAATAGAAATTTTGAAATATCAGATATTTATAAAATTGATTATGATGATCCATTTGATTTTGCTGTGATAAAGTTTTTTCCAAAAATAATTTTAGCAATTATTTTGCTTTCAAAAGTTTGGGTTAATACCTAAACTTTTTATATTTTTCATTAACTTTTAAAAAATAAGGTGATATAATAAAATTGGAAGGTGAATGTATGTACAAAAATCAAAAAATATTTATTTTAGGAATGGCTAGAAGTGGGTATGAAGTAGCTAAAGTATTGTTAAAAAGGAATAATAAAGTTGTTATAAGTGATGCGAAAGAACAAAATGAAGAACATGTTAATGAATTAAAAGCAATGGGTGCAACTGTTATTATTTCACCAGAACAAGATAAATTTTTGGATGACAGTTTTGATTTGGTTGTTAAAAATCCAGGGATTAATTCAGAAAATAAATGTGTAAAGCGTGCTAAAGAATTAAATATTCCAATTGTTAATGAAATGGAAGTTGCATATAATTTACTTCCAGAGGATGTAACGCTGGTTTGTATTAGTGGTTCAAATGGAAAAACTACTACAACAATGTTAACTTATGAATTAATACGTATAACTGGTAAAAGGGTTCATATCGGCGGAAATATTGGGGTGCCATTTTCTGCTATACTTGAACAAATAAGGGAAGGAGATATTGTTGTACTTGAAGTTTCAGTTCAACAATTAAATGATATACATAATTTTCGCCCAAATATAGGTGTGTTTACTAATCTATTTGAAGTTCATCTAGATTTGTTTGGAACTTATGAAAAATATATAGAAACTAAATTAAAGTTTTTTAAAAATTGTAAAAAGGAAGATGTTGCGATTATCAATACATCTATTAAAGATGTAGTTGGTGATATTGAACCACATAAAATATATTTTTCAAGTACAGAAAAAGCAGATATCTATATTGAAAATGATGCTATATATTATAAGGACGCACAAATCATTGAACTTCGTGATATTCGTATTAAGGGAATGCATAATTACGAAAATATTATGTGTGCCATAGCTGCTGCCAAAGAATTTGGTGTGACAAATGAAATGATTAAAGAAGTATTAGGTAAGTTTACAGGCGTTGAACATCGCCTAGAATTTGTAAAAAGGGTGAATAATCGAGAATTTTATAATGATTCTAAATCTACCAATGTTGTTTCTACTCAAATTGCTCTTTCCTCATTTGACAAACCAACTATACTGTTATTAGGTGGTTTAGATAGAGGGCACTCTTTTGATGAATTAAAAGATTATATGACGCATGTTAAAGGTATTATTGCTTTTGGTGAAACCAAAAATCGAATTAAAGAGTTTGCTGATTCAATAAATGTTGATTGTATTGTTGTTGATAAATTAAGTGAGGCAGTAAAAACAGCATATAATTTATCTGAAGAAGGAGATGCTATTTTACTAAGTCCTGCTTGTGCTTCATGGGATCAATATCCTGATTTTGAAGCACGAGGTCGCGATTTTAAAGAAATTGTTGAAAGTTTAAATTAAAAAAAGTAGGTTAATACATGAACTGATAAAATAAAAGTAGACACATAAAAAACGTGATCTACTTTTATTTTTGTTATAATGATAATAAGGAGATGGTAATATGGGTAGAAAAAAAGGAACACCGACACGATATTATAGTATAGAA
>JAAYMD010000088.1 GCA_012521575.1 Mollicutes bacterium
CGTTTACATTAGAAATTATTAAAAATGATTTAATAGATGCGGGTATACCTACAGAAAATTTAAAACTAATTAAACCTCATCGAAAAATCAAATTTGGAAAAAATAGTATTTTTCCAATTAGTTTAACTCATTCTGTGCCAGATACAGTAGGGTATGTATTATATACTGAAAGCGGAACTATATTTTACACCGGAAACTTTATATTCGATCCAACTATGACAGGATCATATAAAACGGATATTGGTAAATTGGCGTATGTTGGAAAACAAGGAGTACTTTGTTTGTTAACTGAGTCACTTTATGCAGATAAAAGGGGATTTACATCGCCTAATCATCGAGTTTCATCTATCATTCGTGAAACATTATCCAAAAATGAAGGACGAATTTTCTTTAATACCTTTCAAAATCATTTATACCGTATTCAAGAATTGTTAACAGAAATTAATCAAACAAACCGCAAAATTGTGATTATGGGAAAACATCTTGAAAAAACTATTATCAAAGCTATTGATATGAAATATATTGATTTTGATAAATCAAAAATTGCAACTATTCAACATGTAAATGATGATAATGTTGTGATTTTAATTTCCGATGAACGTGAAAAACCTTATTCCAATATAGGTCGTATTGTTAGAGGTTTTGATAAATTTGTGAAAATCACTGAAGATGATACTGTTCTTTTTGCCGCACCAGTATATGATGGGCTGGAGAAAAGTGCAACTAAAATATTTGATGATATTTCAAAAATAGGTGCTAATTTAGTGCTGTTGCCCACAAATAAGTATTTAGAACATAATGCTTCTAGTGAGGATTTAATGTTAATGTTAGATTTAATAAAGCCAAAATATTATTTTCCAGTGATAGGTGAATATCGCCATCAGGTTGAAAATGCCAAGATTGCTATTAAAGCAGGTATCCCAGAAAAAAATGTTTTGCTAAAATTAAATGGACAAGTAGTAGAATTTGAAAATGGAAAATTATTAGACACTAATGAAAAAGTAAAAGTGGATGATATTTTGATTGATGGAAAAAATGCTGGTGATATAGGTGAAATAGTGCTTAAAGATCGCGAATCTTTAAGTGAAAATGGCGTTGTCATAGTTACGGCAACATTATCTAAAACAACAAAGAAAATTATTGCCGGACCAGAAATATTAACTCGTGGATTTATTTTTGTTAAAGAAAATATTGATTTAATTAAGGAAGCCGAAAAATACTCACTTGAAGTAATAAATGAAAATATAAAAAATAAGCAAGTTGATTTTAATAATGTTAAGATGGGTATTCGTGATAAATTAGGAAAATTCTTATATAAAGAAACTGGTTGCCAACCAATGATTCTTGTTGTACTTCAAGAAATATAAACCCAAGTAGAAGGGAAGTGTGAATATGGATTTACCAAATTTAAAGGAAGCAAGAAAAAGAACCGATAAAAAAGTAGAAGTTTTAACAGATAGTTATCGCTTAACAGAAGAATTGAAAAAACTTGGTTTAAACCGCAATTATTATATAAGGACTTATGGTTGTCAAATGAATGAACACGATACAGAAAAAATCAAAGCTATTTTGGAAGATATGAACTTTCAAGAAGTAGAAAATATGGAAAATGCAGATTTAATTTTATTAAATACATGTGCCATTCGTGAAAACGTTCATAACAAAGTTTTTGGATTACTTGGTCATATTAAAAGCTTAAAAGAGAAAAAACCACACTTAATTGTTGGACTTTGTGGATGCATGGCACAAGAAAAAGTAGTAGTTGATGAAATACTAAATAAATATCAATGGTTAGATATTGTTTTTGGAACTCACAATATTCACAATCTTCCAAATATTTTAGCTACATCTCTTGCTAAAAAAGAGCTAGAAATTGAAGTTTTAAGTGTTGAAGGAGATATTTACGAAAATATTCCTGTTAAGCGTGAAAGCAAATATAAAGCATGGATTAATGCAATGTATGGTTGCGATAAATTTTGTACTTATTGTATAGTTCCATATACTAGAGGAAAACAACGAAGTAGACGACCGGAATTTATTATTAGCGAGGTTAAACAATTGGTTGAGGAAGGTTATCAAGAAGTAACATTGCTTGGTCAAAATGTTAATGCTTATGGTAAAGATTTAGATATTAATTATCGAATGGAAAATTTACTTGAAGATGTTGCAAAAACTGGTATTCCTCGTGTTCGTTTTTTAACTAGTCATCCATGGGATTTTACTGACAAAATGATCGAGGTTATTAAAAAATATAAAAATATAATGCCTTATATTCATTTGCCGGTTCAATCGGGATCAAATAAAATATTAAAATTAATGGGTAGAAGATATACCAAAGAAGAATATATTGATTTATTTAATAAAATAAAAGAAGCAATCCCTAATGTCGCCATTACAACTGATATTATTGTTGGTTTTCCTGGTGAAACTGACATTGATTTTAGAGAAACTTTAGATATTGTAAATACTTGTAAATTTGATTCTGCTTTTACGTTCATCTTTTCGAAAAGGGAAGGAACTGCAGCTGCTAAAATGACTGATAATGTACCAATAGAAGTTAAAAATAAAAGATTACAAGAATTAAATAAATTAGTTAATAAGTATGCTGAAGAAGCAAATCAAAAATATTTAAATCAAGTGGTACCGGTATTACTAGAAGGTGTTAATGAAAAAGATAATACCATGCTATATGGATATACAGAAACAATGAAACGTGTAAATGTTAAAGCCGATAAATCTTATTTAGGGAAAATTGTTGACGTTAAAATTACTAAAGCAGGAACATGGTTGTTAGAAGGAGAATTATGTGCATAACATATTTCTCCTTTTTAAAATTTTACTATAAAAATAATTAGTGGTATAATATGTTCCAAATTGAGGTGAACATAGATTATGAGAAGAAAAAATATTCGTTATCAAATAATGTCGGTTATCATGGCTACTTTTTTGTTTTTTCCCCTTCCTATTAATAAAAAAAAGTTATATTTTTTTTAAATTTTTCGAAGATGTATATAATAAATATATTCGAAAAATTGATTTAGAAAAGGATGTGGAAATACCTAAAGACTTGATTGTTGAAAAAAATTATAATGATAATCAAATAAAGTTAGTTTTAAATGATCAACCAGAAGTTATAAAAAAAAGTATTAGTCAAAATGAAGTTGAACCAATCAAACAAATAAATAAATCAAATTCAACGCCAATTGTAAATAATAAAACTAACGAAGTTATTGAAAAGGAAAATGTTGAAGAAGAAGAAAAGTTAAAAAAAGTAGCATTTACTTTTGATGATGGTCCTAGTATTTATACCGAAAATTTATTAGAGATATTAAAAGAAAATAATGCTAGTGCCACATTTTTTGTTATCGGATCACGGATAAATAAATATGGCCATATTATTGAAAAAATTAAAAATGATGGTCATCAAATTGAAAGTCATGGTGTTAGTCATAAAGCTTTTACTAAATTAAGTGATGAAGAATTAATTGAAGAATTAAAAACTACCAAAGAACTATTAGCTAAATATGATGTTATTCAAACAATGGTAAGACCACCATATGGAAGTGTAAATGAAAAAGTTAAACAAAATGTAAATTATCCATTAATTATGTGGAGTATTGATACTAGGGATTGGGAACATCGAAATAGTAGTGAGGGAACAAGAATTATTATAGAAAATGTGGAAGATGGTTCCATTATTCTTATGCATGATTTATATAAATCAACCGTTGAAACAGTAAAAGAAGTTCTGCCAATATTAAAAGAAAAAGGGTATGAATTTGTTACTGTTTCGGATTTATTTGAAGATATTGAATTAGAAAATGGTAAAGTTTATTATAAGAAAATAAAAAATAAATAAAATTAAGTGTTTTTATCATTTTTACATTATGATATGATATTACCGTTTAAATTAACTATTATTGTAAATTTAAATATTTTATTTATTCATCTTTTTGTGAACTTTTGCCCCACTTACGCATAAATTAAAGTGAGGGGTGATATAATGGCACTATACAAAGAAATAGTTACTAAAGCCATAGTTGGAAAAGGGAAGAAAAATTTTAAAAATAACTATACTTTAGAAGTGGCGGATAATCCCACAACTGTACTTGGATGTTGGGTTATTAATCACAAATTTAAAGGTTATAAATCGGGAGACAAAATTGGTGTTGATGGTTCATATGATGTAAATATTTGGTATTCTTATGATAATGATAGTAAAACAGCTGTAGTTAGTAAAAAAATTGATTATAATGAATTATTTAATGTAAAGGTCAAAGATACCCATGATTTGCACAGCGATACTGATGTTATTGTTAGAACGCTTCAGCAACCAACATGTACTAAAGTAGGAATCACCGATGATGGAAGTATTAATTTTGAGATTGAAAAAGAATTAGGGGTGGAAATTGTTGGTGAAACAAAAATGAAAATAGCGGTAGAAGAAGATGAAGAACCTTGGGAAGTAATTGAAGATGAAGTTACAGATGAAATATTAGAGGAAATTGATGAAAATGTTAATAAAGATTATATACAATAGTGTCAACAATTATGGGTTGACACCTTCTTTTTTTTATGGTAGAATTATCTAGAAATGGAGGGATATAATGGCTGTAAGATTAAGATTAAGAAGAATGGGGGCAAAAAAACAACCATTTTATCGCATTGTAGCAGCTGATTCAAGAAGTCCGAGAGATGGAAAATTTATTGAAAATATTGGAACATATAATCCGCTAACGGAACCAGCTGAAATTAAAATTGATGAAGAACTTGCTTTAAAATGGTTAAGAACAGGTGCCGAACCTACTGAAACTGTTAGAACATTATTTAAGAAAGCAGGAATTTTAGAAAAATTCCACAATGAGAGAATGTCTAAAAAGGAAGATTAATAATTATGAAATTAATTGAATTAACAGAGTTTTTAATCAAAAATATTTGTAAAAACCCCGATATGGTTTCAGTAAAACAATTTGAAAATGATGATGAAATTAATATTGAGGTACTTGTTGCTGAAAGTGATATGGGGATTGTTATTGGTCGTGGAGGCAAGAATGCTAATGCGATTAGAACTATAGTTCAAGCAGCTTCATATATTCAAAAAAACAAACCTGTTAAAATTAATATCGATTCGTTTTAAGGTTTACACAAACCTTTTTTTTGTTATAATTTATATAATAGGAAGGTAACAAGGGAGTTGAAAGTATGAACAGTTATTTATGGGAAATTGACACTTTAACAAAAGCGATTGAAAAATATTTAAACTTAATTAGAAAATTAAAAGAAAAACCAGATGTAAACTATAAACAAATCGATAATATTCAGTGGAAAGTATTGGATTTAACATTAAAATTAAACGAAAAATATGATAAAAAATATCGTGAAGAACTAGAAAAATTAGAAAACATGGATATGTCTCTTAATTCTGAACAAGATTTATTGCATCAAGAATTATTTAAAAGGGAAGCAATTTTAGAACTATCAAGAAAACGTGAAAGATTTTTTGAAAGTTTATTTGATTTAAATTTTCCAGAAGAAAAAGAATTATATGAATTGTTTGATGATATTAGAAAGCAACAGACTTATGAAAGAACGTTCCATGAACTTGATTTTAAATTAGTAAAAGAACAAATTGATTTAGTTGCCGAAAAAAGAAAAGAAGAACATGCTTTAAATGAGGAATTACAAAATAATCTTGAAACAATTAAAAAACTTGAAGAAAGCATTATGGAATTTCAAAAATTTAATGCGGAAATGAATGAAATTTTTGAACGTTATATTAAAATAAACGGAATTTATAAAATTGATGTTGTAGCAGCGTGGATGAATAAAAATACGGCTATGGAAACGGTAATATCTTATTATGAAGAAAAACGTTTAACCGGAAATGAACAAAATATTGATGATGCTCAATATAAAAATGCTATGCGAGTAATTGAAGAATCAAATGAATTATTATTTAATTACGATCTAGCGCAAAAAATGCGTAAGCCTGTGAATAATTATGAGGAATTAGATAAGAAATTAAAAGAAATTGTTGAAATGACTACTAAACGAGAAAAAGAAGTATCATTAAGAAATCCAAACATGCAGTATCCTAATAATATTTCTCGTCGCCGTATGTTTTTTATGAATCTTGCGCAAAGGGTTGAAAAGCAAATAAATATTAAACCAACAATAGAAAAATTAAAAAAGAGAAATCAAGAGATAGAAAAAAAATTAGAAATCTTATTTGATGATGTTAAAGGACTTCGCGAAATAAATAAAATTATTACTGGTAAAGATGTTAAACCAAAATTTGTTGAAGAAATCGAATTAGAAGAAGAATCAAATAAAAATAATGACAATGTAACAATAGTTGAAGAAAAAGAATTGGCTTCAAAAAAAGATGAAGATGAAGTTTTAGAAGTTAAACAAGTTGAAAAAGCTAAACCAAGTTTGCTTGAAAAATTAAAAGAAAAAAAATCGGCATTAATTAATTTTATTAAAAATAATGCTGCGGCTATTATTGCAACTGGAGTGTTAGTGTCACTTTCCGCTTTAGGTTCCATTTCAGATAAAGATGTGCAATTAGATAAGCCAGCTGCTGCTGTTGTGCAACAAAGCGAACAAAAAAATGAATCATTATCTGCAAATGATTTATTAGCAGTTATTGAAGAACTTGAACAAAAAGAAATTGCTCAAACGATAGGAGATAGAATAAGTGTAAACAATGGTGTTAAATATTATACTAATGCAGCTGCAGCGCAATTAGATACAGAAAACTATGTAACAGGTAGAAATGGACTTCAAGCAGACAAATATTTTATTAATCGTATTGCTATTATGGAAAAAGATACTTTAGGTAAACCAACAGGTAAAATTTTAGCAGTATCATCAACTCCAGGTGTAAGTGCCAAAGAACTTGTGAAAACGCTAGGATTAAAAGAAGGTCAATACGAAGTGATGATACATATTGGAACAGGAGATAAATACGGAAATTATATTGAAGCTCCAATTAATGCACCATCAATTGATGATCGTTGTTGGATGAAAGCTGATGATCCAGGTATCAAAATTGTTACACCAGCGCTTGAAATGTTAAAAGAAAGCGGAAAGGGGATGACACGATAATGAAAATTAATATAAATGATGTAATTACTTTGACAGATAATCGTAAATTTTTGGTTTTAGCAGAAACTTTATTTAATGAAACTAAATATTATTATTTAATAGAACTTACTGAAGATGGTGAACAAATTGTAGATCATGTAAAAATTGTTAAGGAATTAAAAGAAGATAACGGGATGAAACTAGTTGTTGTGTCTGACCCTAATGAAATTAATGATGTTAAAGATGATTTGGTTGCAAGCTTAGATAAAAATAATTTTGAGTAATTGCTAAATGAAAATGAGTAAGATAATTTTACTCATTTTTTTTAATTTTTAAAAATTTAATTTTTATTTAATTTTTCAGTTATATTATTAATTTTTAGAAAGGAGGGAAAAATTGCAAATTTTAAAATCTAAAAGGCATGAATTACAATATATTATTAGTGATTTGGAAGCAATAGTATTACAAAAAAGATTAGACAAAATTTTAAAAAGAGACAAATTTTGTGAGAATGGACCTTATCTTATACTATTACAAGTTTATACTTTGATGACGTTATGAATACGGCAATCAAAGAAAAGATTAATGGCGAAAGAGTTAGACATAAATTTCGAATACGTTATTATAATAATGATACAAGTTTTTTGAAACTTGAAAGAAAAAGTAAAACAGATAAATGTAAGGTTATAATACATATGTTACAAATTTAATCCACAAAAAAAGATACCTCTGGTATAATTAAATTGATGAAAAAATTTATAGAAAGAGGTATCTTATGAATATTATAACAGAAGAAATGAA
>JAAYMD010000089.1 GCA_012521575.1 Mollicutes bacterium
ATAAACACAAATCATCAACGTCTTTTAAGTGGACAAATTAAGTTAGGTGGTTGGAATGAAAAGAAAAAAAATAGTTATTATTGGAATAACTTTCTTAATTATATTATCATTAAGTATTTATTATATTTTAAATAAAGAAGATAAAAATACAACTTTGAATTTGCTTGAAAAACAATGGATTGAAAAACATAAAAATACAGTTATAGATATTGGGGTAATTAATGATATCCCTATTTTTAACTATGAAGGTACTGGTGTGTTTTTTGACTTTTTAGATAATTTAGAAGAGACAATTGGTTTAGAACTTAATAAAGTACCCTTTAAATATGGTGATAATAGTGAAGTAAAATATGCTTTTAATGTTGTTGATAAGATAAGCGAAGATGATATTTTAATTTATCGTGATAATTATGTTATAGTTACTAATGAAAAACATAAATATATTGATTTAAATGAAATTAAAGGGCTTGTTATTGGAGTTTTATCTTCTGATTTAGAACAAGCTAGTATTTATTTGAAAAATACTTCAAATAATATATTTAAACCTTATGATGATGTTGATACGATGTTTTTGGAAATTACTAAAGTTCAAAATTCAGGTGAAACAGAAAATGAAACAGAAGAAACTAAAGAAGTTAATTCAATAGATGCGATGTTGATTCCTAAAACATTGTATATGGACCGTATTTTAAAAAGAGAAGATTTATATATTGCTTATAATGTTACGGAAATGTCCAAAAGTTATGTTTTAACTTTAGGTACAGAAGAAAGGCTTAATAATATTTTAAGTAAATTTTATGATAAATGGGAAAAGGAAAATTTTGTTGATAGTTTTAATAAACATTTTTCTGATAATTATTTTACATTTAAAAATATTAATGAAAAAGATGTTGCCAATTTCAGAAGTAAGCGCTACATATATGGATTTGTTGAAAATCCTCCATATGATATAAAAATTCATGATAAACTTCAAGGATACAACAGTGCATTTTTAAAAGAATTTGCTAAATTGGCAGAAGTAGAAATTGTTTATGAAGAATTTTCAAATAATAATTTAATGTATGAAAGTTTTAATAGTAATAAAATTGATTTAATGTTAGAAACTAATACTAATTATAAGTATAAAATGGATGTTTATAAAACGATTCCTTTTTACAATAATATGTTAGTTGTTGTTTCTGATATGAGTAATAATTTAGTGGTAAATTCTTTAAATTCATTATTTGATCAAGAATTAATGGTGATTAATAATAGTGAAATTGCAAATTATTTATCACAAAAACAATTAAAAGTAAAAAGTTATAATAATATATCTGAATTAGTAAAAAATATAAAAAAAGAGTCAATTATAGTAATTGATAAGGAAATGTATAATTATTATGCAAGTAATAAATTAAATGATCATAAAGTTTATTATGAAGAGGCTTTGCCTAATGATTACGGATTAGTTATTAGAGATATTGAAGAGAATAAAATTTTTGCAACCTTTTTAGATTTTTATTTATCTTTTGCAAATAATAAAGATATTTTAAATGATAGTTACTATAGTTTGTTTAATATTGATAAAAAACCAATAATTTTAAAATATCTAATTGTTAGTTTAGCAGTTATTATTATTGGAGTATCAACATATTTTATAACTAAAACATTGCGAAATGAAAAAGATGTTAAATTAAAAAAAATAGTTTCAAAAGAAGACAAAATGAAGTATATAGATCAACTGACATCTTTAAAAAATCGTGCTTATTTAAATGATAATATTGAAGTGTGGGATGAAAGCGAAATTTATCCCCAAGCGGTAATAGTGGTTGATTTAAATAATATTGCCTATATTAATGACAATTATGGTCATAATGAGGGAGATAAAGTCATTAAAGAGGCGGCTAATATTTTAATTCAAAATCAAATGGAAAATAGTGATATCATTCGTACTAGTGGTAACGAATTTTTGATTTATTTGGTTGGATATGATGAAAAAGCGATTGTTTCATATGTTCGTAAATTAAAAAAAGAATTAAAAAATATTTCGCATAATTTTGGAGCAGCAATAGGATATAGCATGATAGTTGATGCGATAAAAACAATTGATGATGCGATTAATGAAGCTACTCTTGAGATGCGTGACGACAAAGAAGCGCAGGAACAAGAGGAAAGAAAATAATTGATTGGATGATGTTAATGATGAAGAGATATTTTAATACACTAATAGAAATTATTAAAAAACCAGAAATGGAAATATTACCCGGTCATTTAGCTTTTTCGTTAATAATTTCAATGGCTCCAATTCTTACTTTATTTGTGTTAGTTGGGGCCTTTTTTTCCATTTCCGCTGATTCTATTATTAATATTATTTCACAAACTTTTCCTAAGGAAGTCAGTAGTTTGTTTATTCCTTTGATTGAAGGTTCTGGGTTTGATTTTAATATTGGATTTTATTTAACCGTTGGCTTTTTAATTGCTTCTAATGGTTTATATTCAATAATTTTAACTTCTAATGCACTATATAAAAAACAAAGTTCAACTACTTTAAAAAGAAGGATTAAATCATTAGTACTAACCTTTTTTTTGCTTTGTGTTTTTGCGTTTGTAGTCATCGTCTTAGCATTTGGAAATTATTTAATAAAATTAGTATTTGGACTTTTCGTGGATCAAGAAGCTATTTTAGGTATATATAAGGTATTTGTACTAATGAAATGGCCAATTGGTTTTATTGCTGTCTTTTTTACCGTTAATTTAATTTACGCTCTTGCGCCCGATTCTTTAATTGCTAGTCGTTATACAAGAAAAGGCGCGCTTTTTACAACTATTTCTTGGATGATTGTAACGGCAATTTATTCTTATTATGTTTCTCATGTAGCTAATTATGATATCATATATGGAAGTTTATCAAGTATTATGATTATGATGATTTGGATTTTTATGCTATCATATATTTTTATTTTTGGAATGGCATTAAATGCAAGTAATTACGAAATGGAAATAAATAACACCAATAATGAAAATAAAAAAGGAAATAATAATAAATGATATATATTAGTTACCGGATATATATCATGTACAAGCTACAATTTTTTGAAAAATAAACGGTAACAAATGTTTGGCCGGTCAATTTAAAAAGCGATATATTCGCTTTTTTCAATTTGAAATAAAAAAAAATTAATGATATACTTATAAATGCAGATAAAGTTTATGTTGAGGTGAAAACATGCAAAATTTTTTGAAAAGATTTAAGCGAAATACTAAAACATATTTGAGTACAAATATTTTGTTTATGTCTTTTGTTTTAAGTTCAGTATTTAATGCATGGTTACTTAGAGTTTTTACTGTTAAAAATTATTTTGAATTAAAACCTCTATTAGCAGATTTTGCTGTTTGCTTAATTATAGGGGCTTTTGGATATTTTTTAAAACCACAAAAACAGTTTAAATACTTTTTTGGATGGTCAATTTTTTTCTCAATTTTATGTTTAATTAATTCAATTTATTATACTAATTATATTTCTTTTGCATCAGTATCACTGTTAGCAACAGTGGTGCAACTTTTTGATGTGGCAGATGCGGTTGTAGAAAATATAATGGAATACAAGGATTTTATTTATTTATGGCAACCTATTGCTTTGTTTTATATAAATCATAATCTAAAAAAACAAAATTATTTTGAAAAAGTTGCAAAAATTGAAGTAGGTAAAATTCGAGCTTTAAATACTTTAGTGGCTGCTTTGATAGTTATTGGTTTTTTTGTTTCGATGTTAACAGGTTTAGATATTGGGCGTTTAGGGAAACAATGGAATCGAGAATTTATTGTTATGCAATTTGGGCTTTACACTTATCAGGTAAATGACATTATAAGCAGTTTAAAACCGCAATTAAATCCGCTTTTTGGTTATGATGAAAATGCTAAAATTTTTAGAGAATATTATGAAAATAGAGTTGATTTGAGTAAAGAAAATGAATATACGGATATTTTTAAAGGAAAAAATATTATAACTATTCATGCCGAAAGTATTCAACAGCTAGTTATTGGTTTAGAGTTTAATGGTCGCGAACTTACCCCAAATTTAAATCGATTAGCACAAGAAGGGTTATATTTTTCTAATTTCTATGCTCAAGAAGGTGTGGGAACAAGTAGTGATAGTGAATTTACTCTAAATACATCACTGTTGCCTGTAAGTAGTGGAACAGTGTTTGTGAATTATTGGAATCGTGAGTTTGTAACTATTCCCAAATTATTAAAAGAGATGGGGTATTATTCGTTTAGTATGCATGGAAATAATGGTACGTATTGGAACCGAAACGTTATGCACCGCGAATTTGGTTATGATGATTTCTTCTACCATGAAAAAGATTTTGTTATTGATGAAGTTATTGGACTTGGACTTAGTGATAAATCTTTCTTTAGACAAGCTGTTCCTAAAATAAAAGAAATAAGTGAAAAATATGATAAATTTTACGGTACGATGATAATGCTTACTAATCATACTCCTTTTTCCGATATTGTTAAAAAAGGAATAGTTGATTTTGATGTTGATTATAAATATGAAAAAATAAACGAAGAAACAGGAGAAGTGGAAATTGTTTCCGCACCATATTTAGAAGGTACAAAAATTGGCAATTATTTTAAATCTGTTCATTATGCTGATGAGGCTATTGGTCAATTTATCAATGATTTAGATGAAGCAGGAATCTTGGAAGATACCGTTATTGTTATTTATGGAGATCATGATGCAAAATTAAAGAAAAGTGAGTATGAGAGATTTTATAATTATGACCCATATACCGATAGTATCCTAGATGAAAATGATCCTAATTATCGAAGCATAGATGCTTATGATATGGAAATTAATAAAAAAGTACCGTTTATTATTTGGTATAAAAATAATAAATTTGAAAAAGAAATAACTGAAGTGATGGGAATGTATGATGTTTTACCAACATTGGGAAATATGTTTGGATTTAAAAGCCCATATGCTTTGGGAAATGACATTTTTAGTGTGGAAAATAATTTAGTAGTTTTTCCAGATAGTAATTGGATTACGAACAAAATGTATTACAACAACCAAAAAAAGGAAGGTAAATTATTAAATCCTGAACAACCTGTAAGTTTAGAGGAAATTGAAATTTACTCTAAAAAAACAGAAAATATGTTAACTGTATCAGAAGCTATTATCGTATATGATTTAATTAGAAAAACTAATGAAACAACTCAATTGATTGAAACTTATGGAGGTTAAAATGAAAAAGAAAAAAATAAATTTCAAAAAATTAATAATTATCATTTTAATTATTATGGTCGTTGGGCTTTCTATTTTTTTAATTAAAAGTTGTATGATGTCAAAAGAAGAAAAAGTAAAGGATCACGAGATAATTAGCAAAATAAATGATTATGAATTGAGAGAAAGTGCTAGTACATACTTTAAAAATGTTTTTAATGATTTAAAGAAAGAGTTAAATAAGGATGAGATAGATGAAGAAAATTATGCCAAAATAATTAGCAAACTTTTTATAAGTGATTGTTATACATTAGATAATAAAATTAATCAAAGTGATGTTGGTGGTATTCAATTTGTATATGAACCGTTTCGAAATGATTTTTTAATGATTGCTAAAGATACAATGTATCATCATATTGAAAATAATATATATGATAATCGCAAACAAAAATTGCCAGTTGTTAGTAATGTTGTGATTACTTCAATTGAACAAGATAAGTTTGAATATTTAGATAAAGTAGATGAAAATGCTTATTATGTTGATGTTGAAATTGAATATGTGAAAGATTTAGGATATGCAAAAAAGGCATCGCTTGTACTTATTCATAATAATGACAAGCTAGAAGTTGCCAAATTAAATTAAAAGTAGGGTCTGGTGATATGTGTGAGATTAGCAGTTTTAAGTGATATTCATGGAAATTTGGAGGCCTTAAAAAGATGTTTTGAATATATAGATAATTCTAATATTGATGGAATTGTTTTTTGTGGTGATTATATAAGTGATGTTCCTCAAAGTAAAGAAGTACTTAATTACATAAGATATAAAAGTGAGCAATATCGAACTTGGATAGTGTGGGGCAATAGAGAGGAATATGTTTTAGATTATCATGATTCTCCTGTTAAAAATTGGACTTTAGAATCAAATAATGCTGCTGTTCTTGTTGCTTATAATTCTTTTAATGAAGAAGATATTAATTATCTTCGAAGTTTAAAAAAATATGAAATTATTGATATTCCAGGTGCTCCTAAAATTTTTGTAACTCATAAGTTTCGTGATATTCCGTATAATGATAATTTTAATTTTAAATATGTTCTTTTTGGGCATGAACATCATCAATTATTTTTTGCAAAAAAAGGAATTCGTTTTTTTAATCCTGGTTCTGCTGGTCTTCCAGCAGATGGATTTCCAGGAGCTAGTTTGTTAATCATTGAATTCAAAAATAATGGCTGGGAACCAACCTTTATTCACTTAGAATACGATATATCAATACCAATTAACATTATTAGAAATAGTCAAATTAATAGCAAAACTATAAGATGGGGGGATATGCTAATTAAAACTTTAGAAACTGGCGATGATTGGACAGGGAAATATATAAGAGAGGTTAAAAGATTAGCTGCTAAAAGAAACATATCAACAGTTTTAGAAAATATCCCTTATGATATTTGGAAACTTGCGCGAAAAAACATAGGATTAGAATAATTTTTAATGTTTAAAATGTATGTGGCGATAGAGGATTTCGATCTTCTTTTTTTGTGATTTGCTTTAACTAAATTTTTAATTTTATAATTTATATAAATAGAGAGTAATTTAAGTTTAATTTATATTTTTGCTTTGTTGTAATTATTTCATAATCACCAATAAATTATAATTTGGCTATGATTTTTTTTTGTTTTTTGTTTAAAATCTATTATATAAGCAATACTATATTAATAATGTTAATTTTGATTAAAATAAGTTGAATAATAGGCATCATTGCATTGTAAATTTTTATAAAAAAATTTTTGTTGCACATTTACTTTACGTTTATATTATTATATATCTTGACTTTGAAAATCCTTTTTGATATTATGAAGTTAATTAGATAGTAGTTGGAGGTTATTTTATGTATGAAAAAAAAGGTTTTACATTAGTTGAAATGTTAGGTGTAATAGTTGTTTTGGGATTACTTCTTGTACTAGCAGTTCCAACTATTATTAATCAAATAAAAAATACATCTGGTGAAGTGGATGAGGCAACACAACAATTAATTTTTAATTCTGCAAAACAATTTATCGATCAAAACAGCTCTCTTTATCCAACTGAAAGTGGATATGTTTATTGTATTTCTTTAAATACGTTAGTTAATAATGGCTTGTTAATTGATAATTTGATTGATTTTAAGACAGGACAAAAAATGGATTTGGATAAGGTAGTAAAAATAGATATTGAAAATGAATCAAATATTGATTATAGCATTATAAAAGCAAGTGAATGTACAGAAAAAAGACCTACATATGTTGATGGTAGTGGTGCAAATCCACCAGTATTAGTTACAGGTATGACTCCAATTAAATGGGATGTGATAGAATGGGAAGATACTGTTAATTATGATTCAGAATGGTACGACTACAATCAAAAAAAGTGGGCGAATGTAAAAACTGAAGACGGATCAATGTGGGTATGGATCCCAAGGTATGCATATAAGATAACCGATTGTTTTCATTCAGATTGTTCGGGAGACGCTGGAAATATAGAGATTAAATTTTTAAAAGGAACAACAAATGAAACAGCAGATGGCAAGGTAGTTGAGACAAGTGGGTATAGTTTTGGAGAAAAAGATACAAGTACACATTATTTTTTACATCCAGCATTTACGTTTGGAGATGAAGAGATACCAGGATTTTGGGTAGCAAAGTTTGAGGCAAGTGGAAGTGCTGATGATATAAATATATTGCCAAATGTAAGTTCGTTAAGAAATATGACAATAGGAGACCAATTTGATGCCGCATTTAACATGCGAAATAATAGTAAATATGGATGGAGCGAGGCAGAAGTAGACACCCATATGATGAAGAATA
>JAAYMD010000012.1 GCA_012521575.1 Mollicutes bacterium
GGTACTCCAGCAATCCATGGTTCCATCGTGGCGGCAACTACAACAATGGCACGAATGCGGGCGCGTTTAACTTCAACAACAGCAATGGCAATGCGAACTCGAACAACAGCTTCCGGCCGGTGGTTGTTTCTATAACATCTTCTACTTCGTAGTTAAGGTACAAATGCTTGCTTTTGAAAAAGATTGTCTGTTTTGAAGAATTATGAAAATAGAATTGAAAAAAAATATAAGGTTGGATTTTAAAAAAATTGAAGTTTTTAAATAAAGCATTACTATAAATAAAAAAGAAATTTATCGATTGAATAAATTTCTTTTTATTATTATGTATGTGATTTTGTTATTGTTGTAATTCAGATAGTTTTTGTGAAAATTCAGTATATTTTTGTTGTATTTTTGTTGGTTGGGCATGTTCTAATATGTACCACCCGTTTTTAAAAAGAAGATTAAATATTTCTTTTCCTGCATTTTTGGTATCATTAAACATTGGGAGAAATTCTTTAAAAATTTTATCATTACTTGCTTCACTAAGTGCGATAGAAAGATTATCTGACATGTTTTTTTCGGTATTAAGAACATCATTTAAAATATCTCTGTCATTCATAGCCGAAGTTTTTGGGACTTCTTTTTTAGGGTTTTGAACAGTATTATTATTCATTTTGTTGGCCTCCTTGATTTAATAAATTAACTATTTTTTGACAATAATTTGCATGCATATTAGCAATTTTTTCCAAAGTTTGCTTAATTTCTTCATCTGTTGTTTCGGATGCATAATGCATGCATTTTTTGCTAGCAACAAAATGCCATTCAAAAATGTCTGACAAATATGATAAATCTTTAGTTGATATCATATTTGGAACTTTATTCATACCATCATTCCTTTCAAAAATATTATGGATAAATAAATAAATGTTATTCAAAATTAATCAAAATAGTGAAAATTTATGTTATAATGAATACATTAATGGTATAATTATCAACTAATTAAGGAGTGGGGAAGATGAAATTAAAAAACAGTTTTTTTTATACAATTAGAGAAAGTATTAAAGATGAAGAATCGATTAGTGGTAAATTACTTGTTAGAAGCGGTATGATTAAAAAAGTTGGTAGTGGAATTTATATGTATATGCCACTTGGTTTTAAAGTTCTTAAAAATATTGAAGAAATTGTACGAAGAGAAATGAATAATGCTGGTGCCGCAGAATTGATTATGCCAAATTTAATGCCAGAAGAAATTTATGTTGAAAGTGGAAGACGTGAAATTTTTGGTAACAGCATGTTTGGGTTGAAAGATCGTTATAATCGCAGTTATGTTTTGGGTCCGACACATGAGGAGTTATTTGTGTGGGCGGCTAAAGAAAAGGTTAAATCGTATAAAGACTTCCCCTTTAATTTATATCAAATTGGGCTTAAATATCGTGATGAACCACGTCCTCGTTTTGGACTTATCCGAATTCGAGAATTTGTGATGAAAGATGCTTATAGTTTTGATGCTGATTATGAAGGATTAGAAATATCTTATCAAAAAATGTTTGATGCCTATAAAAAAATTTTTGACCAAATGGGAATTGAATATAAAATAGTTACAGCTGATACTGGTGCGATGGGTGGAATTTTATCAGAAGAATTTCAGGCCATTGCAGAAATTGGTGAAGATGTTTTAGTACTTTGTCCAAAATGTGATTATGCATCAAACATTGAAGTTAGCAAGTGTGTTGATGTAAAAATAAAAAATTCAGAAGAAGAATTAGAAAAAGAATTAGTAGAAACACCAAATGCTGGGACTATTGAAGAAGTAGCAAATATGTTAAATGAAGAAGCTAGTAAGTTTGTTAAAACTTTAATTTATAAAGTTGATGATGATTTTTATGCTTGTTTGGTTCCAGGTAATCGTGATGTTAATGAAACTAAAGTGTTGAAATTATTAAAAGGAACTAGTATTGAACTGGCAAGCCCAGAAGATGTTGAAAAAATTACTAATGCTAGAGTTGGGTTTGCTGGACCAATTGGTTTAAATATACCAATTATTATTGATAATTCAATTGTTTATATGAAAAACTTTATAGTTGGGGCCAACATTAGTGATTATCACTATAAAAATGTTAATTTGAAAGATTTTGAGTATAGTTTTAAAGGCGATATTAAAAACGTAGTTGAAGGAGATCCGTGTCCAAAATGCGGGGAATCACTGATTTTTAAAAAAGGAATTGAAATAGGAAATATTTTCAAATTAGGAACTAAATACTCTGAAGACCTAGGACTTTATTATACAGATCCCAAAAATGATCTTAAACCTGTTGTCATGGGGTGTTATGGCATTGGTCTTGAACGAATTATGGCTGCGATTGTTGAACAAAACAATGATGAACATGGAATTATCTGGCCACTTAATGTTGCGCCATATAAAGTTGCTATAATTCTTATTAATCCAGATGACGCAGAAAATAGTAGATATGCAAATAAATTATACGATCAGTTAAATGAAATGGGCATCGATACAATCCTTGATGACCGTGATGTTCGTCCAGGTGTAAAATTTAATGATATTGATTTAATTGGTATTCCCATTCGAATTACAGTTGGTAAGAAGTTTAAAGATAATTTAGTAGAAATTAAGTTAAGAGATGAACAAACCGGCATTGATATAGAAAGTGATAGAGTAATAAATAAAATTAAAGAAATAATCAATCAATAAATGACAAAAACCGATAAAGAATTATTAGATAATATAATTGGTGATAGTATGCGCAATTATATTATGCCAGTTGTATTATGTATTCTTATCGGTTTTTTATTATCCAAATTTATGTTAAATCAATATCAAGATAAACAAAATATTGTTCCAGTATTTAATAGTGGCCAAACACTATATTTTTTTCAATATGGAGTGTATTCTAGTTTTGAAAGTATGCAAGATCATACACAAAAATTAAGTGGTTATATCTATAATTATGATAATAACTTTTATTACGTTTTTATTGCAATTACAGCAAGTCTTGAAAATGTTGAAATTTTAAAAGGATATTTTAAAAGTATAGGGTATGATATTTATGTAAAAGAATTTAATATCACCGATAAGGAGTTTTTAGAAATTCTTGAATATTATGATGTTTTACTTGGGAAAACAAAAGAACCGCAAGCCATTCAAGCAATTTGTCGGCAAGTATTAGAAAAGTATAAGGAGAGAGTTTTAAATGAACACCAAAATTAAAGATATCCCCCTTTTGGAGCGCCCTCGTGAAAGATTAAAACATTATGGTGCTAGTACTTTGAGCAATGAAGAATTATTAGCTATTATTTTAAAAAGTGGAACTAAAGAAGCATCAGTTAAAATTCTTGCCTCAAAACTTTTATCACATATTGGTGGCATTCAAAATTTAACTAAAATAAATTATAATGATATTACTAGTATTAAAGGAATAGGTGATTCTAAGGCCTGTGAACTTTTAGCAGTAGTAGAGCTGGCAAAAAGACTCAATCAAGAAATTGTTAGTTTAAAAGATATTAAATTAACATCAACTTCTCTAGTTTATAAGTATTATAAAAATATTTTAATGGATAAAAAGCAGGAACACTTCTATTGTCTTTATTTAGATAGTGATAAAAAAGTGATAGAAAATAAGTTGATTTTTAAAGGAACTCTTAATCAAAGTTTGGTGCATCCCCGAGAAATATTCCGGGAAGCGTATCTTTTAAGTGCATCAGATATCATTTGTCTTCATAATCACCCAAGTGGCAATGTTTTACCATCAGAAGAAGATATAATAGTAACCGAACGGTTAGTAGAAGTTGGACGTCTTCTTGGTATTAATGTTATTGATCATATCATCATTGGTAAAGATAACTATTATAGTTTTTATGAAAACCATTTAATAGGTAGAAAAAACAATTAAATTATATTATAATGTAAATGGTGATGGTATGCGCAGAAAAAGAAAAAAAATAGGTAAATATTGGGTGATAATCGCTTTTTTGGTTTTTTTAATTGTTCTCGGGCTTCTTTATAATATTATTAATGATAATCGGAAATTAACAATTGTTGAAAGTTTGATTAAAGATACAGGTCTTTTTATTCAAAAAAGTGCTTATGCTCCAGTTAAGTTTGTTCAACAGCAAATTAATGAATACCGTGAAAAAAGAAAAATGTATGAAGAATACAAAGACATGAAAGAAAAAGTGGAATCTGTTGAGTTATTGAAAGCAAAAAATGAGGAATTGGAATATCAATTAAAAGAAATGCAAAAAATACTTGAATTAAATAACGTTTTAAGTAAAGATAGTTTTTTGAATGCAACTGTGATTAATCGGAATATTGGTGTTTGGTATGATACGATAACTATTGACAAAGGTTCTAAAAATGGAGTTAAAGTGGATATGCCTGTTATTGTCAAAGAAGGATTAATTGGAAAAGTAATCAAGACAAGTAATTTTAATAGTACTGTAAAACTTTTAACAAGTGAAGATATTAATAATAAAATATCTGTTAAAATAAAAAACGGTGATGATTATATTTTGGGACTTCTCGTAAATTATGATTTAAAAAATAAAGTATTTATTGTAGAAGGTATTGATCAAAATGTGGAAATTGAACCAAATTCATTAGTAACTACTACTGGTTTAGGAGATTATTTTCCAAGTGGAATTATTGTTGGACGTGTTTCTAATGTAAGAACAGATAATTTTGATTTGGCCAAAATCGTTGAAGTAAAATCTAATGTAGATTTTGATCAACTTAATTTTGTAACCATTTTAAAACGCGAGGTAGAGCAACAATGATAATTTTTATTATTTGTGTATCGATGTTACTAGAGAGTATAACTTCTAACTTAATTCCGCTTAACTCGTTTTTCACACCACTTTTTTCGCTTGTATCCCTTGTTCTTATTTATCCTTATTTTGCTAATAATGATACTAATTATCTAAAAACTTGCGCGATTGTTGGTGTGATTTATGATCTTGTGTTTACTAATACTTTATTTTTTAATTTGCTTATATTTATTATTATTGGATTAGTCATCAAATTTATTAATATTGTTCTTTCCAATAATTTTATTAACGTTATGATTATAACTATGATAAGTATAATAACTTATTTAATAATCACGTATTTAATTTTAACTTTGATTGGGTACAAAACTTTCAACCTTCAATATTTAGTGTCGACGATGTCAAGATCATTAATTGCTAATATTTTATATAGTTTTATTTTTTATCTTATTACTGACAAAATTAGTAAAAAGCATAAAATTTTAAAAATTGATTAAAGGTCTAATAAAAGATCTTTTTTCATATGATTTTATAGGTGATAAGATGGATGAGGAAATTAAGTTAATTAAGGAAAAAATCAAGCAAAAAAGAAATTATCATAAGCCAATTAATGAATCTAAAAGCAATCTGACTGATATTTTTTTAAAGCATGTTAATCGCATATTGGTTGTTGTGCTTATTACTTTGATCACTTTAATTTTTTTGAAAGGAAATAGTAGTTTTCGGGAAGTTTTTTATAAATATGTTTATGATAATAACTTTTCGTTTGCTAAAATAAATGAATTATATCAAAAACATTTTGGAAGTCCAATTCCTTTTAAAAATTTATTAAATGATAAAATAACACCTATTTTTAACGAAAAATTAAAATATTATGAAGTAAGTAAATATAAAGATGGTGCGAGATTAGTGGTGGATGATAATTATTTGGTGCCGGTAATTGAAACGGGAATAGTTATTTTTATTGGTGATAAAGATGAATATAAAAATACAGTAATTATTCAACAAAGTGATGGGGTAGATGTTTGGTATTCTAATTTAACTAATATCAACGTGAAATTATATGATTATGTTAAAGTGGGTAGTCTTCTTGGTGAGACTATTGATAATAATTTATATTTAGTATTTAAAAAAGATGGAACGATTCTTGATTATAAAGAATATATATAAAAAGATACATATTCATTTTTTATACTATTTAGTTGCATTATTGGCTATAATAACAGGTCTTTTTAAAGATTTTATTATCTTTTCACTACTTATTATCATTCACGAATTAGGACATATTTTTATAGCTCTATATTATCGATGGAATATTGAAAAAATAATAATTTTGCCTTTTGGTGGAATGACTATCTTTAAAGAACATTTAAATAAGCCAATTTTTGAAGAATTAATGATAGTAATTATGGGACCTGCTATGCAACATCTTTTTTATTTGTTGGCTATGAATTTAAAACCAAATTTTCTTTTAATGAATTATCACTACACTATTCTTTTTTTTAATATGTTGCCTATTATTCCTTTAGATGGTTCCAAGTTTTTAAATCTTATTTCTAATTTAATTTTACCTTTTAAATATAGTCATTTAATTACTATTTATTTTTCGTTTTTAGTTTTAATAGGAATAATATTATTTAAAATTAATAATCTTGTTGTACTTTTAATATTGATTTTTTTAACTATTAAAGTGATTAGTGAATACAAAAATCATAAATATATATTCAATAAGTTTTTGTTTGAAAGATATTTATATCGGTTTAATTTTAAAAAAAGTAAAGTTATTAAAGGAATTAAACTAGCACTTATGCATAGAGATCATTTCCACTTTTTTAAAGTGGGAAATAGTTTTATAAAAGAACGAAAAATACTTGAACAAAAGTTTGACAATTCAAATGACTTATGGTAAAATCCTATTGTGTGTAGAGCCTCACTCTACAACCGCTCAGCAAAGGTTTAAACACTTCTTTAGTGTACCTTAATGGCGAGTCTTAGAATGAAGGAGGTAAAAAAATGAAAATGAAAGCAATTATTGAAACAGGTGGAAAACAATATTTAGTAGAAGAGGGAACTGTTTTATATGTTGAAAAAATTGATGAACCTGTTGGCTCAGAAGTAGTATTTGATAAAGTATTGATGTTAAATGGAGTTGCTGGTAAACCTTATCTTTCAAATGTTAAGGTAACTGGTGTTATTGAAAAACATGGTAAACAAAAAAAGATAATTATTTTCAAATACAAACCAAAGAAAAAATCTACTCGTAAAAAACAAGGTCATCGTCAACCTTATACTAAAGTTGTAATCAAATCTATTAAAGAAGGATAATATGATAAGTGTAAAGATAAAGAAAGATAATACTTTAATAACTGAAATTATTGTTAAAGGGCATGCCAATTTTGCCGATTATGGAAGCGATATTGTGTGTGCGGCGACATCTAGTATTATAATAACAACTGTAAATGCACTTTTAAGAATTGATGAAAAATCAATTATGTACGAAGAAAAAGAGGGGTTTCTTCATCTTAAAATTTTAAAAACAGATGAGGTTACTCAAACGTTAATTACGAATATGATTGAATTATTAAAAGAATTAGAAAAAAAATATCCAAAAAACATTAAATTGCTCTAGGAGGTGTGAAAATGGCAAAATTAATGCAATTAAATATACAATTATTTGCTCATAAAAAAGGGCAAGGTTCAACTAAAAACGGCCGCGATTCAATTTCTAAAAGATTGGGTGCCAAAGCGGCTGATGGTGAATTTGTAACAGGCGGTTCAATTTTGTATCGTCAACGTGGAACTAAAATATATCCTGGCAAAAATGTAGGTATCGGTGGAGATGATACTTTATATGCCAAAATTGATGGATATGTCAAATTTGAGCGTTTAGGAAGAGATAAAAAACAAGTTAGTGTTTATGCAGAAAGTATTTGATAGATATAATAAAAAAACGGTAATAAGAAACGTTTTAAGCGTTTCTTTTTTTTGTTGTTTATATTTTTTGAACTTGACACTGCTGATCAAAAATATTGATATTTTTATTGTCTAATAAAAATTCATTTGCTATAATTTAAAATTGTGCGCTAAAAAAAGAATAAGACAACAGGAGGGGTCAAAATGATGTTTTTAAAAACTTTTGTACTTAATTATTTAAGTAAATATAATAATATAATTTTAATCATTGGAATATTTTTGATTGTTTATTTATTGTTTTTAACTATTATTGATAATCGTGAAAAATAATAGTTATTTTTATTTAATTTGTGATACAATAATAGGAGAAACTGAGGTGAAAAAATGTTTGTCGATGAGGTCGTTGTTGAAGTTCGTGCTGGTGATGGTGGAGATGGTTGTATGGCTTTCCGCCGCGAAAAATATGTAGATATGGGAGGACCATTTGGGGGTAATGGAGGCCGTGGTTCTAATATAATTTTTAAAGTTGATGAAGGATTAAATACTTTAATAGATCTTCGTTTTCAAAAGTTAATTAAAGGAAAAAAAGGTGAAAATGGTGGTGGAAAAGGAAAACATGGGAAAAATGCAGAAGACATTATAATTAAAGTTCCGCCTGGAACTATTATAACTGATGATGATACGGGATTAATTATTGCTGATTTAATAAAGCATGGAGAAGAAGTCGTTGTTGCGCACGGTGGCCGTGGAGGTCGTGGTAATATGGCCTTTGCTACCGGTTCAAACCCAGCGCCAAAATTTGCTGAAAATGGAGAACCAGGTGAAGTGCGAAAAATCAAAGTTGAATTAAAATTACTTGCAGATGTTGGGTTAGTTGGGATGCCAAGTGTAGGTAAATCAACAATTATTTCCAAAATATCAGCAGCTAAACCCAAAATTGCACCATATCCTTTTACTACTTTAACCCCTAATCTAGGAGTAGTTAAAACTAAAGATAATCGTTCATTTGTAGTTGCTGATTTACCAGGATTAATTGAAGGAGCATCCCTTGGTGAAGGATTAGGTGATCAATTTTTAAAACATGTTGAAAGGACAAGAATAATCGCCCATGTTATTGATATGAGTGGGATTGAAGGGCGAAATCCTTATGATGATTATGTTATCATTAATAAAGAGTTAGAAAATTTTAATTCTAATCTTCTAGCAAAACCACAAATTATTATCGCTAATAAAATGGATATTCCAAACGCAAGAAAAAATTTAGAGAAATTTAAAGAAAAAGTTAAAATTCCTATTTTCGAAGTATCTGCTATTAAAGGCGAAGGATTAGATAATGTATTGATTGAATTAGCTAATATGCTAGATGATATTCCAAAAGAAAATTTATATCAAGATGAGCAATTAGAAAATCATATTTTATATAAATTTGAAGCCGAAGAACCTTTTGTTATTACTAAGGAAGATGGTGTTTGGATTATCAAAGGAAAAGAAGTTGAAAAATTAGTTAAAATGACAAAATTTAATAGTGATGAGGCAGTATTGCGATTTTCTCATAAACTTCGAAAGATGGGAATTGATGCAAAATTAAGAGAACTTGGAGCAGAAAATGGAGATGTTATCAAAATACTTGATTTTGAATTTGAATTTAGCGATTAATTTTGGGCTATTATGTTAGATTTGTGTTTTGATGTTGTAATTTACATTTTTGTCAGATTTTGTTATAATAATCCTCAA
>JAAYMD010000090.1 GCA_012521575.1 Mollicutes bacterium
ATGATCAATTTTATAGTAAGCAAGAATTTTATTCAGAAGAAGAAATGCATAGAAAATTAAAAAGATATAATAGTAGATATAATAATATAGCAAAAAAAGTATTAAATTTTAAAACGCCAAATGAAATAGTAAATAATTATCAATTTAATTAGCCGAGGATAAATTTTTTTAAAAAAAGTGTAACATATGATTGATTTTTCTAGATAGTTAAATTTTAAATATAATTGTTTTAATAGACTTTAATCTACTTATTTGATACAATAAAAAAAGGTGAGTTTATGTTATATACGTCAACAGATAATCCTAAAATTAAAAAAATAAAAAAATTATCACAAAAAAAATATAGAGATAAATACAATGAATTTATTGTTGAAGGGCGTCATTTAGTTTTAGAAGCATATAAAACAGGACATTTAAAAGAATTAATCCTTGAAAAAAATGAACTTTTTCCGCTACCGGTAGAAACTAACTACGTTACTAATGATATTATCAATTACTTATCAATACTAAAATCCCCAACCAATATTATTGGAATATGCGATAAGAAAAAAGAAGTTAAAGAAATAGGTAGGAGAATTTTAATGCTTGATAACATTCAAGATCCTGGTAATTTAGGTACTATTATTCGAAGCGCTGCAGCATTTAATATTGATACCATAATATTAAGCCCCGATACAGTTGATATTTATAATCCGAAAGTGGTTCGGGCAACTCAAGGGATGTTATTTCATATAGATATAATAAAAGTAAATTTAATTGATAAAATTAAAGAATTAAAAACAAAAGGATATAAAATATTGGGAACTAAAGTAACTGTTGGAAAAAATTTAAAAAGTGTTGAAAAAATGGAAAAGTTTGTTATAATAGTGGGTAATGAAGGCAATGGGGTTGATGAAGAGATACTTGAACTTTGTGATGAGTATTTATATATCGAAATGAGCCCAATGTGTGAAAGTTTAAATGTTGCAGTTGCAACAAGCATAATATTATATGAATTAGATAAGTAGGTGAAGCAATGGAATATATTTTTGTCGGAGAAATTGTTAATACTCATGGGGTAAAAGGAGAGGTTAGATTAATATCAGATTTTAAACATAAGGATAAAGTTTTTAAAGAAGGATTTACCGTTTATGTTGGTCGTTTTAAAGATAAATTAACTATTTCACGTTATCGAAAACATAAAATGTATGATATGCTAACTTTTGAAGGAATTGATAATATTAATGATGTTTTAATGTACAAAGGTGATAAAGTTTATATTAATCGTGAAGATTTAGATATAGATGAATTGCTTAATGAAGACTATATTGGATTAAATGCTTATTTGGACGATAAACTAATTGGTGTAGTTGAATGTATTATCAATAATAATGCTCATGACATTATAGTTATTAAAGGAGAAAAAGGTAATCATTTAATACCTAAATTAGATGATTTTATAGCAAATGTAGATCTTAAAAACAAACGTATCGATATTAAAAGAATAGAAGGGTTGATAAATGAAAATTGATATATTAACATTATTTCCATCAATGTTTGATGCTTTCTTAAAAACTTCTATTATTGGTCGGGCAGTAGCTAATAAGCAGGTTGTTATCAATGTTCATAACATCCGTGATTATTCACCATATCCAAGGGGGCAAGTTGATGATTATGGATATGGTGGGGGACGAGGTATGGTCCTAATGCCTGAACCAATTTTTAATGCTATTGAAGCATTAAAAACAAAAGAAAGTTTAGTTATTATGATGACCCCTCAAGGAATACCATATCAACAAAAAAAGGCCTATGAACTTTCGAAAGAAAAACATCTTATTATTATATGTGGCCATTATGAAGGTTTTGATGAACGGATTCGCTCTATTGTTGATTTAGAAATTAGCATTGGCGATTATATCTTAACTGGTGGCGAAATTCCAAGTATGGTTATTGTTGATAGTGTTGTTCGTTTGCTTGATGGGGTAATTGAAAAAGAATCACATCTTAATGAATCATTTAATAATAGTTTGCTTGATTATCCAGTTTATACTAAACCTCAAGAATTTCGAGGGATGAAAGTTCCTGACGTGTTGTTATCAGGACATCATGAAAATATCAAAAAGTGGCGAAAAGAGCAAGCGTTAAAAAAAACTCGTGAGAAACGTCCTGATTTATTAGAAAAGAGTTGATGTTATGAGGAAGCAAAAACACTATGTTTTAATAAAAAAGAGTGATAAAAAACAAATTTTCTACATTGATTATGACAAACTTGAAGGTTATGAAATGAAACCTCGTAATCAAGTAAAATATGATGGAATTATTGTTAATAAATTAATTATGATTAATCCTTCATTTATCGAAAAAATTTTAGTTAAAAAGACTAAACGACGTTTAGAACAATATCTTCAATACATTATTGACATTATGGAAGATGATAGTAATGCAACTCCTGGTGAATTAAAAATAGCTTTAAATCGTTTAGAGAAATATCGCAGAACAGTTATTAATACTTACCGAAAATATTTAGATGAGAAATATTACAAATTACTACTTCAAAAAATAGACTTAATAGAGCAAGAATTAACTAAAAAAATGTTTATTATTTCTAGTAGAGATTATTTTGAAGCAGATTCCAAAGAATTTGAACCAGAGAAAAAAAGAAAAGCAAGATAGTGTTGAAAAAAACAAAGAATTATGATAAAATGTATAAGTCGGTGTGATCCGCTGGGAAATATCCTATGATCAACATCAAGATAAGGAGCGTGACATTGTGAATTTGATTGATAAGGTTACAAAAAAATTTATAAGACAAGACCTTCCAGAATTTCGTGTTGGAGACGCTGTTCGTATAGGAGTTAAAATTAAAGAAGAAAAACGCGAAAGAATTCAAGCTTTTGAAGGAATTGTCATTGCAATCAAAGGTAGTGGAATTAGTAAAACCTTTACTGTTAGAAGTACTTCAAGTGGTGTAGGTGTAGAAAGGACATTTCCAATGCACTCACCAATAATTGAAAGTATTAAAGTTGTACGTAAAGGTCGAGTTAGAAGAGCTAAATTATACTACTTAAGAAATTTAGAAAAACAAGCAAAAATCAAAGAAAGAAATTAGGTCGTATTTGGCCTTCTTTTTGTATTAAAGGAAAGATATTATGAAGATGATTAAAGAAATAGCAATATATATAATTATTATTATTTCAGTAGTTTTATTTAGAACCTTTATTGCAACACCAGTAAAAGTTAACGGAACATCAATGATGCCAACGTTGTATGATAAAGAAATTTTAATTTTAACTAAAAACACCAACAATATTAAACGTTTTGATATTATTGTTTTAAAATATGGTGATGAAAGATTAGTTAAAAGAGTTATTGGACTTCCTGGTGAATACATAAAATATGTCAATAATCAATTGTATGTTAATAATGAATTAATAGAAGAACCATTTAGTACTACACCAATGCATAATTTTGATATCAAAAGTGTCGGTTACGCAGTTGTGCCACCTAATCATTATTTTGTATTAGGTGATAATCGTACTGCGTCAAAAGATAGTCGTTTCTTTGGACCAATTTCAATAAATGATATTATTGGTAAAACCCATTTTCGATTATATCCATTAAATAAAATAGGTTTTATAAAGTGAAAATCTCTAGAAAATTAGAGATTTTTTTGTTTAAATTTGTCACTCTTGGTTAAACTATTTCTAGGAGGACAAGCATGAAAAAAAAACTATTTATACTTCTGTTATTAATACTAATTATGAATGTATTAATTTTTTATAATAAAAAAGAAAATGATGAACTTGTTTTTGCGGATAAAGACATTCAAGAACATGAGTATGCAATTTATAATTTAAATGTTGATGATTTAAATATAACTAGTAAAAACGTTTCCCAATACTTTCAAGAAACAGAAGTAAAAATTTTGGGAATATATCCTAAAATTAATAAATTGTATCAAAATAAATTTTCAAATAAAATAGGGTACTATTCATTTAACAAAGCCATTGTTAATCAAAACTTAACTGAATTAGAAACAATGTTTAAAAAATTGTTGAAGGATTATGGATTAAACAATGAAATAGAAAAAGTAGAAATAAATGGAGTAGGGATTAGTAAAATTAGAGTTTATGCTTCCAACAATGATTTAAAAAAATTGTTAAATAACAACCCAAAAATGCAAATAGAATAATGATAAAAGGTTGTAAAAAATGTTAATTAATAGTATAATAATGTCAGGTGATTATATGATTTACATTTGGCTAGCAATTATTATTTTACTTACTATTGTAGAATTAATGACTGTCGAACTTACAACTATTTGGTTTGTTATAAGTGCGATTGTATCATTAATTTTAAGCTTCTTTGTTGATAGTTTTGTTATTCAATGTGCTGTTTTTATCATTCTTGGAATTATTCTATTAATAACAACTCGTCCAATATTATTAAAACTAATAGCTAAGTATCGACGTAAGAAAAATATTGAAAATTTAATTGGAATGCGAGCATATGTAGTATCACCAATTTCTCCAAATAATTTAGGAGAAGTAAAAGTTAATGGTCAAAATTGGCTGGCGCACGCAGATGAGACTATTGATATGGATACTTATGTAACAGTGATTGAAATAAATGACCATAAATTAAAGGTTAGTAAAGATGGTTAAGATTTGATCAGCATTATGTTGGTCAATTTTATTTTTGCTTTACATTTCAAAAAGAAAAATTCTTTACTCAATAGGCAAAACAGGGTATAATAAATTTACGGTGATATTATGAAAATCAAAGGAATTGACATAAATTACATTGACTATGGCAAAAAAACAGGAGATCCGATTATTTTTTTACACGGTTGGGGCCAAAATATTGAAATGATGAAACCTTTGGCTGATTATTTTAAAGATGAATATCGAATTATCATTGTGGATCTTCCGGGTTTTGGAAAAAGCGATGAACCAGATTTTCCTTGGTCAATATTCGATTACCGTGATGCAATTAAAGAGTTATTAGATAAATTAAATATTAAAAACCCAAATTTAGTAGGACATTCTTTTGGTGGCAAAATATGTCTTTCATATGCTAGCGTTTATAATGTGAAAAATTTAATTGTTTTAGGAAGTCCTTTTAAAGCCGAAACAACTAAATTATCTCTTAAAGTAAAAATTTTGAAAATGTTAAAAAAAGTTCCAGTATTAAAAAGATTTGAAGCATTTGCTAAAAAAAGAATAGGTTCTAGTGATTATCGAAATGCTAGTCCAATGATGCGACAAGTTTTAGTGAAAACTGTTAATTTAGATATTAGTGAAGAAATAAAGAAAATAAAATGCCCAACATTAATTGTATGGGGAGATTTAGACGAAGCTGTGCCTGTTGAACATGCTCAAGAACTTGAATCATTAATTTCTGATGCTGGTTTAGTTGTTTTAAAAGGCGCAACTCATTATGCTTATTTAGAAAGAGTGGTGCAGGTTGCAAGCATGATTAAAAATTTATTAGGGGGAAATAATAAATGACAGTGGAACTTTTGATTTTATCTATTTTACCAGCAATTTTTTATTTAATTTTAAGAACTAAAAAATCGTTGCACATGCTTCAACAAAATTTTTATAATGAAGCCAATAAATACTTAGTATGGATTTTAAAACATTTAAAAAAAGCTTTTAATTTAAAAGAATTAATTATTATACCAGTAATCATTTGGGGATTATATTTTAATAATCCTTATACAACATTAATTTTAGGGATTGTTTATTTAATTATAGGTATTTTATATTATAAAGAAATTAAAAATGAACAAACTAAAAAACCGTTAGTTGTAACAAAAAGGATAAAAAGAAAAATTGTTACAACAACAATTATTTATTTATTACCAACAATTTTTTATTATATTAAATATGATAATTTTACAGATTACTGGAAATTTTATCAAATATCAACCTTTATTTTAATATTTATGAATTTTATGGTTATTTGGCTTGTTAATATTATCAACCAACCAATTGAAAAATCAATTTTCTATTATTATAAATTTCAAGCTATTAAAAAGTTAAAGCAAATGAAAAATTTAAAAATAATTGGTGTTACTGGAAGTTATGGGAAAACAAGTAGCAAGAATATTCTAAATGATATTTTGAATGTAAAATTTAATTCTTTTGCTACTCCCAAAAATTTAAATACAACATATGGAATAATTAATACAATTAATAATTTTTTAGATAAATTTAGTGATATTTTTATAGTAGAAATGGGAGCCTTTCGAAGAGGAGATGTAAAAGATATATGTAATTTAGTAAAACCAAAATATGGAATTTTAACCAAAATCGGTGTAGCGCATCTAGAAACATTTGGAAGTAGAGAAAATATTCAAAAAGGAAAATTTGAACTTATTGAATCACTTCCAACAGATGGTATTGCTGTTTTAAATAAAGATGATGAATTTCAAGTAAATTATTCTTTAAAAAATGATTGTCGAGTGATATGGATTGGAATTAACAATAAAGATGCCGATATTTATGCAGACAATATTGAATTATCATATAAAGGAACAACATTTGATGTTTATTTTAAAAATGATAAAGCAACTTATAAGTTTGAAACAAGATTACTAGGACAAGCTAACATCTATAATATATTAGCTGGTATCGCCTTAGGGCGAGAGTTTGGATTAACCATTGAACAATTACAATTAGGAGTGAAATCAATAAATCCAATTCCACACCGTTTAGAATTGAAAAAATATGGGGATATTAATATTATTGATGATGCTTACAATTCTAATCCGATTGGTTCAAAAATGGCTTTAGATGTATTATCGATGATGCCAGGGAAAAAAATTATTGTAACACCAGGTATGATTGAATTAGGAAAAGAACAATATAAGTTAAACAAAAAATTTGGAACATATATTGCTGATGTAGCTGACGAAGTAATTTTGGTAGGTGAGGAACAAACAAAACCAATTTATGATGGATTAAAAGAAAAGCAATATAGTGAAAAAAATATTCATATTTTAAACGATGTTAAAGATGCTTTTAAATTAATTCAAAAATTAAAAGGTAAAGAAACTTATGTTTTATTAGAAAATGATTTACCAGATATATTTAATGAATAGGAGTGATGTATGTGAAAATTAAAGTAGGAGTAATTTTTGGAGGAAAAACAGTAGAACACGAAATTAGTATTATTACTGCTGTTCAAGCAATGCAACATATGGATACTGAAAAATATGAAATAATCCCAATTTATATTAGTAAAGATTGTACGTGGTATACAGGAAAAATGCTTATGGATATTGATGTGTATAGTGATTTTGAAAGTCTAAAAAAATATGCTAATAAAGTTGTTCTTTATAAAAAAAATGGAGCATTTGTTCTCCAATCAGTAGGACTATTCAAAAGAGTTATTACTGAAATAGATGTTGCTTTTCCAATTGTTCATGGTAATAATGCCGAAGATGGTACCATTCAAGGTTTTCTAGAAACAATTGGTATTCCATATGTAGGAAGTAGAATATTAGGTTCAGCTATAGGTCAAGATAAAGTGATAATGAAGCAATTAATGAAGGAAAATGATCTACCAATTGTGCCATATACATGGTTTTATGATTATAATTATTTAGAAGATAAGGAAAACATTTTAAAAGAAATTAAAAAGTTAGGGTATCCTGTAATAGTTAAACCAGCTACTCTTGGTAGTAGTATTGGAATAACATTTGTAAAAGATGAAGGAAAAATTGATGAAGCGATTAATGAAGCTACTAGATATGATACTAAAATAGTAGTTGAAAAAGTTGTTGAAAATTTAGTTGAAGTTAATTGTAGTGTACTTGGTAATTATCAATATCAAGAAACAAGTATCATAGAAGAAGTTCTTAGTACAGATGAGTTTTTAACGTATACAGATAAATACGTTGGAAAAGGAAAAACTAAAGGAAATAATACTAAAGGAATGGCTGCAACTAATAGAATTATACCAGCAAGAATTAATAAGGATTTATATAATGAAGTTCAAAAGATTGCTATAAAAACATTTAAAGTATTAAATTTAAGTGGAGTTGCAAGAATTGATTTTCTAATTGATAGTAAACAAAATAAAATTTATGTCAACGAGCCTAATACAATACCAGGATCACTTTCTTTCTATTTATGGGAAAAAACTGGAAAACCATATCCTAAATTACTTGATGAATTAATAACATTTGCTATCAAAGATTACAAAAATCGAAGAAAAAAAATATATTCGTTTGATACCAATATTTTACAAAATTTTGGTGGATTAAAAGGTGTGAAAGGTTCAAAGGGATTAAAAAAGTAATCCTTTTTTTTATTGCCAAAAACAAAATTTTATTATATACTATTAGTACGTAATGAAAAATTAATTTTGGACGATTAGCTCAGTTGGTCAGAGTGCTACGTTGACATCGTAGAGGTCACTGGTTCAAGTCCAGTATCGTCCACCATTTGTGTTTTTAATAATCATGACCATTATCAATATTTTGTTTAAAACACAACTCTTTTAATAACTGTTTTTTTTTTGCATAAAAAGGGTAAAAAACATTGATTTATGAACGATTGTTCGGTATAATGGTATAAAAGGAGTTGTTATTATGACAAAATGGGATAAAGAATATTTGAAGTTATGTAAAACAATATTAGAAAAGGGAGTTGAAGTTAAAAATAGAACTGGTAATAATTCTATTAAAATTGATGGTTATTATTTTGAATTAGATTTAAGTGAAGAATTTCCTGTTTTAACGACTAAACAATTATTCTTTAAAAATGCTATTTTAGAAATGCTATGGATTTATCAAGTTCAATCAAATGATGTTAGATGGCTACAAGAAAGAGGAGTACATATTTGGGATGAATGGAAAATAGATTCAGATGGCAAATGGCGAGCAACTCAAATGATTCCGGATGAAAATGGAAACTTAGTTAAAAAAGAAATTGTTAAGAATTTTGGAAAAAATATGGCTCATACAATAGGGACTGCTTATGGTTTTATAGTAAAAAAATATAAATTAATTGATAAATTGATAGATACAATCAAAAATAACCCAACTGACCGAAGAATGGTTATAAGTTTATGGCAAGATGAATTTTTGCCAACTGCTGTTTTACCATCATGTGTGTGGTCTACGGAATGGAATGTTTGTGATGGTAAAATTAATTTTTGGGTGCATCAACGATCTTGTGATGTGCCTCTGGGCTTACCATTTAATGTTACGCAGTATGCTGTATTAGGAAATATGATTGCTCATGTTACTGGCTATAAACCGGGGATAATGAGATGGAGCATTAATGATCCGCATATTTATGTAAATCAAGTTGATGGCATTAAAGAGCAAATTAGAAGAGGAGAAGAATTAGGGGATTTGCCAGCACCGGAACTTTGGTTAAATCCAGAAATTAAAAATTTTTATGATTTCGATAATGCCCAAGAATTAAAAGACATTAAAGTATTAAAATATAAACATCACGGACCTATTAAATTTAAAATATCACAATGAAAAATTTAAAAATAATCGCTGCTGTAGGCAAAAATATGGAATTGGGATATCGAAATGATTTGATTTGGAAAATTAAAGAAGATTTACAATTTTTTAAGAAACAAACAATGGGTAACTATATAATAATGGGTAAAAATACATATGAATCGCTTCCTAAGCAATTAGCAGGGAGAAAATATATTGTTTTAACAAGTGACGAACATCTTCATAAAAATGATAAATTATTGACATTTAGAACTATCCGTGATGTTTTAGAATTTGTAAAAAAGAATAAAGATTCCCAGTTTTTTGTAATAGGAGGAGGTCAAATATATAAAAGTTTTTTACCATATGTTAATGCAATGTATTTAACTGAAATAAATGACACATTTAAAAATGCTGATACGTTTTTTCCTGCGTTTGATAAAAATCAATGGATCAAACAAAATATTCAAGTATTTGAGGAAAACAAAATTACGTATAAACGAATTTTATATTTAAGAAAAAAAACAAAATAAATGCGTTGTATAAAAACAATGCATTTTTTAGTATTTTGTTGACAACATATATATATAGGTATATAATTAACACTGTTGGTTAGACAATTAGAATTAGTAAATATTAAAATATATATAATTTATTTAAGAGGCACTATTAAACTATTGCAAAAAGTTTTCAATAAAATTAAAAACTTATAATATTTCAAGGATTCATTTAGTATATATGATATTGTTAGGGAAAATATTTGAAAGTTGATAATAATTATATTGAATAACATGTCGTAATGTAAGATGGAACAACTTTAAGAGTTGTAAAAAATTAAACTTGAAAATATATATCATGATATTATATCTATAATTTATAAAAATTATTAACAGAAGAAGGATTATTATAACAGATAAAATAAATATAATTATAGAAAGGAAAGATTAAGATGTTGGAATTAACAAAGATAAGAAAAAGTTATACAACAGGAAGTTTTACACAACATGCGTTAAAAGGATTATCTTTGAAGTTTCGTAAAAATGAATTTGTTGCTATTTTAGGGCCAAGTGGTAGTGGAAAAACCACTCTTTTAAATATTATTGGAGGACTTGATCGTTATGATAGTGGGGATTTGATTATCAATGGTAAATCTACCAAAAATTTTAAAAACGAAGAATGGGATGCATATCGTAACAATTCTATTGGTTTTGTTTTCCAAAATTATAATTTAATTCC
>JAAYMD010000091.1 GCA_012521575.1 Mollicutes bacterium
ATGATAGTGGGGATTTGATTATCAATGGTAAATCTACCAAAAATTTTAAAAACGAAGAATGGGATGCATATCGTAACAATTCTATTGGTTTTGTTTTCCAAAATTATAATTTAATTCCCCATATTTCTGTATTAAATAATGTGGAAATAGGAATGACTTTAAGTGGAGTTTCTGCCAGCAAAAGAAGAAAAAAAGCTAAAGAATTATTAAAGAAAGTTGGACTTTCAGATCATATGCATAAAAAGCCAAATCAATTATCAGGTGGGCAAATGCAAAGAGTTGCAATTGCACGAGCACTTGCTAATGACCCGGATATTATTTTAGCTGATGAGCCAACTGGAGCACTTGATTCTAAAACAAGTGTTCAAATTATGAATTTAATTAAAGAAATTGCTAAAGACAAATTAGTTATTATGGTAACTCATAATGCCGAGTTAGCAACTACTTATGCAAGTAGAATTATCGAATTAAAAGATGGGGAATTAGTAAGTGATTCTAATCCAATTGAAGAAGAAACAAATGAAAATGAATATAAAATCAAAAAGACTTCAATGAGTTTTCTAACAGCTTTAAAATTATCATATAACAATATTATTACTAAAATGGGAAGAACATTTTTAACAGCGTTTGCATCAAGTATTGGTATTATTGGCATTGCATTAATTCTTTCATTATCAAATGGATTTGATAAACAAATAGATAAATTCGAATCTGAAACAATTTCATCATTTCCAATTATTATTAGTCAAAATAGTATGGAATTAGATATGGAAGAAATGAGAAAAATGCGCAATGAAACAATGGGTTTAGGAAAAGAAGACAAATTCCCTGATAGCCAAGAGATTTATCCATACGAATCAATTACAGAAACTGCTGTTCACAATAATAAATTAAGTTCAGATTATATGAATTATATTAATAAACTTGATCCAACATTAATAACAGGTATTTCATATACAAGAATGATGTCTTTAAATTTATTTAGAAAAGATAATGATACTATAAAACCAATTAATTTTAGAACAACTAGTTTGCAATCAATACCAAAACAAGTAGATAAAAATAAAGCTAGTTATTTAGAAAAAAATTATGATTTATTATATGGTGAATTTCCAAAAAATAAAGAAGATATAGTTGTTATTGTAAACACTGCAAATAAATTAAGTAAAGAAATAGTTGAAGCTTTAGGGTTAAATCCAGAATCAGAAAGTATTAAGTTTGAAGATGTAATAGGTAGTGAAATAAAACTAATTACTAATGATAATTATTATGTTCAATTTGGTGATTATTTTGTTATTAATAATGATTTAAATAAAGCTTATGATAATGAAGATAATATTACATTAAAAGTTAGTGGTATTATTCGTTTAAAAGAGGATATTAAATTTGCGGTTTTAACTGAAGGAATAGGGTATCAGGATGAACTAATTGAATATTTAATAGAAGATTCAATGCAATCAAAAGTTGTATTAAAACAAAAAGATGCTGACTATAATGTTTTATCAGGTCAAAAATTTGATTTAACAACTGAAAAGGGAATTGAAGAAAAAAATCAAGTATTAAGTATTCTGGGCGGTAATGATATTCCGTTTATGATTAGTCTTTATCCTGATAATTTTGAAGCTAAAGAACAAATTTTAGAATATCTTGATAAATATAATGATAATTTAGAAGAAGAAGATAAAATTTTATATAATGATTTATCAGCAACATTTACCATATTATCAGGTAATATTATGGATGCTATTACTATAGTTTTGATTGCCTTTTCATCAATTGCACTTATCGTATCTTCTATAATGATTGGTATTATTACATATATTTCTGTTTTAGAAAGAACAAAAGAAATAGGTATATTAAGATCGTTAGGTGCTAGAAAAAAGGATATAGCAAGAGTATTTAATGCCGAAACATTCATTGTTGGACTTTGTTCTGGGGTACTTGGAATACTAATTGCACGTTTATTAGTGTTCCCAACTAATACTATAATTGAAAAATTAACCGATTTACCAAATGTAGCAGTATTAAACCCAGTTCATGCCTTAATACTAATATTAATTAGTTTAACATTAACAATAATAGGTGGATACATACCTGCTATTATTGCATCAAAGAAAGATCCAGTAGAAGCATTAAGAACTGAATAAAAAAGAAAACAAGCAACAATTGTTGCTTGTTTTTAACTAGTTGGTCCTAAATTGATGATTGATAAACTAGCTTTTACTGTAGTATTACCAATGAATATTTCATTACCTGTAGTATTTACTAATCTAAATGTAATTGGTGCATTTGTAACACTGATTATTGTACTACCAGTCATTTGACCAGATAATATTGGAGAACTTGCTGTTGCAACAATACCGTTTGATGTTACTAATGATATATCAATTGTAACGGCAACTGGAGAACCATCAGCAGCTACCCACCAGTCTATATAGTAGTTACCATTTTCAGTTATTGTAAATAAACCAGTAGCTGGATCATAAGAAACCGCATCTGTTACGTCATTAAATAATTCGTTAAATATGATTGGAGCATTATTTTCAATGATTGATGTTGAGTCAGTTAATATTGCTTGTAAACCTTCAAGTTGGCTACCTGGTCCGGTAGGTCCTTGAGGTCCTTCAGGTCCCGGAGGTCCAGGTGGTCCTGGTATTCCTGGATTAATAATTATAGCTAAAAATATTAAAAATGCTATTAAGATTAGTAGTGGAATGAATACGAATAAAAATTTAATCCAGCTGTTGTCGCAATGTTTCTTATTGTCGTTACAACAATCTATGTGTATCCCCATTTTTCTCACCCTTTCTTTTTAGCTCAATATATTATATTTGGTGAGACAATTAGTAGAGATTACTTTACCCCATATATTAAGATTTTTTATATGAAAATTTAATTTAATTATTTAAAATAATTTTATTTTAAAAAAAAATAATAAATTTTTACGGACAATATTAAAAAATATGTTATAATATAAACGTAACAACAAATGTCTCCTTAGCTCAGTTGGTAGAGCAACTGACTCTTAATCAGTGGGTCACAGGTTCGAGCCCTGTAGGGGACACCAGATAAGAAAATTAAAAATTGCGAGAAATCGCAATTTTTTATAAAAATATTAACGTAACGACATGTATAAGGTGCAATTAATTAAGATCTTTATTCTAATTATGCACAACATTATGTTCTTGGAAAACGGTGATTTTTAAGTAACTTAACGAACCAGAATCGGAATAGAGTTATTATAAGATAAATGGTTAATTTTCGCAAAATATACAAAGAAATGTTATAATTGATGTAATCACTAAGAAAGATATGGTAACGAAAGTATATTAAAAAAGAAAATATTAAAAAGTAGGAGCTATTTATATGTAAAATCAATAATTAACCAAAACTAAAAGTTAGGAAAAAATTATAAGTATTTAAAGAAATAATTGTGTTGTTAGAAATTGTTTAGATATGATATAGGAGGTATTATAATTATGAATATTGAAAAGCTTGAGGTATATGTTAAAAAATTTTTAGCAAATTATAAAAATGATCCAGAAAGATTTCAAAGTGATTTTCAAGAACGAATTGATAAAATAAAATACTTTCAAAGTTTTAATTATGAAAAAATTGTAAATATGACCATTGATGAATATGTTGAATACATGGGAAATCTTTGGAGTAATCGTATGTGGGCTAATAAGAGCGCGGTGGCAGAAAGAGAGATAAAAGCGAATAATAATGATTTTATGAAAATAAAAAGAGAACTAGCAGAATTATTATTTGGCCAAGAACCACTTGCTGTTAGATGGGATAATTTTAAAAATAATATAAAAGGTATTAGAGAAGCAAAAATGAGCGAGTTATTAGCACTAACTTATCCTGAAGAATGTACAATATGGAATAAACCTACAATAAATGGATTTAATGAACTTGGAATAAAAATACCTAGGAATATAGATGGAAAAACATATGTTTTTATAAACGAAAAAGCCAAAGAAATCACTAACATTATTAAAGAATATATCAAAATCGATGATAAACCTTTAGCACTTGATTATTTCATGTGGGACCAATTTAGAGATGTCAAAACAAGTGAAATAATAAAATCAAACTTTGAAGTTAGCGCCGATAAATGGAGTGAACTTCTAAATAATCCAAACATTTTTTTAAAAAAAGACCTACGCTTATTAAAAGATATGATTGATAATGGTGGTAGTATTACTTGTAAAGAATTAGGAGATAAATACAATTGTAGTCCAACTACATTTATAAGTCCCGTTGTTGCACTTGCAAAAAGAATATTAAAATATTTAAACGTCGAGCCACCCAAAAATTCAAAAAGAGAAAAATATTTTTGGGGGGTATTGTTTGATGGTACATATACTAAAGATAACTATTTTAATTGGATAATTAAAGATAATTTAAAAGATGCTATTGAAAATAATTTAGAATTATTTGAGTCTTTAGATGATGTTGAATTTAACACAAAAAAAGATAAATCCATTAGCACAAGAGAAAAAAAGAACAAATATACGAAAAACGAATTTTTAAAAGAAGTATATATTACAAACAAAGAATATGAGGATTTAAAAGATCTTTTAATGAATAAGAAAAATATTATATTACAAGGTCCACCAGGAGTTGGGAAAACTTTTCTCGCTAAAAGATTTGTCTATTCATTAATGGGGTGTAGGGATGAAAGTAAAATTAAGTTTGTTCAATTTAATCAAAGTTATTCATATGAAGTTTTTATAGAAGGATATAAGCCTAATGGTGAAAAAAGTTTTAAATTAGTAGATGGGATATTTAAAGAATTTTGTAATAAAGCAAAAGAAGATTTAGACAATAATTATTATTTAATAATTGATGAAATAAACAGAGGTAATGTTAGTAAAATATTTGGTGAATTGCTAATGCTAATTGAAAATGATAAAAGAGCTACTAAAGAAGAAATATTAAAAGGTATAACTGCAAATAAAGAATTAACTTTGCTTTATTCAGCTAAAAATTTTTATGTGCCAGAAAATTTATATATAATTGGTCTTATGAATACTGCTGATAGATCACTTGCTATGATTGATTATGCTTTGCGCCGACGATTTGCATTTTATACACTTATTCCGGCGTTTGATAAAAAAGAAACCGAATTTAAAAAATATATTGAAAATTTAAAAAATGAAAAATTATTAAAATTAATAGAAACAATTAAAACTTTAAATAATGAAATAGAAAAAGATGAATCATTAGGTGATGGTTTTTTAATTGGGCATAGTTATTTTTGCAATTTTAAAAGAATAACCGATCAAGATATTTCAAGAATTGTTAAATATGAGTTATTACCGCTATTAAAAGAATATTGGTTTGATGATAAAAATACATATGATAGATGGGAGAATACCCTAAATGAGTTCATATCTTAATGATAATAAAATAAAAAATATTTATTATATGCTTGCCTATACTTTTAGAAAAAATATATCTTTTAAAGAAAAAAGAATGTTAAGTGTGGAAAAATTTGAAAACATATATGATATGTTTAGTGTATTGTTAACAGTACTTGTTAATAATCAATTAAAAAGGGGATTGGCTAGAAATTACATTGAAATAAAAGGATCTTTAAAAAGAATAAAAGGGAGTATCAATATAAGTGAAACAATCCAAAAAAATGTAATGATTAATAATGAAATGATCTGTGAATATGATGAATTTAGCGAAAATGTAATAATTAATCAAATTATTAAAACAACTATGTATTTTTTAATAAAATCAAATAAAGTAACTAATAAAAAATATGTTCAAGAATTAAAAAAAACAATGTTATTTTTTAAAGAAGTTGATATTATTAATCCTAATTTAATTCGTTGGAATACTTTACAATACAATAGTAATAATAAAACATATAAATTTATATTAAATATTTGTTATTTGATTTTGCATGGTTTAATTATAAAAAGAGAAAACGATAAAATGTTATTTTTAGAATTTGTTGATGATCAATCTGTCGAAAAACTATTTGAAAATTTTATTAAAGAGTTTTATATTAGACATATGCCAGAATTAAATGCTAAGTCTTCAAAAATAAAATGGAATATTACTAATAATTCAATAATTACATTATTACCAGAAATGAAAACAGATGTAGAGCTTACTTATGGTAATAAAAAATTAATAATAGATGCAAAATATTATTCAAAAATATTACAAAAAAATAAATTATATGATAAAAGCACTTATCATTCTAATAACTTATATCAAATATTTACCTATGTTAAAAATGAAGATAAATATAAAACTGGCAATGTATCAGGAATGTTATTATATGCAGAAACTAATGAAGAAAAATTTGAACCAACTATCATTGAAATAGATACTAATAAATTTTATATTGATAGCATTGATTTGACAAGCGACTTTGATACAATTTGTAAAAAATTAATTGAAATAGGTACAAATTTTAAAAACCAATAAAAAATATATTTAATTTTTGACTGTTAGTTTGGTTACTAATAGTTTTTTTTGTATAAAAAAATATCGCGAAATGAATTGAAAAATGTGTTTTTGTATGATATAGTTGAATAGTAATAATAAAATAGGAGGTGGCACAGTCAATGTCAGGATGTCGTAAAAAATCAACAACAGAAGAAAAACCAAAAACAACACGTAAATGTGGAAGAAAACCAAAAAAAGAAACTGAAAAAAGTGAATAACATGAGAATGTTATAACAGCAAATGTTTAAACATAAAATTGGGCTGTTTGGTACATCCAACAGCCCACATTTATCCTTATAATAATTAAGTAATGAAAACTTTAATGATAACTATTTATATATAATTATATGGTGTTAATTATATGGTGTAGGGGACATTGATAAAAGTTATATTAAATAACTGAAAAGAAGCATAGAATTTATGTTTCTTTTGTTTCTTTGTAAAATGAAAAATATTCAATATTCATGAAAAAAACAAAGTAAAAATAGTGTTTTGTTAATTATAATTACAAAAATATTTGACAATCTTTATAAAATCATATAAGATACTATTACTCTTTGCAAGGGGGATTTATAGTGAAAGGAATTCAAGTTTTTTATTATTTTGATAAAAATTTTGATGGAAAATATTATATGGAAAACTTTTTGGAAGCAATTAATTCAATAGTAAATAATGGTTATAAAGTATCACTTGTGGTTAATGCAGATTTTTGTGATGCATATAAAAATCAAAGAACAATTATAAAAAAATAAATGAAATTGATAAAGTTAATGATATAGATATTATTGCAACATCAAAAAATATTAATAATCTTCCATTTGTAAATCCTAAAAAAAATATATTGATTACTGATTGTTTAGAAAATATAATTAGTTGGGAACAAAAAGGTGGAATAGGGGTTTTAATAGATAAAAAAATACATAAAAATTATATAACGGTTAATAATCCTATTGAATTAGTTAAAGTCGTTTTATCTATGGATCATAGTGTTCCTAAAATATTTTTAACAGGTGATAAAGAAAAAGATGACATAATATTAAAAAAAGCAAATGAAAAAAGTTTAAAAGAACCAGTAGATAATGATGAAATTTTATTGCAAATATCAAAAGTTTTAAAAAGATATAATTGTAGAATAAATTTAAATTTTAAATATCATACAGCAATTAAAGAAAAAAGAATTATTGATAAAAATTATAATTTTGAACGGTTTGAAAAAATATATGAGGAAATACAATTTTATAAAGATTTGATTGATAAAAAAATAGTTTTGACTTATAAAATTACTAATGAAATGTATTCAAATTTATTGAGATCATTTATTGAACTTTTTTATTTATCAAACGAAAAGGATAAAAAAGTTAAAACCAAAACAATTGATAAGAGAAAGTGGTATTAGTTAAAAAAAATAATAAAAATAAAACGGTTTAACATTAAATCGTTTTATTTTTTGTAACTTGTATAATTTTTTTGTACAAAAGAAAGTGAAAAGAAAGCAATACATAATAAAATCAAACCTAAAATAATTGATCCTATTTCTACATTAATCCAAGCATCATAACTTAGTACCGCACTTATGATAAAAAAAATAAAAA
>JAAYMD010000092.1 GCA_012521575.1 Mollicutes bacterium
GATTATCAACAAGCGTGATTGTATCGCCAACTTTAACGTGTTCAATACTTTTAATACTTGCTGTTAAAAACCCAACTTCACCTGCTACTAATTCATCTTTTTTAACTTCAAAAGGACTATGAACACCTAATGATACTACTGAATAAGTATTACCATTAGCCATCATTAATATATTATCTCCAACTTTAATTTTTCCATCAACTACTCTTATTAGTGGTACAACTCCACGATAAGCATCATAATAACTATCAAAAATTAAAGCCTTTGTTTTCGAATTTACATCTCCAGTTGGTGCCGGAATCTTTTCAATAATAGTTTCCACAAGTTCTTGAATCCCTATACCATTTTTAGCACTCACCAACAATATTTCATCTTCACTAAATCCTAATAAGTCAATTAATTCTTGTTTCACTTTTTCTGGATTAGCATTTGGTAAATCTATTTTATTAATCACAGGAATTATAGTTAAATTGTTATTAAGGGCAAGATAAAGATTAGCAAGAGTTTGAGCCTCAATTCCTTGTGCAGCATCAACAACTAATATAGCACCCTCACAAGCAGCAAGACTTCGTGAAACCTCATAACTAAAATCAACATGCCCCGGGGTATCAATTAAATGAAGAATATAATCTTCATTTTTATAATGATATTTTAATTGAACCGCATTTAACTTTATTGTAATTCCTCGTTCTTGTTCAAGATCCATACTATCAAGCATTTGTGAGTGGCTCTCACGCTCAGTAACCGCACCAGTAATTTCTAAAATACGATCCGCTAAAGTACTTTTTCCATGATCTATATGAGCGATTATCGAAAAATTGCGAATATTTTTATTTTGTATCATGTCTTCACCTACTTTTGATTATATCAACTTTGATACTGTTTTTCAATTATTTACCTTTTTAAAAACAATTAATTTACTGAAAAAATAATTCATAATTACAACTACTATTTGAACTACTATTTTAGCAATTAAATCATTAATATGCAACCATTCAACAAAAGCAATCATTAATATTACATCTATTCCTAAAGTTATTATACGATATTTAATAAATTGATACATTTCCCAAATTGTTTTTCGTATATTTTCAAAATCAGTTTTAAAAACAAATATTTTATTGGTAAAAAATGCAACAATAACTGCTACAACAAAAGATAAAATATTACTTATAATATAATTTAATCCAAATAATCTAGAAAAAACAGCATAAGAACCAATACTAACAATTGTTATAAACCCACCAACTATCAAATAACTAATTATTTCTTCATATTTAAAATATAGCTTTGTAATATTTTTAATTATTTTTTCTTCAAATCTAATGTAAAAAATAAATAACAATGCTGAAATAATAGAAATAATCAATCCAAGTTTGAATAATGGAGAAACAAATTTAAATTCGATTTCATGAACTCCAACATCAAGATCAAGACCTATAAATGAATCAAAAATCGGAAAATATTCTACTTTTTTACCATCAACTAATATTTCCCAACCTTTTTCATAAGGTATTGAGGTAAAAAGAACTGTTTTATCTTCATTAACTTCTATTTTTCCTTTTAAATAATTTTTATCCTTTTTAATAATTTCCATTTGATTTTTCTTTAATTCTTCTACTGCTTTTAAAAACTCTTCTTCTTCTAAATAATAAAATGATGGTACAAAAGAAAAATTACCAGTTGCATTAGATACTTTAATTTTAAATTTAATTGTTGAGTTTTCATACGTATTTAAAATTTTAAAAACACCTGTGTATCGACTATTATAAGTCCAAACTAATTCATCATTGATAAACATATGAACCTTAATTTTAGGATTATCTATTAAAACTGGAACCACAATATATATATCTTTGGTATTATTAATTTCAACTTCAAATTCACTGTCATTTATTTTGGTAAAAGAATAAGGCTTTAAATAATTTACATCTTGATCTACCATTGTTTTTAACATGTAATTTTGAACATCAAATACATTGGTTATTTTTCCTTCTTTAAAAATATTAATAAAATCTTTAACTTTATCATTAACCATAAAACCTAATGATAAACTATTAGGATTTTCTAAAACATAAAAATCATCCATATACTCATTGAAAAGCAATCCCGAAAATTTAGAAAATTGGAATTCATCGATTAATTTATAAGATGGTATTTTATCATCGCTAATAAAATACTTTATACCCAACAATGAATCCATAATCGGATTAGCACCAACATTATAATAAATTGATGACGCTAAAGTAGTATGTCCAGTATTAGTCATGATTTTTTTTGCATTTTCATTTAATGTTGACAAAAATACTGAAGCCCCTTCATAATCCATCAATAATGAATCAATATAACTACATTTAATTTCTTTTTCAATTCGATAAAACTCATTATCATTTGGTTTTATATTATTTATTTGATCAACAATTGTTGTATATGAAATATTATATTCATCTTTACTTTCAAATTCATGTTTATAAATTGAAAAATAAAAATTGAATAATATTTCAGCTAAAACCAAAAATATTAATAATGTGCTTAATAATTTTTTTTCTTTATTTGAAGCAAAATGATAAAATCGAAGTAACATTAAATAAAAAATCATTATTACAACCGAAAGATACACAGACCATATATTTAAAAAGATATATTTGTTAATAATAATAACATTAGAAATAATTAAAAAGATACTTAAAAATAATAAATAATGTTTTAAATCAATACTTTTAATTTTATAA
>JAAYMD010000093.1 GCA_012521575.1 Mollicutes bacterium
GCTGAAGCAATGGCGCGTCTTGGATATACTTATGACCAAATTTTAAAACATTATTATTCAGGTGTTGAAATCAAAAAAATATAAAATAATTGTATAAAAACTTCATTAATGCTCACACTTAATATAGAGGTGAAATTAATGAAGAGTAGAAAGTTAAAAAAAGAAGTAATATATGCGGGATATGTAGTTTTCTTCTTACTCTTTGTAGGGCTTATTTATTTTATTGAAAGATCCATTTCTAATATGATTTTTAAACCAACAGATGATGATTTTGATTATGTGTCAAAAACGATTGTTGAAGAAGAGGTTCCTGTTGTTAATGTCTCGCAAGTTATTATGAAACCATATATTGATAGTGAAATTAAAGTGATAAAAGGTTATTATGATTATCAAAAAGATAGTAGTGAACAAGAAAAATCAATTATTTTTCATGTAGATACTTATTATCAAAATAGTGGTGTAGATTATGGTGGTAAAGAAAATTTTGATGTAGTTGCTGTTTTAGATGGAACAGTAATTGAGGTCAATGAAGATGAACTTTTAGGAAAAACTATTGAAATTCGTCATAATAATGAACTTATAAGTGTTTATCAAAGCCTAAGTGAGATTAAAGTAAAAAAAGGTGACGTTGTCCAGCAAGGTGCGGTGATTGGTAAAAGTGGTGTATGTAATTTTAATAAAGATATAGGAGATCACTTGCACTTTGAACTAATTTATAAAGGACAAGCAGTAAATCCAGAAGAATATTATGAAAAGGAATTAGGGGATTTATAAAAGCAATCTCCTTATTTATGTCTAAACCTCCTTTAATTAAATATAATTAATTAAAGGGGGAGTAAAATGAATGAAAAAATTTTTAAACGAGTTCTTATGGAAGCAGATTATATTTTGAAGACAGAAAAAACAATTCGGGAAGTTGCGCAAGTCTTTAATGTGTCGAAAAGTACTGTTCATAAGGACTTTCAAGAACGGCTACCATTAATTAATAAAAAACTATATAAAGATGTAGATAAAATGTTAAAATATCACATTAAAATAAGACATATAAGAGGAGGAGAATCAACGAAAAAAAAGTATTTAAAATCGAGAAAATAACTACCAAATAAAATAGGTCTATGATATAATAATTTAAGTAAACAATGAAGTAATCATTACAGGAAAAGAGGCGGTAATATGTTTAATCTATTTTCAAAAGATATTGGAATAGATTTAGGAACAGCAAATGTTCTTATTTATATCAAAGGTCAAGGAATTATATTAAATGAACCAAGCGTCGTTGCGATTGATTCAGAAACTAAAAAGCCATTGGCTGTAGGAAAAGAAGCACGTGAAATGCTTGGTAGAACACCTGGTAAAGTTAAAGCTGTTAGGCCTTTAAAAGATGGTGTTATCGCTGATTTTGAAATTACCGAAATAATGCTTAATCACTTTATTAGAAAAGTTAATGGGCGTAGCTTTTTTTCAAGACCAAGAATTTTAATTTGTTGTCCATCAAACATTACCCAAGTTGAAAAAAATGCTATTAAAGAAGCTGCTGAAAGAACTGGTGCTA
>JAAYMD010000094.1 GCA_012521575.1 Mollicutes bacterium
AATCTACCAAAATATCATCTTCATTGTTACGAGAAATATGAACATTATAAGTTTTTAACAATTCTTTTATTTTTAATTCTTCATCTAATTCTAAATCCAAAATTGCTTGATTAAGTTTATCTTTTAATAATTTACTTAAAAGTTTATTTATTTCATTTAATTCAATATAAAAACTTTCATCACTTTTTATTTCTTCCTCTAACAAATCATATATTTTGTTCAATATTTTTCTATCATTAAAATTGATATTAAACAAATCTGTTATTACAATTGAATTTTTATATAAATTAATCTCCTTATCATCCTCAAACAAAAGAAAAAATTCATCGTTATATATGTCTTCATCAGATGTTAGTTTTTTTATTATTTTTACTGCAAATGATTTATCATGGATTTCTAAAACATTAACATAATTTTCATCTAAAACAATATCATTATCTAAAGAAAATATTCTAAATATCATAATATCACCATTCTCGATGTACTATCTATGTATTCATTATTTCTATTACCAACTAGATATTCAATCGATGCAAATTGCTTTTCTGTTACAACCAACATTTGAACTAATCCCTTAGGTGGCACATTTTTTCTTATTCTTCTTTTTAACAATTCCATTGTAGTAGGGGTTAAAGTTAATTTAGTATATACTGATTCTTGCATCATAATAAAACCCTCACTTAATAAATATTTTCTAAAACGTTCATAATTTTTTCTATCATGATAAGTTACAGTTGGTAAATCAAAAAACACTATACATCTCATAAATCTACTCATTTAAATCAATAAATATAATTTTAGTTTTTCCGTTATTTTCTAAATAATCAAAAACACTAGTCAAATAAATGGTTATAGCATTTGTCAAATAGTGCTCTTGATTTTTTATTTTAACCTTTTTGTTTAATAGATTTACCAACTCCATTTTATAGTCACTTGTTAAATCTCTATCAATATTTTTTATTACATACTCATCTACAATTGTTCTAAGAGGTTCAATTAAATCATATGTTAAATTAAAATTATTAAATTCATTGCGATGTTTTATACCTAACTGTGTTAAATAGCCAAAAGAAATAATTTCTCTATTAATATATGAAGCAAGTATCGAATATCCGTAATTTAGAGCTGCATTTATATTATCATTATTGAATCGTTTAAAATTTTCTGGAAATAAAGAATTAAAATAAACTTTAGCAGCATGCCCTTCTCGATTAGAAACATCACCTTTTTTGACATCTTTTGCATATTCCAATAACACAGTATACTCTGAACACCCCATTTTTTCTAATAATTTTGCTTGCATTAAAATTTTCCTTTGAACAATTAATTGCCATAAAGTTTCCTTTGTATCTTCTAACCAATTAATTTGAATATTAATTTTTTTAGTATTGTTATATCCTCCATACAGGGGAATTAATTCCCCTGCTGGATTTCTTTTTTCATTGCAAAAAACAATTTTAACTTTTTTCTTAATTAATTCATTTATTAACATAGTTGTAATTACTACTTGTGTTGAATCTATAAGTAATAATCCTATTTCATCGATATGAATTCGATTTAATTTTTCCCCTCTTACAACCAAATAATTATTATGATATTTTAATTTACATTTACTTTGTATTACAACAGTTCGATAACTCACAATTTCACTCTTTCTTCATATAATCCTGTAATTGATTGATGAATAAAAATTGTTTTGTCTAATGAAACTTTCCATTCGATCCTTCCTAAACGTTCAGGTCCGCCATAATTACTTAAATTAGCATTAACTGAATTACATTGAGTTATTTTTAAAATTTCTAAAATAACCTTTCTTTTATCTTCTTTTGGTAAAGAAATAAATTTATCATTAAAATTCAACAATTTTTCTTGCGCACCTTTGAAAGCTTCATAATTTTCTAATTTATTTACAACATATAAATATAATTCATTTAATGATTCATC
>JAAYMD010000095.1 GCA_012521575.1 Mollicutes bacterium
GATACTAAACTTAGATTTATTTTCTCTCATTCAGCACTACGTGAGGGATGGGATAATCCAAATGTGTTTCAAATATGTACTTTAAATGAAACCAAAAGTGAAGTTAAAAAACGCCAAGAGATTGGGCGTGGATTGAGACTTTGTGTAAATCAAAATGGAGAACGTCAGTATAATTCTTTCATAAATACTTTGACAATTATGGCAAATGAAAGATATGAAGAATTTGCTGCAGCATTACAGAAAGAATACGAAACAGAAAATGGTATAAAATTTGGCGTTATTGAACCACATTTATTTGCTAATATTCCTGTTAAACAAGAAGATGGAAGTTTAAAATGTTTAGGTCAGGAAGCTTCTGAGGCCATATTTAAAGCATTTTTAGATAATGAATATATTAATACAACAGGAAAAATACAAGATAAATTAAAAATTGCCATAAAAGACAATAAATTAAATGTACCAGTCGAATATGAATTTGTTAAACCAGAGATAATAACAATTGTTAGTAAAGTTTGTAGTGGTCTTAATATTAAGAATAATAGTGATAAGAAGACAGTTAAACTTAATAAACGAGTTTATCTTGATCCTGAGTTTAAAAATTTATGGGATAGAATAAAATACAAGACTACTTATTCTGTAGAGTTTGATAGTGAGAAATTAATTGATGAGTGTTGTAAAGAAATGAAGGAAATTTTAATGGTAAGTGCTGCCAAACTTATATATACAAAAGCAGGTCTAAATATTAGTGTTGGAGGAATTATAGCTGAAGAGTCAGATAGATATACAGTAGGTTTAGATAATTTTCAAGAAAATTTACCAGATATTATTGCATATCTTCAAAATGAGACTAATTTAACAAGAAAAACTATCGTGAAGATATTAACAAGGAGCAACACTATTCACCTATTTAAGAAAAATCCTCAAAAATATATGGAACAAGTAGCGCAAATTATAACTGCTAAAATGAGAAATATGATAATAGATGGTATTAAATATACTAAGATAGGTGATGATGAATACTATGCTCAAGAACTTTTTGAAGCTGAGGAACTTACTGGTTATTTACATAAAAATATGATAGAAAGTAAAAAATCATTGTATGAATATGTGATATATGATAGTGCGAACGAAGAAAGTTTTGCTAAAAGATTTGAGGCTAATAAAAGAGTTAAATTATATGTAAAACTGCCAAGTTGGTTTACTATTCCTACTCCATTAGGTAGTTATAATCCTGATTGGGCAATATTAATTGATGCAGACGGTAAGGATAAGCTTTATTTTGTGCTGGAAACAAAAGCGGATATTATGTTTGATGCTTTAAGACCAACAGAAAGTGCTAAAATCAAATGTGGAAAAAAACATTTTGAAGCTTTAGATCGTGAAGTGTCTTTTGAAGTTATTGATAATTTTGAGGAATTTTTAGAAGAAACAGTAGTAAAAAATTAATGCGCTTATGTTAATTAATAAATTGTTTTTAGGATTTGTGATTTTTAAAATTATAATTTTAAAACTTCATTTGTTACAGATGAGGTTTTAAATTATTTTTTTAGAAACAAATATATTTTTCTTTGAATAATATTTTAACAAAGATATAAAAAAGTATAGATTATAACATGTGAATAAATGGAAAAGCATATATATTAATAGGGGATTTTTTATGGAAGAAATCAAAAGAAAAGAAAATAATATAGTGGAGGAGTTTAAATTAGGTAACACCAAAATAAAAATATGTGATGATTATTGTTATAATTGTGTTAGTTCAGAAGTTAAAGATATCTTAATTCAAATGGCGCGTAGAGCGTTAGAACATTTTATGGCATCATCACAAAAATAATGAAAATTAAATATATAAAACTACAATTCTTTTAATTATAGGGGTTGTAGTTGTTTTATTGATAATTACTTATATCTTAGTGATACTAATTCTTCTGTTGCAATATCAGTGAGTAAAGCTTTACCCCGTTCATCGGGCATTGTATAACGTTGATTAAAATATCGTAAAGCTGCTCCAAGTTCACCATCGGGACCACCATACTGAGCAACTAAATATTTAGCCATTTTTAAATCCTTGCGCTTAATATTAACAGGATATTCTAATTTTTTTTCATAAATCCACATTTTTTACCTCCTATTTATTTTCCCATGGCCAAGGTTGATTATTCCATGCCCAAGGATATGTTGTTAAAATGTCGCTGTTTAAAGTTAATGGTCCATATTTATTTTCATATTCTTTAGTTAAATTATTTTTTTGTAAACGGTATTGGTTAAACAAATTAAGTATATCACGGTCTTCGGGATGTACGTCCAGGTATAGACCTAAATCAATTAATGCAAAATTTAAAGCATCAATTTGGGTAAGTGCGCGCGCTTGCTCATTAAGTGGTTGAATATCATAAGGTTTTGCAATTTTGTATGGGCTATAAAGATCTGGAAACATATTTCCGTGAATAAAACCGGTATATGGATCATAAAGATTATTTACAGATGAGTTGTTACTAGAGATTAGCTTTTTGTAATAATCGATATTTGGATAAAATTGGTAGTTATTCATTAAAATTCCTCCTCAAAGTATATTATGTTTGTGGGTTTATAATGGATGGGTAAAAGTCTAAAATATAAGATAATGTAAAAAAATGAAAGTATAAAAAAAACTAATATTAGCTATTAGTTTTTTTATAATAATCTTCAAAATAAGCATTATTTGAAAATTTAAGTTCTAAGATTTTCTTCGCTGAATTGGTAATTAGTTTTTCTTCTATTTCTTTTTGTTCAATAGCTTCTTTAATAATTGAAATAGTTTGTTTTGAAGAACCAGGCATTAATAACATGTTAGCTCCAGCGTTAATAGCTTTAATAATTATTTCTTTTTGAGTATAATTCTTTGTTAAGGAAACCATGTTTAAAGCATCAGTAATAACAATACCATCAAAACCTAATCTTTCTCTTAAAATATCAGTAATCATTATTTTTGATAAAGAAGCAGGCGTGTTATCATTAGTAATTTTAGGGGTTGCTATATGACCAACCATAATTGCTTTCGCGTCGTTTTCTATAGCTTTTATAAAAGGTATTAATTCAAAATCTAATAATTCATCATAAGTTTTATTTAAAATTGGTAAGTCATAGTGAGAGTCTACAGAAGTATCTTCATGACCTGGGAAATGTTTATAAACAGGGATGATTTGTTCTTCGATAAGACCTCTTGCTACTTCAATTCCCATATTTGATACGATATCTGGATTATTGCCAAATGATCTTGTTTCCATAAGAGTGTTATCAGAATTTGAATATATATCAATTACTGGTGCAAAATTCATATTTATTCCATATTTATATAAATCTTTTCCAATCTGTTTACCTATTTCATAGGCTTTATTATAATCTTTTGTATCACCAATAGTTTTCATATCAGGAATTGTTTCAACTTTTATATCATTTTTTTTATGTAATCTTTGAACTGTCCCCCCTTCTTGATCAATCGTTATAAACATAGGTATTTTGCTATCTTCTTGCATTTTTCTTATAAATTCCAACAATTGATTATTGTTAGTAATATTTTCTTTTAATAAGATAAAACCACCAGGATTTACATTTTGTATAACATTACTTAATAAATTGTCATATTCATCAGAAATATAATATATAACAATCATTTGTGCAATTTTTTCTTCTAAAGTCATATTATGTAAGGTTATAATACATATGTTACAAATTTAATCCACAAAAAAAGATACCTCTGGTATAATTAAATTGATGAAAAAATTTATAGAAAGAGGTATCTTATGAATATTATAACAGAAGAAATGA
>JAAYMD010000013.1 GCA_012521575.1 Mollicutes bacterium
ATTATCTTCAATTTCCCTATCACCTACAATAATTGAATATGGATATTTTTTTATTTGACTTTCACGCATGCGATAACTCAATTTCTCATCACGATCATCCAAATTAATACGAATGTTGTGACTTTCTAATAAATCATATATCTTTTTCGCACCATCAAGATGTAATTCACTATTTACTGGAATAATATTTACTTGAGTGGGACTTAACCAAGTTGGAAATGCGCCCGCATAGTGTTCAATTAAAATACCAATAAATCTTTCAATTGAACCGTAAATTACACGGTGAAGCATGACAGGACGTTTTTTTGAACCGTCTTTATCAATATATGTTAAATCGAAGCGTTCTGGCATTTGCATATCTAATTGAATAGTACCACATTGCCATGGCCTGCCAAGTGAATCAGTAACTTTAAAATCAAGTTTTGGACCATAAAAAGCTCCATCCCCTGGATTTAATTTATATTCTTTTCCTGCTTTAAGCACCGCTTGTTTTAATTTTTCTTCAGCCTTATCCCAAATTTCAATAGTTCCAATATATTTTTCTGGGCGAGTAGATAGTTCAATTGAATAAGTTAGATTAAAAACACTATATATTCGATCGATAAAATTAATTAATCTAATCACTTCTTCTTCTACTTGTTCTTCAGTCATGAAAAGATGGGCATCATCTTGTGTAAAATTGCGAACGCGAAATAAACCACTTAAAGCACCACTGGCTTCATGACGATGTACAAGTCCAAGCTCACCCATACGAAGAGGTAAATCTTTATATGAATGTAAACTATTTTTGTAAACTAACATGCCACCTGGACAATTCATCGGTTTTATCGCAAATTCTTTATCATCAATAACTGAAATATACATATTTTCTTTATAATTATCCCAATGCCCTGAAATATTCCATAACTCTTTGCTTAACATAATTGGTGTTTTGATAAATTTATAACCTTCTTTAGCATGCTCTTCATACCAAAAATCTTCTAAATTTTTTCTTAAAATCATTCCATTAGGTAGCCAAAATGGAAATCCCGGTCCATATTCACTAATCATAAACAAATCTAATTCACGCCCAAGTTTACGGTGATCTCGTTTTTTCGCTTCCTCTAACCATTCTAAATGTTTCTTTAAATCTTCTTCTGTTTCAAAACAAATACCATAAATTCTTTGAAGCATTTTATTTTTTGAATCACCTTTATAATAAGCACCACTTACTTTTAAAAGTTTAAAATGTTTTAATAATTTAGTACTTTCAACATGTGGACCACGGCACAAATCAATAAAATCATCTTGTTGGTAAGCTGTAATTACTTCATCATCTGCCATGTTTTCGATTAACTCGATTTTATATGGGTCATTTTTAAACATTTCTAAAGCTTCTTCTTTTGAAAGCTCAATTCTTTTGATTAATTTATTGCTTTTAACTATTTTTTTCATTTCTTTTTCAATATCAACTAGTTTTTCTTCAGTGATTACTTCATCTCCTAAATCAATATCATAATAAAAACCTTCGGAAATTACCGGTCCAACCCAAAATAAAGCATTAGGATATAATCTTTTTATAGCATGTGCTAGTAGATGAGCACAGCTATGATTCAAAACACTTAATTTTTCATTAGCTTTAATATCAATCATTCTTTTACCTCCTTTTTGCGTTTTTTTGATTATAATATTCAAGTAGTTCACATCCTAATTCACTTTTAATTTTTCTTATCTCTTCTTCAAGTTTTTGTTTCATTTGTTCATCATCTTTAAAAAATTTTTTCCTAAGTAATAAATCAAACAATTTTTTACGAAGTTCACAATATCTTTCTGTTTTCTTGTTATTATCCATATTTCCACCTCTTTCAATAAAAAAGACACTCCCTTAAGGAGCGTCTTGGCGCGGTACCATCCTCATTTTTACTTAATTAGATAACGGCATAGCCGGGAATCTTTTTCAAGTCCAACTCCTAGGTAGTAATTATTAAACTCATTTGTTAGTTTCCACCAACCACTAACTCTCTATAAAATGATGTTTAATAACCGTGTCCTAATCGTCGTTTTTCAATATATAATTGTAGTATAAATTTTAACACATTTTTCAAATTTGTCAACTTTTTTTCTTCTTATATTCTTTAATCTTATAATAATTATATTCTTCAACATATTCTCTAATTATTTTATCTTTTTCATTCATATGATTGCTAATAATTTTTAGTTTTTCTTCTAATTCATATATTTCACTATCTGTTATTTTTTCTTTATCAATTAAATATTTTTGAATCAACTTTTGATTTTGAAGTGAGGCAAAATTACGAATTGGTGTTGTAAGCACCATATTTATACGAATATTAGGACTTTTAAATTTATTGTTATCAATAGTGTAAAACGATCCCATTGGATGATTACTTAAACCATCGATTATATATTCTACTAATGATCTTTTCGTATTTTCAGGGTGAAATAGTTTTCTTTTTACAAAAAAACCTTTATAAATACATGGAATATCTAATTCTTTATATTTTTTTTCAATATTATAATTGTAATAAAACATAAAACTTTCAACCATATTTTCAACCGAACTAAGACCATCAAAATCTTTATGATAACGCGATAAAATCGGATTATGTTTTTTTATATAACTACTTAAGCGCAACAACGTTTCATAACAATAAACATTATTAAATTCTACATTTTTGCCTCTTTTTACATCTCGTTTTACTTGACCAAAATTTTTTTTATCATCTAAAGATATAATCGCTCGTTTAATTTCATAATTAATTAAATCAAACGATGGTGCCAATTCAAATAAGCAAGCAATTACATACTTTTTTCCACCGGAAGCAAGTGATAATGTGTTATAAAGCAATTTTTCAGGAAGCATGTGTATTGTTTTACCTAAGCAATAAATCGTTTGCGAACGATCAAAAGCTTCAAATTCTAATGCTCCACCTTCATTGATATAACTATAAACATCGGTAATATAAATGCCAAATAGATAATTACCATTTGGTAATATTTCAATAGAAAAAGCATCATCAGGACAAGAATAAGCACTTTTATCAATACTTATAATATATTTATTAGTTAAATCCACATATAATTTATCATTTACTACTTTTAAATTTTCTAATTCTTTTAATGCTTGTTCACTAAAATTTGGCTTAATACCATATTTGGCATTTATATTAGCGTCAAACTGTTCTTCGGTGACAATTTCTTTATTATTAATGTTATCAATTAAAATTTTTAACAATCTAGCCATTCTTTTACGCTCATGCGGACTATATTTTTTTGAATTTAAGCTTGAAGAAACATTATATAAAATCTGATGACATTTCTTTTCAACTTTAGATTTTATTGCTAATTTTTTATTATTTATTATATATGAAATAATTTTTGCAATTGCAATTAAATCACGTTCTTCATTTTCTTCATCTTTTACTAATTCAATATATTTTCCTACTAACCCTTCAATATTTTTCTTATCTTTTAAATGTTTACGAAAATATGAATAATAATTTTCAAATACTTGTTTAAAGAAAGTCATATCTCTAACGTCAAAAACTAATGTATCAATAATATTATAGATATCATTATCTTTTTTTATATTTTCAATTATTTCTTTAGTTGATTTTTGAATGCGGCTTTTACTAGCTTCCACCGCCTGTTTAGATTTAGAAGTTGGAAAAATACAATTCAAGCATTCATCTATGTATTCAATTATTTCAGGATTTTCTAATTTAACATTGTTATTTTTAAGATATGTATTTAAATATTGAATATATCCTATGAATTCTTTAAAACAAGCTTCTTTATTAGTGTTTCTTTCCTGCTTAAAATACTCTTCTGGATTTATATCTTCCTTTACTCCTATTTTATATAGTTCCAGTAAATATGAAGTAAATTGTTCGTTTTTTAAAACTGTGCATATTTCACAATCATTTTCCTGTGCACAATTAGGACATATTGCAAGTAAACTTCTTAAATCTGTCAAATTGTTCACTTCCTCTTTACCTATTTTCTAAAATTTTTGCTTATCAGTTTTTGTTCCTCAGTTAATTGATTTATTCTCTCTATTATACGTCTAGCTTTAATTTTAGATACTCCATCTCGAGTAATGCTTAAATGTTGTTCCAGTGTTTTGAGATCGAGATTGGATGTAAAAAAGGTTGTGAGGTGTTGTTGCATTCGATATTGTAATATTGGCCCAAGTATTTCATCCCGGCCCCACTCAGTAACAGTTTCAGCGCCAATATCATCAATTAATAATAAAGGGATTTTTTTAATATAATCAAACTTTTCGGAAAAATCTGTATCAAACGAACTTTTTAAATCTCTTAAGAATTCCGGCCAATAGATAATTGCACTTCTAATATTTTTTTTTGCAAGCTCATTAAATGCCGCTGCTATAAGATAAGTTTTTCCACTACCAAAACTACCATGTAAATATAGTCCTTTTTGCTTAGAATCTTTTACATAGTTTTTTACAAAATTATTTATCCAAACAATTAAAGGGAAACGTCTTTCATCTTCCATATATATATCGCTTATTTTAGCATTTTTTAATTCTTCTGGCATGTCAAAAAAATAAACATTTTTTAAATGTGCCGTTTCTTGTTGTAATTTTTGTTGATAACTACAAGCTTGATAACCAAATTCTAAATTACCATCAATCTTCATCGGCAGATAAGCATAACCTGTAATTTTATTTTTGCATTCTAATAAGCTTTTACACTTCTTGCAATTTGCATAATCAAGACTACTTTCTTCTAAAAGGGTTGTATATTTCATCAATAATTTCCGATCCATATTTAATTTTTCAACTAATTCCTTAAAATGTTTATTTTTTAATGCTTCATCATAAGCTTTTTCTAAATCTTTTTGTATTTGTTTTTTTAATCCCATTTCTTCCATTTGCTCAGATAAAGTTTTCATTATCTCACCTACTTATATTCTTTTAGTATTTCTTCTATTTGTTTACGGCTAGTTTCACTTGGTTTCTTCGCTTCGATTTCTTGATTAAACCATTCAGGTATTGTATCTTCTTTTTTACTTTGTTTTTTACCTTTATTTGCATATTCTTTTCGCTTTTTATATTCTTGTTCAGCAAAATTCATTGCTTCCTCAACCGTTTCAATATTACTTCTTTTCCACTGAATCGCAATAGCTTCTACAAATGATTTAACTAATTTATTATTATTTATTTTTAAAACATAATCAATTAAAACATTAACAACACCTGGATTTAAATTTAATTCAATTAATAAATAAGTTAAAATATCTTTATCATTTTTGGTCATTGTACCAGTATTATTTTTGGCACGTAAAAAATCAGCCGGTGTTGTTGTTTCAAAAGTATATATCATTTTATCTCTTTTGCTAAGTCCTTGAATATTTTTTCTTAGATATTCGGGCTGGTGTTTATAAGCAAGAGATGGTAATTTTCCATCATTTTCAAAACGGAAATAATTTCGACAATTTTGTTGTAGTAATTCTTTATCTATTTTTCTTTGATCATTAACTGAATTTCTAATCAACTCTTCAGTATTAAAATCATCTAAATTATATATAAAACTAAGTTTGTAAATAAACTCTTTAATATCGTTGGTAATACCTCTTGGATTTAAAATTTCTTCAGGTATCTTACTTAAAATATTATCTAAATTTATTTTTGAAACAAGCTCTAAATTACGATAACTATGCCTTTTAATATCCGCTGATAGAGTTTCAACAGGTAGTTCCGTTACAGGTTTAAAAACATCGGTAAAGGCACAAGTAATATCAGTATAATCGTCTAAATTTATTTTTGGTTTTTTAAAATATTCAACTAATCTTTCATACTCAACTTTGCCAACATTATTATAAAGAACTGTATTTAAAATGGGATTTGAAAAAAATTCATGTGGCGGCACTGGTGAATACAGTTCATATAAATAATTATTAACACTTCCTTTTTTAACGTATGTTTTTATAAGACCTATTGCTTCTAAAGCCTCACGAGCTTGTCTGATGCTTTCTAAATCAAAACGCATACTAGCCATCAAATGATGATGAGTCCATTCTAATGACATTAATTTATGCTTATCTAAAAAGGACCAAAATGTAAAATATAGATTAACCGCTAAACCACCAATAATCGGTTGATAAAGCATGGAGATCAATAAGCGGTCATCATCTTTTAAAGTAGTGTTATTTATTACAATAAAAGTATCTGCTGGGAGTAAATTAATTTTTTCCATGCTTTTCACCTCTAATAATAGTTTATCATAAGAAAGACACAAAAAAAAGGAAAAACACTAATTTTTAGATGTTTTTTCCTTTTCATCTCGAAGATGATCTTCATAAAAAATTTCATCTGGTTGCATGTTAAAAATTTTTGCAATTTTAACTGCCATATCATACGATAATCTGCGGTAGCGAGTTTCTAGTTGTAAATAAAATGACTTGCTGATTCCTAATTTGTCAGCCATTTGTTTGGCTTTGTATCCATGATTTTTACGAATATCTCTTAATTTTTGATACATCATTATTCCTCCTTAATCATTTATATTTTCAACATTATGGTAAATGTGTTGAACATCATCTACTTCTTCTAATAGGTTATACATTTTTTTAAAAGACTTTAAGTCTTCCCCTGATAATTTAACAGTATTTTTGGGTACCATTGCAATTTCATCAACAATAAATTCAAGATCTGATTTTATTTTTAAAAGCGCTTCTTTTATACGAAACAAATCTTGAGCAGAAGCATAAACTGTGATTTCATCATTTTCTATTTCAATGTCATCAACTTCAATATCATTTAAAACCATTGCATCAAGAACTTCTTCTTCAGTTAATCCTTTAAAACGAACAATTGACAAATGATCATACATATATGATATACTTCCGCTTACTCCTAATTTTCCATTATTTTTATTTAAAATGGGTCTAATGTCGCTTAAAGTACGGTTAACATTATCAGTTAAACAATCTACGATTAAGGTTGATCCTGATGGTCCAATTATTTCATATCTAACATTATTATAGTTTTCATCAACACCAGCATTTACTTTTTCAATAGCGCGATTAATAATTTCTGATGGAACTTGATCTCTTTTAGCCCGTTCCACAACACGTTTAAGCGCAACATTAGAGTCCATGCTAGTACCACCAGCTTTCGCTGTTTGATATATTTCTCTTGAATACATCGAATAAAGTTTTGCTTTTGCTTTACCGGTTTTTTCGATACTAGCTTTTCTAACAGCATACGCTCTTCCCATAGTAATCTCTCCTTATTTTCTTATTCTACATTATTTTAAAAAAAAATCAATAGTATTTCACCTTGCTATTTTACTTAAGGCATCTTTAGCAGCTAGTTGCTCTGCTTCTTTTTTCGAAGAAGCAGTTCCTTCCCCATAAACAATATCATCGATTTTAACAACTACCGTAAATACTTTTTGATGAGCAGGCCCTTCTTCATTAACAACTATATAATCTAAAATGCGTTTATCGGTTTGAACAAGTTCTTGCAATGATGATTTATAATCTCCTATAATTTCTATAAATTGTGATTCAATAATTGGAATGACGTATTTATAAACAAATTTTTTGGCCTCTTCTAATCCTTTATCTAGATATAAAGCACCTAAAAACGATTCAAAAATATCCGCTACAGTAGCTTTTCGATATTTTCCGCCGTGTTCTTCCTCACCGCGTCCAAGTCTTATATATTTATTTAAACCAAGTTTTAATGAATAATCATATAAAGCATTTTCACAAACATAATGAGCTCGTAGTTTAGTTAAAACTCCTTCGCTTTCATCAGGTTTAGTTTTATACAAATATTCAGTAATAATTAGTTCAAATACAGCATCACCTAAATACTCTAAACGTTCATAACTAGTCGTATTTTCTTCATTGGCATACGATGAGTGAGTAAATGCTTCTTCATACAAATGCACATTGTTCGTTTTAATACCTAATTTCTCTAAAATTTCCATTTCTTCCCTCCTTCCTACATTTGTTTCTTTTATTATAACACTTCAAAATCAAAACCTCAATTTGCTTTTCTTTTCTTTTTTAGTATAATAATATTGGTGATAAATGTGAGACATCTTTTGATTAAATTAATTAAATTTTACCAAGCAATACCTGGTAATTTTCATTATAGTTGTCGACATATTCCAACATGTTCAAATTATGCGATTGACGCAATTGAAAAATATGGATGCATTAAAGGTAGTTTTTTAGCTATTAAAAGAATTTTAAAATGTAATCCTTGGGGAACAAGTGGTTATGATCCCGTTATTAAAAAGGAGAAAAAATATGACTAAAACATATAAAATAGCAATAATTATTTTATCAATTGTTATTTTAACAGGATGTTTAAAAAGAGATAGTATGGAAGATATAGATATTTATACAACAGTTTATCCAATTGAGTATATTACTCATCGCCTTTATGGTGAAAACAGTAATATTTATAGTATTTATCCTGATGGAGTAATTGTTGATGATTACGATTTAACCGATAAACAAATTAAGGATTACAGTAAAAGCAGTTTATTTATCTTTAATGCTCTAAGTAAAGAAAAAGATTATGTCATCCCAATGTTTAATTATAATAAAAATATTAAAATTATTGATGCTTCTCTTACCATGACTTATGATTACGATATTGAAGAATTGTGGTTAAATCCTTCTAACTTTTTAATGATGACCCAAAATATTAGAATGGGATTTAAAAATTATATTAATAACCACTATTTAAAAAACGAAATTGATGAAAACTATGAAGCATTATATGTCGAAGTTTCTAATTTAGATGCTACATTAAAACAACTTCCAAAAAGCGCAACTAATAATGTGATTGTCGTTGGTAATGATGTTTTTAAATTTTTAGAAAAATACAATTTTAATGTCATATCATTAGAAGAAAATAAATTATTAACTGATAAAACAATTGCTGAAGTTAAACAGTTAATTGATGATGGTATTGTTAATTATATTTTCTTAAAACAACATGAAGAACCTAATGATACAATTAAAAATTTAATTGAAGGTACAAATGTGGAATTAGTAGAATTACATACTATAACTAATTTAACAGAAAGTGAAAGAGCGGCTAATGTTAATTATATTTCTTTAATGCAAGAAAACATTGAAAAACTAAAAAACGAACTATATGATTAAAAAAAAACAGTTTGGGGAATCCAAACTGTTTTAAAATCCCATTATAAAACAAATAACAAAGAAAGCAATTCCTAATACTAGTGTTAATCGACTAATAAATAATTCCGATCCTCTTTCTTTTCTATTTGCAAATAAATCTTGATTTCCGCCTGTTATAACACTAGAAGCCTCTTCTGCTTTCCCACTTTGTAAAAGTACGATTGCAATTAGAAGAAGACTTACAATAATTAACAATACTTCCATAATTGTTTATGCCTCCTTAACTCTTAATAATTTAACATATTTCCTTAATAAATGCAAGTTTATTTTGGGGGATTAATAATAACGTAATTGTTATTTTCAAAACTAATGTTTTTAAAAAAGCTTTTTAAGTCTTCAAATTTTAAGTTTTGAATTTCTTCATAATCATTGGTTATAACTTTTCCTTCGTTAATGATATTACTTATAATTTTTCCATTAATGCGATAAATGTTATCGCTTAAATATATGTATGAACTAATAAATCTTTTTTTCTTACGATTAAATTCAGTTTCATCAATATCAAAATTAGAAATTTCACTTCTTAATTTTTCTACTAACTTCTCAGGACAAGTTGTATTAGCAAATATTATCATAATAATATGTGTTTCTAACTTAACTAATGCATAATCTAAATTTTCATTAATAATTTGTTCTTGTTTTAGTGCTTCATTTAATTTCGAAGTATTACCTACTTTTATATCAAAGTACAACATAAAAAAATCAATTATTGTTCGTTTACTAAAATCTTTAAAATTAGTTATATTAAATTTGTAAGCATTAGCCAATTTAGGAATACCAACATTCATATGTATAATTTCTTTTTCTTTATATACCTTATCAGGTTCATTATATTCTCTAATCTTTATTTTTTCTGTTTGTTTTGGAAATTTTTTCTTTTCCTGATTCTTTTTTATAATTTCCAAAACATGATTTGGCTCAACATTACCTGTTACCACAATAAACATATTACTTGGATGATAAAAAGTATTATAGCATTTATATAAATCTTCCTTTGTTATTTTGTTAATACTATCAATAGTTCCTGCAATAGGGATACGAATTGGATGCTTGACAATGCAATTATATAAGGTTTTTTCATATAAGACATAATTAGGTTTATCTTGATACATTTTAATTTCTTGTTCAATAATTCCTTTTTCCTTTTCCACGTTTTGATCAGTAAAATATGGACTTTGCACTAAATCTAATAAAAATTCTAAATTTTCTTCAAAATTGTTAGGACTTGAAAAATGATAAGTTGTTTTATGATTAGAAGTACTAGCATTGATATCCGCACCACGTTCACTAAAGAAGGCAAATGGGTCTTTTCCGTCTTCTTGTTCAAATATTTTATGTTCTAAAAAATGAGCAACCCCTTCAGGAACTTTAATCTTTTTTTTGCCTCCTGCAGGAATAAACTCTAGATGTTTGGAACCAAATTTGGTAGTAAATGTTACATAAATATTATTGACATTTTGTTTGGGAACAATATACACTTCAAGGCCATTGTCAAGTTTATCATAATATAACTTTAAATCAATCCGATCAAACTCTGAAACTTTCATTTAGATTTTCCCCCTTCTAATGCGAAGATGGTATCTACATGAATTTTTTTGGCAAATTCAATAACCTTTTGTCTGTCTACTTCGTCAATTTTTTTGATGCGCGTTTCAATCAGATCAAAATTATAATACTCTTGTTCAACATAATATCTAATGATGCTATATGGATCATCCATTGTTTCTTGCAAAAAATTTTTAAAATTTATCTTCGCTTTTTCAATATCTGAATCTTCAAATATTCCTTTTAAAATACTATTCATTTCTTTTCTAATAAGTCTTACTGTTTTTTCAATATTTTCTTTATCTATTCCCGCATTAATAATTAATAAATTTTGCAGTATCCTTATTCTTGATGAAATGCTGTAACATAAAGAATGTTGTTCACGAACAGTGCGAAACAGTTTAGAATCAGGACTGCCACCTAAAATAAAATTGTAGACAAAGGCCACATATTTCCGTTCAAAATCGGTTAGCGGTGCGATTTTGGCTCCAATAACTAATTTAGTTTGATAAGAATCATAATCTTCTTTTTGCTTTCTTGCCCGCTTTCTAAACTTTTGATGTTCATAAAAAGGGTTTTCTCCTTGTTTTTTGATCGTATTAATGCCAAAATTTTTTTGAATGATTGCTTTAATATTTTTAGGATCAACATTACCAATAATAAAAATATCAACAATGTCACTATGAAGAACTTGCTTATAATATTTAGTTAAATTGGTAGTATTAATGTTATCAATTTCTTCAATATAACCATTAACAGAAAAGGAATACGGCTCTTTTGCTCCCATTATTTTAACCATTCTGGAATTAGCATAAAAGGTTGGATCTTTTTCATTTTCTTTAATAATTTCAATTAATCTGTTTTTTGCTTTTTTTAAGTTACTTTCTTTAAATTTTCCATTTTCAAAATCTGGATCAAAAATAATATCAAATAAGAATAAAATTGATTTTTCTAACATTCCCTTTTCAGTATATTTTTCATTTAAAAATTGTGCCATGAAAGATATGACACTGTATGTTCCATCCAATTTAATACTTTGCGATAGTTTCAGATTGTACAGATCTTCCAGTGCGATAATTAAATCTCTTTGAGTGGGATATTTCCGAGATGATTCAGTTAAAATTTCTACTAATAATCTACGAATAGTTAGTTCTTCTTTTATAATTTTTCTTCTAAAATTTATTTTCATTGACACAGTTTTAAATTTATCTGTATTTATAATGTGAATATTATATGGACCAACGGGATATTTAGTATATTTCATATTCCACCTCTTTTTATAAGTTATTATATGGAATTTCCTTAATTTTATAAGATAGATTCTAAAGCCAGTTTAATCATTGTAGTAAAAGCAGTTTGACGTTCTATACTTGTAGTTTCTTCTTTTGTTTCTAAATTATCAGAAACAGTTAAAATGCATGCTGCTTTTTTATTTAAAATTTTGGCATTATGAAAAAGTGCGAATGATTCCATTTCTACGGCTAAACACCCATGTTTTTCATACAATTTTTTAAAAGGATTAGTTTCTTTATAAAAAACATCAGAACAATGAATGCGAGCAGTATTAATTTTTAAATTAAGCTCATGTGCTTTATTGATAATCTTGTCATTTAAAATTTTTGATGCCTCTATTATTTTTCCTTCATATCCATTTTGGTCAAAAGCATAAGTAGATATAGAATAACTTTCATTAACTAAAATTAAATCAAATAAATTTAAATCTTTAGTATATGCTCCGCAAGAGCCAATTCGAATAATCGTATCAACATCATAAAATTTAAATAATTCATAAGAATAAATTCCCATACTGGGAATTCCCATTCCAGATCCCATTACCGTTACTTTTTTTCCTTTATAATAACCTGTATATCCAAGCATTCCACGAACTTGATTAATTAATTTATAATCTGTTAAATAATTTTCAGCAATAAATTTTGCTCGCAAAGGATCTCCTGGCATAAGTACAATTTTAGCAATATCTTCTTTCTTTGCTTCAATATGTGGTGTCATACTATATCTTCCTTCCTATTATTCTACTAAATATAGTATACCACATTTTTCGACATTTCTTTTATTAATTTTCATAATCTTCTTTTTTCAATACCTTTTTTAAGAATTGGCCTGTATAACTTTCTTTAACCTTGGCAACTTCTTCAGGTGTTCCCGTAGCTACTACTTCACCACCATAATCTCCACCTTCTGGCCCAAGATCTATGATGAAATCAGCAGTTTTAATAACATCAAGGTTGTGCTCAATTACAATTACAGTATCTCCATTGTCAACAATCCGATTTAATATAACTAATAATTTTTTAATATCTTCGCTGTGAAGCCCAGTAGTTGGTTCATCTAAAATAAATAAAGTTTTACCAGTTGGTTTTTTTTGCAATTCCTTAGCCAACTTAACGCGCGCAGCTTCCCCGCCACTTAACGTTGGAGCACTTTGTCCTAGTTTAATATATGATAAGCCAACATCGACCAATGTTTGTAATTTGTGATAAGCTTTCGGAATATTTTCAAAAAATTCCAAAGCTTCAGAAACACGCATCTCTAAAACATCGTGTATATTTTTGTTTTTGTATTTAATTTCCAATGTTTCGCGATTATAACGGGTTCCACCACAAACTTCACACGGAACATAAACATCAGGTAAGAAGTGCATTTCAATTTTTTTAACACCATCACCCTGACACGCTTCGCAGCGCCCACCTTTAACATTAAATGAAAATCTGCCTTTTGAATATCCACGGATTTTAGCTTCTTTGGTCATGGCAAAAGTTTCGCGAATGTCATCAAACACACCTGTATAAGTTGCTGGATTACTACGAGGTGTACGACCAATTGGTGCTTGAGAAATCTCAACAACTTTATCAATATGTTCAATCCCTTTAACACTTCGGTGTTTTCCTGGTTTTACTTTTGAACGATACAAACTATTTGCAACAGATTTATATAAAATTTCATTTACTAAACTACTTTTACCACTTCCACTTACACCTGTAACACAAATGAAAGTACCAAGTGGAAATTTGACATTTATGTTTTTTAAATTATTTTCCTTCGCTCCTCTTACTTCTAAAAATTTACCGTTACCTTGACGGCGTTTCTTAGGAATATAAATTTTTTCCTTACCACTTAAATATCTTCCAGTAATACTTCTTTCATTTTCCATAACTTCTTTTAGTGTTCCTGCCGCAACAATTTCACCACCATATTGTCCAGCACTTGGTCCAATATCAACTAAATAGTCACTTGCAAGCATGGTATCAATATCATGCTCAACAACAATTAATGTGTTTCCTAAATCACGCATATTAAGTAGTGAATCAATCAATCTTTGATTGTCACGTTGATGAAGACCAATGCTTGGCTCATCTAAAACATATAAAACCCCGGTTAGTTGCGATCCAATTTGAGTAGCCAGTCTAATTCGTTGCGATTCTCCTCCACTTAAAGTTGATGCTGTTCTAGCAAGGGTCAAATACTCAAGACCAACATCAATCAAAAATTGTAATCTTGACATAATTTCTTTTAAAATTGTTTTTGATATTTCCGCTTGTTCCTTGTTAAATTTTAAACTAGTAAAGAATTTCTTGATATCTCCAATACTCATTTTTGTTAATTCATAAATATTTTTTCGTCCCACACGAACGGATAAAACTTGATCATTTAACCTTGCTCCTTTACATGTTGGACAAGTATGTTCTGTCATATATTGTTCAATCCATTCCCGAATCCATGTGCTTTTAGTTTCCATATATCTTCTTTGCAAATTACGAACTACACCTTCATAATAATCTTTTGTGTATCTAACATTACCATTTTTCGACACATGTTTAAAGTTAATTTCATCAGGTGAGCCATAAAGAATAATTTTTTGTTCTTCTTTTGTTAAATTTTTAAACGGTTTATTAACATCAATATTATAATGAGCACAAGTTGTAAGTAAACTACTAAAATAGATATTATCACTTTCATTATTTAACGGCACAAGTGCTCCTTCAATAATACTTAAATCTTTATTTGGTACAATTAAATCAACATCAATTTCTAGTTTTACACCAAGCCCTTTACAATCCGAACAAGCACCATAAGGCGCGTTAAAAGAAAACATACGGGGCTCGAGCTCTGGAAGAGAAAAATCACAATGCGGACAAGCATATTTTTCACTCATGATTATTTCTTCATCACCAATAACATCAATAACCACTTTACCATTTGCTAAGTTAGTCGCTATTTCAATACTTTCATGTAATCTACTTCTAATATCTTTTTTCATAATTAAACGGTCAACTATAATATAAATATCATGTTTGTGATTTTTATCCAAATTTGGAACATCTTCTATTTCGTATTCTTCCCCATCAACACGAACACGAGCAAAACCTTCCTTTTTAATTTTTTCAAAAATATCTTTATGCATCCCTTTTTCGCCTTGAACAACGGGACTTAACACTCTAATTTTGGTCCCTATTTCTAAGTTCGTAACTTGATCAACCATTTCTTCAACACTTTGGCTACTAATTGGAATATTATGCTTTGGACAGTAAGGGATTCCCACTCTCGCATACAAAAGACGAAGATAATCATAAATCTCTGTTACCGTTCCCACTGTACTTCTTGGATTTTTACTAGTAGTTTTTTGGTCAATGCTAATTGATGGACTTAATCCATCAATACTATCAACATCTGGTTTTTCAGTCCCACCTAAAAATTGTCTGGCGTAGGCACTTAAACTTTCTACATATCTTCTTTGACCCTCAGCATAAATAGTATCAAAGGCAAGACTACTTTTACCACTACCACTTACTCCGGTCATAACAATTAATTTATTTTTCGGAAGCTCGAGATCAACATTTTTTAAATTGTTTTCTCTTGCACCTTTAATAATAATTTTATCCATATCATCACTCCTACTTTTTTCGTAATTTTTGCTTTTCTTCTATCAAAAATTTAGTGGCATATTTTTCACAATAACCATTAATAATTAAACCAAAATATTTTTTTAAATTTTCAGATATTTCTAAATTATTAAGTACTTTGAAAAATTCCTCCGCTGTCATCCTTGCAACATTTTGCTTGCTTAGTAAATTAACAAACAAAATATTTAAAAGAAATATATCTAGTTCTTTTCTAGCTGTCATATCAGTTACAAATTTGTTACCATATAGTAACTCTGTAAAATTACTATTTCCTATACCTTCAACAATCGCACCATCCATATCAACAAAATAAGGATTTAAGTGCATATCAACAATAATATTAGAGGCACTAATGTCTCCATAAATAATATCTTGTTTATGCATATCTTCTAAAGCTTGACTCAACTTTATCATAATATTAAATAAATCCTCTTTATTTAAATCTTTATTTATTATTCGTTTTAATTCAACTGCATTTTTAATATAAGGGAAAACAACCCCTGAAACTTATCATCAATATAAACTTTAGCAAGCGCACTTATTGTATGTTTAATTTTTTTATTCATTAAAACTTCAATTTTTTGTTCTTGTTCTTTTAAATAATCTTCGTCATCAATAATATACTTTTTAATTAAATAATCATTAGCTAAAATATATAAATCACTACTAATATGCATAGATTTAACATTTAATTTTGGCAATGTTGAAATAAACTTAGTATTAATTCTAATTTCTTTCACGTTGTTTCCGCCTCTCATCCTAAATAAACCTCATATATTATATCATAAAAAAATTTATTTACTATACCAAAAGTAAAAAATAGGAATGATTGTTATTTTTGACCTCTTTTATATTTATTATCAACAACTGTATTATTATTTTCTCGATATGATTTAATCCAATTACTTATCATTCCTGAACTTATATTATATTTTCTTGCAGTTGGATTTACCCCATTACTCAATGCA
>JAAYMD010000014.1 GCA_012521575.1 Mollicutes bacterium
GCCTTATTATTCTAAAAAGGTAAATAATTAATAAAATAATAATTAATGATTTTAATATAAGAAAAAAATTTTTTAAGAGTAATATAAATATTATAATGATTAAAAAAATTTTAATTATTTGTTTGATGTCGTTAGACATTTTATCACCTATTATATTCTATTAAACTCATATTTTTATAATATGGGTTTTTTGTTTAGTTGTATTGAAAAAACAAGAGAAAAATGTTATTCTTTTAATATAGGATAGTTGTTAGGGTGGTATAATGAAAAAGAAGAAAAGAAGTTTTAAATATAAAAATATTTTTATAGTACTCTTCATTTGCGCACTTATCGCTTTTGGAGTTATAGCTTTTATTCCTAAAAAAAGTCAAGCAAATAAAATGATAGATCTAAGTAATATGAATGTTGAACAAATAAAAGAGTATGCCAAAGAAAAAGGATTAAAATTAACAATTAAAGAAAAACATCATAAAGAAATTGCTAAAGGAAAAATTATAAGTCAAAATATTAAAAAAGGTGTTGAGATCAAAAAAGATGATGAATTAATTGTAATAATTTCGCTTGGTAAAGTTGATAAAAATCTTTATAAAAAGTATAAGGTTGATGAACTTGGGAATGTGCCTATTATGATGTATCATGGAATTCATAACTTAAAAAATGATGATACAGCATATATAGGTGGTAATGTTGATAAAAGTGGCTATCAAAGAACTGCTGAAGCATTTAGAAAAGATTTAGAATTTTATTATCAAAATAATTACCAAATGATTAGATTAATTGATTATGTTAATGGTATAATAGATGTAGAATTAGGTAAAAGTCCAATTATTTTAACGTTTGATGATGGGCTTAAAAATAATATTTTAGTAACAGGTTTAGATGAAGAAGGAAATATTATCATTGATCCTAATAGTGCCGTTGGTATACTTGAAAGTTTTAAGAAAAAATATCCTGATTTTAATGTAACAGCAACATTTTTCTTAAACGGTGAATTGTTTGGTCAACCTGAATATAACGAAAAAATAATTAAATGGCTTATTAATAATGGATATGATATAGGTAATCATAGTTTTAGTCACAGTGACTTTACAACCATAAGTAGTGAAAAGGTTGAAGAAGAAATTGGAAAACTTTATAATAAACTTGATAAAATTATTCCCGACAAATATGTTAATGTTGTTGCGCTTCCATTCGGCTCGCCTTATAATATGGATCATCCCAATTTCGCGCACATATTAAAAAGCACCTATAATGGTGTAACGTATGAAACGATATCTACTTTGCAAGTTGGATGGAAAAGTGAGCTTTCGCCATTTAATAAAGATTTTAATCCATTATTTTTAAAAAGAATAAGAGCATATGATAATTTAGGAGAAGATTTTGATATTGAATATAATTTTAAATTATTAGAAAAAACAAGGTATATATCCGATGGTGATAAGGATACTATAGTTATTCCAAAAGAAAAGGCTGATAGTGTATACCAAGATACCCAATTAGAAATAATAGAATATTAAACGGAGTGATTCGATGAAAATGAATAATAAGGGTTATGCTGTCTCTGGTGTGTTATATACAATATTGTTAATGTTTTTATTAATTCTTTCGGCAATATTAAGTATGATGTCAACACGTAAGGTTTTGCTTGATAAAATGAAAAAAGA
>JAAYMD010000002.1 GCA_012521575.1 Mollicutes bacterium
ATAATTAATCAATTTAATGTTTCACGTGAAACATTAAATTGATCTAGTATAATAATGTATAAAAATTTTTTTCGAGAAATAGTGTTTCACGTGAAACACTATTTAGTGATACATAATTTAATATATAATTAAAAATTGTTATATAATTATAATATAAAAATTAATTGTTGTTTTTGCTGCCATATATTAAAATAAATTGATAAAATTAAATGTAGTTTTATAATTATTATATATTATAATGATTAATTCTAACTATTTATAATTATTATTTAAACCAATGTTTCACGTGAAACATTGGTTTATTTTTAAAATATTTTTATAAATAAAAGAAACAGTACATCATTAAATATCGTCGACGATTTGTTAAAATAAATTTTTTCATAATTAATCAATTTAATGTTTCACGTGAAACATTAAATTGATCTAGTATAATAATGTATAAAAATTTTTTTCGAGAAATAGTGTTTCACGTGAAACATTATAATAAATGTGAAAAAGTAAGTAATTCTTGCTTTTTAAAAAAAAATGTTATATTATTAATTTGGCACAACATATATAATCGAACCAGGTCAGGATCGGAAGATAGCAGCCTTAAGATTCCCTATATGTGTGTGTCGCTTTTTTTTTATAAAAAAAAGAGGTGTTGTATGGAATATAAATATATGAAAATTGCACTTGAAGAAGCAAAAAAATCATTATTATTTGGTGATGTTCCTGTAGGCGCCGTTATTGTGAAAAATGGAAAAATAATTGCGAAATCACATAATAAAAGAGAAAAAAATAAAATAGCAACGTATCATGCTGAAATTTTAGTTATAGAAAAAGCGTGTAAAAAATTAAAAACATGGAGATTAGATGATTGTATATTATATGTAACACTTGAACCATGTTTGATGTGTTATGGCGCCATCATTCAATCTAGAATACCTAAGGTAGTATATGCCACTTCATCAGATAAGTATGGATTTTCACAAAAAATTAATAATGATATGATTAAAAATATTAAAATTATAGATTTAGAAAAAATGTATGGTAATGAATCAAAAAAGATGTTGCGTGAATTTTTTGAAGATAAAAGAAATAAATTTTAAAAAAACATTAGTGTGATGATATAATATTTAAATGAGGTGGAAAAATGTATCAATCATTATATAGAAAATACAGGCCACAAAATTTTGATGAAGTCGTGGGACAAAAAATAATTGTGAAAATTTTAAAAAATGAAATACGTAAAAAAAAGATAAATCATGCTTATTTATTTACAGGTCCACGTGGTACTGGTAAAACAAGTGTTGCCCATATTTTTGCTAAAACAGTAAATTGTACAAATTTGAATGATTATTTACCTTGTGGTACTTGTGTTAGTTGTACACAAATCAAAAACAAACAGAGTGTTGATATTATAGAGATAGATGCAGCTTCAAATAATGGAGTTGATGAAATTAGAGAAATAAGAAGTAAAGTTTCCTTAATTCCGGCAACAAGTAAATATAAAGTATATATAATTGATGAAGTGCACATGTTGACTATCGGAGCTTTTAATGCATTATTAAAAACATTAGAAGAACCACCTTCACATGTAATATTTATTTTAGCTACTACTGAACCTCATAAAATACCAGAAACAATTTTATCTAGATGTCAGAGATTTGATTTTAAAAAAATAGATGATAAAAGTATGTTAGATAGATTGCTTTATATTTCTGAAAAAGAAAATATAGATATTGAAAAAACTGCACTTGAAGAAATAATAAGATTTTCATCTGGTGGATTACGAGATGCAATAAGTTTATTAGAACAAGCAATAGTTTATAGTGACAATAAAATAACACTAGATGATGTTCATCAAATTAACGGAACTTTACCCCAATATCAATTAAAAGAATTAGTTATCAATATTTTGGATAAAAATTTAAATGAAATATTTAAATTAATTGAAAAATATGATAGTGAAGGGAAAAATTTTACGAAATTAGTGGAAGAAATAATATTATTTTTAAAAAATATAATACTTTATAAAAATATTCCTGATAGTTTGGATGATAATATTTCCCGGGAAATATATAATGATGAAAAATTTAATTTATCAAATGATGAAATATTAAAAATGATTTCAAAGATAAATAATTATTTAATAGAAATGAAAAATTATAACCATCCAAAATTACTTTTCGAATTATTAATGATAGCTCTAATAAGTAATGAAAAGAAAAATGTTTCAAATGAGAATAATGATAAGAAAAGTGATATAGAAATAAATGTAAATAAAAAGAATAAAAATTATAAAGATACTGTAAATAATAATGAAAATATAACTAAATTCCAAAATAATGAAGATGGAGAGATGTTAAAAAAAATAATAAAAATACGTATTAATAATACTTTTGTAAAACCAAGTAAAATATTATTAAACAACATTAAAAAAGAAATAGAAGTTTTTAGAAAATATGTACTTGATGAAAAGTATGGAAAAATAGCAACCTTAATATTAGATGCAAAGATAGCTGCTGCTAGTGAAAATAATTTAGTTTTTGTTTATTATAGTGAAGGAATGAAAAAAGCATTTAATCAAAATATTGTTGAAATAGAAAAATTTATAGAAAATAATTTGAAGAAAAAATATAAAGTAATTGCAGTTCACGAAGAAGAGTGGGCTGTATATCGTTCTGAATTCAAAAGTAAGACAAAAAAATATGAACCTATAGAAGAAACAAAAGAAATAGAAGAATTTTTAAATTTAGAAACACAAAAAAATGAAAAACAAAATGATATTGAATCTTTATTTAGTGATATTATAGAATATAAAAATTAGAAAGGAGATAAAAAAATGAATATGCAAAATATTTTAAAACAAGCTCAAAAAATTCAAAAAGAAATGATGGAAGAAAAGAAAAAAATTGATGAAACGATTTTTAGTGAAAAAACATCATTGGTCAGTGTCGAAATGAAAGGGAATAAGGAGTTAGTAAGTGTTAAAATTTTAGCTGATGACCTAACAAATGATGACATTGAAATGTTAGAAGATATGATTATGGTAGCAATTAACAATGTCATCAGAAAAATAGATGAGGAAACTGAAAAAAAATTAGGTAAATTTACACAAGGAATGCCAGGATTATTCTAATGAACTACCCAGAAGTAATTAGAAACTTAATTGAATGTTTCAAAAAATTACCAGGTATTGGTGAAAAATCAGCTGAAAGATTAGCACTTGCTACATTAAAATTAGATGATGAGATTATTAATTTATTTTCTCAATCATTGAAGGACACAAAAACAAAAATAAAAAGATGCAATATTTGTAATAATTTATCAGAACAAGATAAGTGTGATATTTGTTTGGATGAAAATAGAAATAAAAAAATAATTTGTGTAGTTCAAGAACCAAAAAATGTTATAATGATTGAAAAATCAAATAATTATAATGGTATGTATCATGTGATTGATAATTTAATTTCACCGTTAGATGGAATTAATCCATCAGATATAAACATTGGAGCTTTAAAACAAAGAATAGAAAAGGATAAAGTAGAAGAAGTAATAATTGCTTTAAAACAAAGTATTGAAGGAGAAACAACAACTCTTTATATTGCAAAAATTTTAGAAAATACAGGTGTAAAAATTACAAAAATCGCGCAAGGAATACCTTATGGAACAGATATGGAATATATAGATTATTTAACACTTGAAAAAGCTATTGAAGATAGAAAAGAAATTTCATAAGAATATAATGTCCTCATAATATATATCAGGAGGGCATTATGTTAAAAAAATTTTTGGTATTATTTAAGAAAGTAATTTATAATACTTTTTTAATTTATTGTTATAATCTATTTGCTATATCGTTAAATTTAATAATACCTATAAATGTTATTACAGTTGGATTATTAACAATATTTGGATATCCAATGTTAATCTCTTTAATTGTTATTTTAATTTTAGTTTACTAAGGAGAAATAGATATGCTAGATAAATATATAAATGAACAACCAGTTGCATGTAAAATTTTAAAAAAAGCAATAGAAAAAAATAATATTTCACATGCATATTTATTTATTTCTAATCAATACTCAAAAACTATTAATTTAGTTTTAGATTTTGCAAAAGAAATCATTATAAAAGATATTGAAAATGATGATGAAAAGGAAGATGTTATTTATAAAATAGAAAACGGATTATATAATGATATATTAATTATTGATACTGATGAAATTTGGATTAAAAAAGAAGAAATAGAAAAACTTCAAAGAGAATTTAGTAATAAATCATTATTAGGAAGAAAACGTATTTATATAATAAATAATGCACACAAATTAAATAAATTTTCGGCTAATTCAATTTTAAAATTTTTAGAAGAGCCAGAAGATGATATTGTGGCACTATTAATAACAGATAATAAATACCAATTGTTAGAAACAATAACTTCTAGATGTATAAATATTAATTTGATAGATGATAAAAATATTATAAAAAAATTTGAAGGTAATACTAAAGAAAAAATTGCTTATATTTTACTTAATAATAAAGAGGAAATAGAAAAATTTATTCAAGATGAAAAAAAGGATAAAATTATAGAAGCAGTAATAAACTTTATAATTTATTATGAAAGCAATAATAGTGATACATTGTTATATTTAAATAAACTTTTTCATGAACAAATTAAAGATAAAAAAGATATTCAAGTAGCGTTTGATATAATGATATTATTTTATACAGATATTTTAAATAAATCTATGAATCGAGAAATTAATATATTTGAAGAATATGATAATGAAATAATAAAAATGTGTAATAAAAACACCATTGAGCAAATATGTGAAAAAATAAAAATATTGATTGATTTAAAAGGAAAAATAAAATATAATTTAAACAGTAAATTGTTAATGGACAAGTTAGTAATATTGTTAGGAGTTGATTAAATGACAAAAGTAATTGGTGTAAGATTTAAGGAAGGAGGAAAAATATACTATTTTTCTCCAAATAAATTTAAATTAAAAAAAAGAATAACAGTTGTAGTTGAAACGGAACGAGGATTACAAATGGGATGGATTGCTACAGATCCATTAGAAATAGATGAATCTAAACTAGATTCACCGCTACATAATATAATTCGTATTGCTACAAAACAAGATTATAAAAAATATAAAAGAAATTTAGCAGATGCTCGTGAAGCGGTAAAGGTATGTAAAAAATTAGTTAAAAAAAATGGATTAAATATGATAATTTTAGATGCAAATTTTACTTTAGATCGCAATCAATTATTATTTCATTTTTTAGCTGATGGTCGTGTTGATTTTAGAAATCTTGCTAAAGATTTAGCAGCTATTTATAAAACTCGAATAGAACTAAGACAAATTGGTGTGCGAGATAAAGCTAAAATGATTGGTGGAATTGGTCATTGTGGTCGTATTTTATGCTGTAAAGCTTTTTTAAATAAATTTGAAAATATTAGTATAAATATGGCAAAAAATCAAAATTTATCATTAAACCCTTCAAAAGTAAATGGTGCTTGCGGAAGATTATTATGTTGTTTAAAATATGAAGATGAAAATTATAAATGTAGTCACGAAAAATTACCTAAAATTGGTTCTACAGTTCAAACAGAACAAGGTGAGGGGTTAGTAGTAGCTGTTGATATTTTAGAAAAAAAATATAAAGTTGATGTACCAAATGTAGGAATAATAGAGGTGAAAGTAGAAGAAAATGAATGTTCTAAATGATTTGGTGGGATATAAAAATTTAAAAATATATCAAAATACTGATATGTTTAAATTCTCTTTAGATTCTGTTCTTTTACCAAATTTTGTGACAATTTCTGCTCGAACTAAAAAAATACTAGATATTGGATGTGGAAATGCTCCAATATCTTTGATTTTGACTACCAAAACTAAAGCTCATATAACAGCAGTGGAAATTCAAAAAGAAGTTTGTGAATTAGCAAAAAAAACAGTAGAATATAATAAATTAGAAAACCAAATTACTGTTATAAATGATGATATTAATAATTTGTATAAAAAATTAGAAAGTGATGTATATGATGTAATTATTTGTAATCCTCCATATTTTAAAGTAAATTCAAATTCTAAATTAAATGAAAAAGAATATAAAGTCATTGCGCGACATGAATTATCACTTAATTTAGAAAATTTATTTAAGATAAGTCGAAAGTTATTAAAAAATAATGGTGTAATTGCCATAGTTCATCGTCCAGAACGTTTGGTAGAAATAATTGAGATAATGAAAAAAAATAATATAGAGCCTAAAAAAATCCAGTTTGTCTATCCAAAAAAGAATATTGATGCAAATATATTGCTAATCGAAGGTAGAAAAAAGGGCAAACCAGGATTAAAAATTTTACCACCTATTTATGTTCATGAAGAAAGTGGTGAATATACACAAAATATAAAAAAATATTTTGAATAGAGGGATAATATGATTCAAAAAAGTTATAATAACACTCCTTCGTTATATTTAATACCAACACCAATAGGAAATTTAGAAGATATTACTTATAGAGCACTTAAAATATTAAAAGAGGTCGATGTAATATTTGCTGAGGATACAAGAGTTACAAAAAATTTATTAAATAAATTTAATATAGAAAATAAAAAAATAATATCTAATTATGAACATAATGAAATAAAAAATTGTGAAAAATTGTTAAAATATTTAAATGAAGGATATAATGTTGGATTAGTTACTGATCGTGGTACCCCTGTTATTAGTGATCCAGGATATGTCTTAGTTAAAGTTGCACTTGAAAATAATTTTAATGTTATAGCCCTCCCTGGACCAACTGCATTAATTCCTGCTTTAATTGTTTCAGGGTTAGAAACTTCTTCATTTTTATTTTATGGTTTTTTAAACAATAAAGAAGAAAAAAGAAAAAAAGAATTAGAAAAGTTAAAAAATTTAGAGTATACTTTGATTTTTTATGAATCACCGCAAAGAATTCAAAAAACTTTAAAAAATATGCTAGAAATATTTGGAGATCGAAAAATAAGTATTTCCCGGGAAATAAGTAAACGTTATGAAACCGTATATAGGGGAATAATAAGTGAAATTATAAATACAATAAGTAATATAAAAGGTGAGTTAGTAATAGTTGTAGAAAAAAATAAAGAAAAAAATAATTATGAACATTTGACTATAATTGAACACGTGAATCTATATATTAAAGAAGGACTTAATCAGAAGGAAGCAATAAAAAAAGTAGCAGAAGATAGAAAAATAAGTAAAAGAGAAGTTTATGAAAAATATCATAAAATAAAAAAGTAGGTGAAATATGAGATTAATTGTAGGACTTGGAAATCCTGGTAAAGAATATGAAAAGACAAGACATAATATTGGTTTTATTTTACTTGATAAACTTGCTATTCATTATAATGTTTCGATAAATAAAGAAAAATTCGGTGGTATTTATGGTGAATTTTATTACAATAGTGAAAAAATAATACTTTTAAAACCTTATAAATATATCAACTTATCAGGAGAAGTTATAAAAAATTTCGTTGACTATTTTAAAATAGATATTGATGATATTTTAATTATTTGTGATGACATGAATGTAAATATTGGTAATATAAAATTAAAGAGTAAAGGTTCATCTGGAGGACATAATGGCCTTAAAAATATTGAAATGCATCTAGGAACACAAAATTATAAAAGATTAAAAGTAGGAATTTCAAAAAATAATATGATTGATGCTCGTGATTACGTTTTAGGTCAGTTTAGTAATGAAGATTATAAAAAAATTGAGGAAATAGCCAATTTGTTTTTGGAAATATTTAAAGATTATATGGAAACTTCTTTTGACAATTTAATGAATAAATATAACAAAAAACAAAAATAGTGGCGGGGATAATATGGATAATTTTTTTAAAATTGATCCAAAAACAGAAGTAATTATTGGATTGAATAAAGAATTAAAATGTTTGTATGTATATAATAGATTTGTTCAAACAAATGAATCTATTGTTTTTTTAGTTAATTCATTATATGAAGCGACAAACTTTTATCAAACTCTTCAAAATTATACAAATGATGTTTTGTTATTTCCGATGGATGATTTTTTAACAAGTGAAGCAATTGCGCTAAGTCCCGAATTAAAAAACACAAGATTAGAAACTATCAAATCTATAATTGAAAATGATAAAAAAATTGTTGTTACAAATTTAATGGGGTATTTAAGGTATCTACCACACAAAAAAAAGTTTATAGATAATATATTTGAAATTGAAATAAATAAAGAATATAAAATATCAGAACTTGCTATTCATTTTGAAAAAATTGGTTATAAACGTGAAGTAATAGTTAATAAAACTGGTGATTTTGCAGTTCGTGGATTTGTTTTAGATATTTTTCCAGTAGGGGAATTAAATGCTATTCGTATAGAATTTTGGGGAGATGTTGTAGAATCAATTCGCACATTTGATATTAACACACAAAAAACATTAAATACAATAAATAAAGTAATTATTTATCCTTATACTGAATTTTTAGTTGATGATAATGTTAATTTAGATTTAGTGACGCAAAAAGATTTAGTTAAATATATTAAACCTGTTAATATTTGTGATTTTTTTAAAAAATGTAAAGTAATAGTTAATAATTATAATGATATTGAAGTAAGTTATAAATTATTACAAAATGAAGTTTTTAATTATCAACAAAGTATTGGTGTCAGTAATGTAAAATATTTTCATGATTTTTATGATTTAAAAAAAGAGTATTTGTATTTAATGGATTTTGATAATGATATTTTGAAATTAAAAAATAAAAAAATATATCATTCTAAAGATATTGAACCATTTGGTAAAACTAAAGAAGAAATAAATGAACAATTAAATAAATATATAATTCAAAAGAAAACAGTAATTTTGTGTGTTTCTGACAAAAATTTAGTGAATAAGTTAATAAATGAGTTGAATAATAAAAATATTGTTTTTACTTCTATAGGAGAAATAATTGAAAACAAAATAAATGTAATTGTAAAAAAAATAAGTAGTGGTTTTCAATTTGAAAATATTGTTGTTATTAGTGAAAATGAGTTGTTTAAAAAGAAAAAAAATCTTCAAAATTATAAATCACGTTTTAAAATTGGTACAAAAGTTAATGATTTAAATAAGATTAATATTGGTGATTATATAGTTCATGATTTATATGGAATTGGTAGATATTGTGGTATTAAAAAAATAAAGAAAAACGGTTTAGAAAAGGATTATTTATGGATAGAATATCGTGATAAAGATAGATTGTACATACCTGTTGAAAAAATAGAAACAATAAAAAAGTATTCATCTAGTGAAGGAGTTGTTCCTAAACTTAATAAATTAGGTGGAACAGAATGGGCAAAAACAAAATTAAAAGTAAAAGAAAAAGTTAAAAAATTAGCATTTTCTCTTTTAGAATTATATGCTAAGAGGGAAGCGAGTGTTGGTTTTTCATTTGCTAAAGATGGTCCTGAACAATTAGAATTTGAAAAAGATTTCAAGTTTACTGATACAATTGATCAAGTCAAAGTTACTGAAGAGATAAAAAAAGATATGGAAAAACCTGTTCCAATGGATCGAATTTTATGTGGAGATGTAGGATTCGGAAAAACCGAAGTTGCTTTTCGGGCAATGTTTAAAGCTGTGATGTCTGGCAAACAAGTAGCAATGTTATGTCCTACTACAATTTTATCTAAACAACATTATGATAATGCAATTGAAAGATTTAAAAATTTTGCAGTTAGAATTGAACTTTTAAATAGATTTGTTTCTAAAAAAAATCAAAAACAAATTTTAAATGATATTAAAGAAGGAAAAATAGATATTGTAATTGGTACGCATAGAATTCTTAGTGATGATATAGAATTTAAAGATTTAGGACTTTTGGTTATTGATGAAGAGCAACGCTTTGGAGTAAAACACAAAGAAAAAATAAAAAAATATAAAACTAGTATTGACGTGTTAACATTAACAGCAACCCCAATTCCCCGAACTTTACAAATGACTTTTACGGGAATTAGAAGTTTATCCCTTTTACAAACGCCACCTACCAATAGATACCCTGTTCAAACATATGTTATGGCTTATAATTCACAAATTATAAAAGATGCAATATATAAAGAAAAATCGCGAAATGGTCAAGTTTTTGTTTTGTATAATAATATTGAAAATATGGAAGAAAAAGAAAAAGAAATTCAAAAATTAGTACCAGATCTTAAAGTTGTATCTGCTCATGGTAAGATGTCTAAACATCAGTTAGAAAAAGTAATGTTAGATTTTTACAATTATGAATATGATGTGTTACTTTGTACAACAATCATTGAAACGGGTATTGATATTCCTAATGTTAATACGTTAATAATTATTGATGCTGATAGATTTGGTTTGGCACAATTATATCAAATTAGAGGTCGAGTAGGTAGAAGCGACAGAATAGCATACTGTTATTTAATGTATGATAATAAAAAAATATTGTCAGAGGTAGCAAAAAAAAGATTAAAAGTTATTAAGGAATTTACAGAACTAGGAAGTGGATTTTCGATTGCAATGCGTGACTTATCAATAAGAGGGGCAGGAGATATCCTAGGTACAGAACAAGCTGGTTTTATAGATACTGTTGGAATAGAAATGTTTTTAAATATGTTAAATAATGAAATAAAAAAATTAAAAGGCGAACGAATAGAAGAAATTAAAGAAGAAGAAATGCAACCACTTATTGAAGTAGATACATCTATTAGTGATGATTATGTGTCTGAAGAAGAGTTGAAAATTGAGATTCATTCAAAAATTAATACGATTGATTCATATGAAAAATTAATTGAAGTTAAAAATGAAATTGAAGATCGATTTGGGAAAATAGATGAAAAAATACTTATTTATATGTATGAAGAATGGTTTGAAAAACTAGCACGCAAATTGAATATTAGTAAAGTAAAACAAACGAAAAATTTTGTAGAAATTGAATTACCTGAAGAATTAACTCAAAAAATAAAGATACAAAAATTATTTGTAGAAGCAAATAATATAACTAAAATGTTTAGATTTGGAATGAAAAGTAATAGATTAATTATTACACTTGATATGATGAAGCTAGAAAAGCATTTTATTTATTACTTAATAGAACTTTTTACAATAATAGAAAAAGATTATACTAAATGATAGTATAATCTTTTAAATTGCTTTTAATGTATTCATAATGTTAGGTACTATTTGTTTTTTTCGTGACAAACAGTTAGGAATGAATGTCCATTGCTCAAAATTAGAAATTTTAAAAGCTTCACTAATTATCTCTTTTGCACTATCATTATAAATAACATAAGAACCCTTATTAAAAATATCTGTTACAAATAGTGCTAATACCTTAAAATTTCCTTTTTCCGCATTATTATTTATTAATTCAATGTAAGTATTTAATTGTTTTTTAATGTCATTTGGATTAGTAGTAAATATTTGACCAATCCCAACTAGTTCTTCGTTAATAGTAAATTTTTTAAAATCACTATATAGTATTTCTTCAGGTGTTTTACCTTCAAGTGATGATCCAGCTTCAAACATTTTTTTGGCAAAAGTAGTACTATCAACTTCTGCTATTTTACTCAATTCTTTTAAAGTAATTATATCTAATTCAGTAGTTGTTGGTGAAGTTAATAAAAGTGTGTCAGATATAATACCCGCCATCATTAAACCTGCAATTTTTTTATCGATTTTGATATTATTTTCTTTATATAATTGATAAATTATAGTATTAGTACTTCCAACTGGCATATTTCGAAAATTAATAGGAACGGAAGTTCCAATTGATCCGACTTTATGATGATCAATAATTTCGATGATCTCTGCTTCTTCAAGGCCAAGCACGCTTTGATCTGCCTCATTATGGTCTACTAAAATTACTTTTTTGGGATTTTTTTCAGATAGATCAGATAAATTAATAATTCCTAAACATTGTCTTTTTTTATTGAGTACAGGGTAATTGCTATATTTTGTTTTATTAGCAACTTCGATAAAATTTTCAACAGTATCCAGTTCATTAAAAGTAATGACATTTGATTTTTTGCTAATTATGTGGACGTAATTACACAAATGTATCATTTTTGCTACTTTAAAAGTGTCATAAGGAGTTTTTATAATATTAGTTCCGTTTTTCTTTGCTAATTGTAAGTGTTCATCTTTAATAATTGCATTGTTTGTCAAAATAATCAATTTAACCCTATTATGTATTGCGTATTCATGTATACTATGGCGGTCACCAACGATCAAAATAGACTGATCATCTATCAAAACTTTATTGATAAATGTAGTGCTTCTAAAAGATGGTACAATTATTTTACCATTGATTTCTTCATCAAATTTTAAAACTTCTGTACCTTCTAATGTTTGTATAATATTATTGTACGAAGTACATAAAGTATAAATATCACCATTGATGTGATCTTTGGTTATATCTTTCATTGAAACTAAACCTTTAAAAACTTTATTTTCGTCTATCAGTGGTAAGTTGCTTATAAAATTATCGCTCATATATTTATAAGCAGTATATATGGATTCATTTATATTTAAGAAAAAGTTTTTTTGATAATTAATATCTTTGATTTGTAATTTAACATCATTTAAATATTCTGGTTGTTCAAAACCAAAATAATCTAAAACAAATTTAGTTTCTGAATTTATGTCGCCAAGCACTCTTGGAGAAGCATTTATGCCCTGTTTGATTTTTAAGTTTGCTAAAGCAATGGCAGCGGTTACACTATCAGTATCAGGAGAACGGTGTCCAAAAATATAAATTTTTTCCAAGAAAATCACTCCCTCCGTGAACAATTTAAATTATATCATATTTATAAATTGCTGCAAGTATAAAATTTACATAATTAGACAAAATAAGTAAGTAGAAAGAGAGGTAAAAATGAAAAGTACAGGTATAGTAAGAAGAATAGATGAAATGGGAAGAGTAGTTATTCCAAAAGAAATTAGAAAAACATTACGTATAAATAATAATGATAGCATAGAAATATATGTAGAAGGAGAAGATAAAATAATTTTGAAAAAATATTCAGTATTAAAAAATATAAATGATTTTGCACAAAAATTTGCAGATGCAATGTATACTTTTGTTAAACATAATATTATTATAACCGATACTAAAGATATTATAGCTGTAGCGGGACTTAATAAAAAAGAATATTTACAACAACCTATTAGCGAATATTTAGAAAATGCGATATCCAGAAGAGAAAGCATTTTAGAAAAGTATGAAAAAGATTATGAATTAATTAAAGGAAAAAGCGAAAAAGGAACTTATACATTAGGTACAATTATTACGAATGGAGATGCTGTTGGATTGGTAATAATAACAGCTAATAATGGAAAAATTACACCTGTTGAAGAAAAAATAGTAAAAATAGCTTCAGAATTTTTAGGTAAATATCTTGAACAATAATAATAAGTATGCTATAATATAGCAAAATTATTGTTCAAAGATGAAGAAGGAGAGAGAAATATTACTGCATTTATAGAGACTTTGTGGTTGGTGGAAACAAAGATTGCGGTAATATTTTAATGGCTCTGGAGTCGCTTAATCGATATGTAGGTTAAGACGTATCCTTGCGTTAAAGGTTCGAGTGTATAGTAAAGTGTATAGTAATATTAAGCATTACTATAAATTAAGGTGGTACCGCGTCATCACGTCCTTAAATTGGATGTGATTTTTTTATTAGGAGGTGAAAAATGAAAAGGGGCTTTGAAAAAATTAGTTTTTCACAATTCTGTAATGATATTGTAGATGATAAAAACCTTTATGAAGAGTATAAATTACCATCACGAAGTACATTTCATAGTGCGGGATATGATTTTTTTGCTATTCAAGATATTGTTATAAAGCCTGGAGAGACTGTTAAAATTCCAACTGGTGTTAAAGCTTATATGGATTTTGATGAGATGTTGATGTTAATTGTTAGAAGTAGTACAGGGTTTAAGTATAACGTTAGATTAACCAATCAAGTTGGAATAATTGATAGTGATTATTATAATAATGAATCTAATGAAGGACATATTTGGATCAGCCTTCAAAACCATGGTGATAGTGAATTTGTAATTAAAAAAGGAGAAGCTTGTATTCAAGGTATATTTACAAAATTTTTATCTACAGATGATGACAATCTAATTAAAAAAGAAAGAAAAGGTGGATTTGGAAGTACAAATAGGAGGGATGAAAATGAATAAAAGATTTAATATTTATACAGCTATAGCCTATACTTCAGGAAAACCTCATATAGGAAATACTTATGAAATAGTATTAGCGGATGCAATTGCAAGATATAAAAGATTATTGGGATATGATGTTTATTTTCAAACAGGTACTGATGAGCATGGACAAAAAATTGCTGAAAAAGCTAAACTAAATAATAAAAAACCACAAGAATTTGTTGATGAAGTAGCGCAAATAGTAAAAGATATATGGGATATTATGAACACTAGTTATGATAGATTTGTTAGAACAACTGATCCTATTCATAAAGAAAAAGTATCAAAAATTTTTGAAAAATTATATAAACAAGGAGATATTTATAAAGGTGTGTATGAAGGATTATATTGTACGCCATGCGAATCGTTTTTTACTGAGTCACAATTAGTTGATGGAAAATGTCCAGATTGTGGTCGGGAAGTAGTACCTACAAAAGAAGAAGCATATTTCTTTAAATTAAGTAAATATGTTAAAAAATTAGAGGACCACATTAACAATAACAAAGATTTTATTGTTCCAGAAAGTAGAAAAAATGAAATTATTAATAACTTTATAAAACCAGGGTTGCAAGACCTTTGTGTATCAAGAACATCATTTGATTGGGGGGTACCAGTAACTTTTGATGACAAGCATGTTGTTTACGTTTGGATTGACGCTTTAAGCAACTATATAACATTTCCTGGATACGACGTAGAAGGTAATCATGAACCAGAGTTTAAAAAATATTGGCCAGCCGATTTGCATGTTATCGGAAAGGATATTTTAAGATTTCATGTAATTTATTGGCCAATTATATTGATGGCTTTAGATTTACCTTTACCAAAACAAATTTTTGGACACCCTTGGCTTTTATCAAGTGAGGAAAAAATGAGCAAATCAAAAGGTAATATTATTTATGCTGATGATTTAGTTAATATATTTGGTGTTGATCCTGTAAGATATTACATGTTAAGTCAAATGCCTTATGCAAATGATGGAGTATTTACTTACGAATTATTTATTGATAAAATTAATGCTGAACTTGTTAATAATTTAGGAAATTTAATTAATAGAACAATAAATATGACATATAAATTTTTAGACGGAATTGTTCCTGAACCTGTAAGATATGAAGAAATTGATCAGCAATTTATTGAATATGTAAAAAATCAAATAAAACAAGCAGATCAAAAAATGAATGAATACAAAGTTGCTGAGAGCTTAGATGCATTATTTGAAATTTTTGATAAAGCAAACAAATATATTGATGAGACAACCCCTTGGACTTTAGCAAAAAAAGAAGATGAACGAGATCGATTAGCAACTGTGATGTATAATTTATTAGAAAGTATCAGGATTGGAGCGGTTATATTGCAAGCTTTTTTACCTGATACAGCAGAAAGAATATTTAAACAATTGAATACAACAAATAAAACTTATGAGTCAATCTATGAATTTAATGGATTGAGTGCAGGAACTAAGTTAAAAAAACCTGAAATATTATTTGAACGTATAGATAAACAAAAAAAATTAGAAGAAATAAAAGATTTTAATAAAAAATAATTTATTTTGTAAAATGTTGTAAATTGTCTGAAAAAAGTACTTAAAATTATTTGTTTTCCTAAAAATATTGTGATATATTAAGACTGTCGAAAAAAATTATGGAGAAAGGAAAACATGAATAATAAGGATAACAATGCAATAAGATGTGTAGCTGTTAGTTTTATGATTGCAATACAACTCACATTAGGCAGTATCCTTATAAATTTTTGTATTATTAAATTGTTGTATCTATTATTTACAGTATTTATAGGCATTACTTATTTATATGTAAGTAAATATAAAAAAAGTTATACCTAAATATGGTATAATTTTTTTGTGAGGTGAAATAATGATTATTGATACTCATAGTCATATATTTAAAGAATATTATAAAAATGTTGATGAAGTAATTAATAAAATGAAAAATAATATAATTATAGTATGTGGGACAAACTACAATAATAATAAAGAAGTAATAAAATTATGTAATAAATACAACAATGTTTATGGGACATTAGGTTTTCATCCTAATGAGTTAGAAGATTTTGAATATGAACACCTCAAAATAATAGAAGAAAATATTAATAATCCCAAAATTGTTGGAATAGGTGAAATTGGATTGGATTATCATTGGAATGATAATAACAAGGATTTCCAAAAAGAAATATTTGAAAAACAACTGGATTTGGCTAAGAAATATAAAAAAACGGTAGTTATTCACAGTCGTGATGCTTTTGAAGACACATATAATATATTAAGTAGTAATAAATATAGAAATTTAAAAGTTATATTGCATTGTTACAGTTATGATTTAGAAAAAGCGCAAAAATTTATAAATTTAGGAATAATGCTTGGAATAAGCGGAATTGTAACCTTTACTAGTGCAAAACAATTAAGAGAAGTTGTGAAAAAAATAGATTTAAAGCATTTATTAATTGAAACTGACAGTCCATATCTTGCACCTGTACCTTTTCGTGGTAAGAAAAATGAACCATTATATGTTAAACTTATTGCACAAAAAATCGCCGAAATAAAAAATATAAGTGTAGAGGATGTTTATCTTGCTACTACTAGTAATGCTATACATAAATTTGACTTAAAAATTGATTTATGATAAAATTTTTTTGCTAGGAATTAGTTGAGGTGAAATTTATGAATCCATATTTACTACATTTTGTTGGTAAATGGGTAAGCCTATTAATTGTTTCTATAACATCGTTATTTGGAACAACTACCATCGAAAATGTAGAAAATATAAGCACAAACACTAATTTTGACAAAAGTGTAAACAGAATACATAAAATAGTTGAATATGAAACAATAATAAAAAGAAATCCTAAGTTACCACAAAACACTAAAAAAGTTATTGTGGAAGGTCAAAATGGAATTATTTATGAAAACCCTAAATCTAATGAAATTGAAGTGCTTAGGGAAGTTGTAGATGAAGTAATCGAAATAGGTACTGGTCCTAATGGTAGTTTTGTTGGACGTTTAACAGGATATGGTGCTGATTGTAAGGGGTGTAGTGGCAATGTTGCCTGTCCCTCCCCTTTGAAGAAATATCACAATATATATGAAGATGGTATTTTTTATAATGATTCTGAATATGGTGAAGTTAGAATCCTTGCAGCAAGTCATAAAGTTTTTCCTTGTGGAACAATAATAGAAGTAACTCGTGAATCTGATGAACCGTTTATAGGTGTTGTTCTTGATACAGGTTCTGCTATGAGAAAAGCATTGGACGAAGAGGAAAAAATTCTTATTGATTTAGCATTTTCTTCTGAATCAGATCCAGAAGTATTCAAGACAACTAGTAACAATGTTAAATATGAAGTTTTACGTTGGGGATGGTAGAAGACGTTTAGTCTTCTTTTTAATTACAAAGGAGGATTTTTGTGGAATATTCGCCTAAAAAGTTGCTAGATGTATTAAATCGTAATAATTTTAAATTTAAAAAGAGATATGGACAAAATTTTATTATAGATGAAAATATAATTGATGCAATAATTAAAAAAAGTAATCTAGAATATGATTCATTAATTATTGAAATAGGACCTGGGAGTGGTGCGCTTACCAAAAAACTAGCACCTAACGCAAAAAATGTTTTATGCTATGAAATAGATTATACTTTAAAAAGTATATTAGATGCTACACTTTATCAACATAATAATGTTAAAATAATATATGATGATTTTTTAAAAAGAGACGTCTTATCCGATATAAAAAACTACACTTATAAAAAACTATATGTTGTAGCTAATCTTCCTTATTATATTACAACACCAATTATTGTAAAAATAATAGAAGACAACCTTGATGTTGATAAAATAATAGTTATGGTTCAAAAAGAGGTAGGGGATCGTTTTCGTGCTAAACCGGGTACTAAGGAATATAATTCATTAACTATTTTTGTAAATTATTTTTTTGATGTAAAAAAAATTTTGGACGTTAGTCGAAATGTATTTATTCCGAAACCTAACGTTGATAGTATTGTAGTACAATTTACTAAAAAAGACGATTTGATAACTTTAAAGAATAAAGATTTTTTCTTTAAGCTTGTCCAGGATTCATTTAGCCAAAAAAGAAAAAATATTAAAAATAATTTAAAAAAATATGATTTGGAAAAAATAGGAAAAGTTTTAAACAAATACGGATTCGATTTATCAACTCGTGCTGAACAATTATCTTTAGAAGTATTTGTAGATATAGCAAATTCTTTGGTTGAAGGGTGATAACGTGAATAGTACACAAACAATTTTAACTTACAATTCATGGGATGATATATTACAAGAAGAATACCATAAAGAGTATTTTAAAAAAATAATTCAATTTATAAAATCAGAATATAAAACAAAACAAATTTGTCCAGAATATCAAAATGTTTTTCGTGCTTTAAAAATGACTGATTATTATGATGTTAAAGTTTTAATTTTAGGTCAAGATCCATACCATGGAGTTAATCAGGCACACGGCCTTTGTTTTTCCGTTGCTAATGATGTGCCAGCCCCTCCTTCATTGCAAAATATTTTCAAAGAATTAAAAAATGATTTAGGGATAGAACGAACAAAAAATGATTTAAGCGACTGGGCACGGCAAGGTGTGTTATTGTTAAATGCTATTTTAACTGTAGAAAAAGATAAACCATTATCCCATAAAAATATTGGATGGGAAAAATTTACCGATCGTGTAATAGATCTTTTAAACAAACGGAAAGAACCAGTAATTTTTGTTTTGTGGGGGAATTACGCAAAAAGTAAGAAACATTTGATTACCAATAAAAACCACATAATAATTGAAGGGGCACATCCTTCACCTTTATCTGCTAACCGTGGTTTTTTTGGAAGCAAACCATTTTCTAAAATAAATACAGTTTTAATGAAAAATGGTAATAATCCTATAAAGTGGTAATTAATCTTGATATAACAGTTTAAATGTAATAAAATGAAAATAGGGGTGTTATAATGGATGATGTTTATAACTATCTAATGAATGAAATAGATTTAAAATATGGAGATTCAATTGTTGTTGGGGTATCTGGTGGACCAGATTCAATTGCTCTATTACACCTTTTAAGTCGATTAAAAAAAAGTTTAGATTTACAAGTAGTATGTGCCCATGTTCACCATAATATTAGAAAAGAAAGTGATGAGGAAAAAAATTTTGTAGAGCGCTTTTGTGCTAATCACGGGATAATTTTTGAATGGTATAAAATAGAAAATTATGGTGATGATAATTTTCACAACGAGGCAAGAAGTAAAAGATATAGTTATTTTGCTGAAATAGTAAAAAAATATAATGCTAAATATCTTTTTACAGCCCATCATGGGGACGATTTAATAGAAACAATATTAATGCGAATAGTTAGAGGATCAACGTTAAAAGGGTATAGTGGTTTTTCAAAAATTGTTGATATGGGGGATTATACCATTATTAGACCTTTAATTAATGTTACGAAAGATGAAATATATAAATATAATAAGAAAAACAATCTAAAATATGTTGAAGATAGTTCTAATTTCAAAGATGTTTATACGCGCAATCGTTTTAGAAAATATATTTTACCAGCGCTAAAAAAAGAAGATCAAAATGTTCATGAAAAATTTTATAAGTTTAGTACTACTTTATTAGAATATAATGAATATATCGATAAGATTGTAGAAAAAAAATTAAAAAGAATATATGCTCAAAATGTTTTAAATATAGATGAATATTTAAAAGAAGAACGGATTATTAAGATGAAAATTATATATTATATTTTAGAGCAAATTTATCAGGATGATTTAATGTTGATAACTGATAGACATGTGAATTTGATATACAACTTAATTCATTCAAATCGTGCAAGTGGTAAAATTTATTTACCAAATAATATAAGAGTAGTAAAGTCTTATAATAATTTAACAGTAATTGAAGAAAAATTAAAAAATAATGAGTATGAAATTGAATTGATCGATTATGTAAATTTACCGAATGGTAAAAATATTGAGTTTGTAACAGAAGCTAGTTCCAATAGTAATAATTATCTTCGACTTGATAGTAGTGAAATAACTTTGCCATTACATGTGCGTTCCAAACAAAATGGTGATAAAATGTATGTCAAAGGAATGCTAGGTCGAAAAAAAATAAGTGATATTTTTATAGATGCAAAAATCCCTGTTGAAGAAAGAAAGTTGTGGCCTATAGTTGTTGATTCAGCTGGACAAATAGTTTGGGTGCCAGGATTAAAAAAATCTAAATTTGATAAATCAAAATCAGAAAAATATGATATAATACTTAAGTATTATTAGGAAGGAGATTGAAATGAACAAAAAATTTATAAAAAAAGGAATATATCCATACATAGTATTATTTTTAATAATGTTTGGAATTTTATATTTATTTAGTAATGCTAATGTTAAAATAAATACATTAACTTACGATTCATTCATGGAAGAGATAAATAAAGGTGAAGTCAAAGAAATAGTTATAATTCCTCGAACTAGAGCTAATGTGTATGAAATAAAAGGAAAATTAAAAAGCTATGATGAAAATGAAAGTTTTGTTTTAAAAGTTCCTTTATCTAATGAAGTGGTTTCAAAAATCTTTCAAGCTGAGGAAGAGTATAATTTTAAGGTTGACACCAAAGTTGACCCAGAATCAGGTACTTTTTTATTATTTTTAGTAAATATTTTACCAATGTTATTATTAATTGTACTTGCATTTGCATTTATTAGAAAACAAGTTGGTTCTGCAAGTAGTTCAATGGATTTTGGAAAAAGTCGCGCAAAATTAAGTTTAAATAATACTAAAGTAACTTTTGATGATGTTGCAGGATTAACAGAAGAAAAAGAAGAAGTTAGTGAATTAATAGATTTTTTAAAAAATCCTAAACGATTCCAACGAATGGGAGCAAGAATACCTAAAGGAGTTTTATTAGTAGGACCTCCTGGAACTGGAAAAACGTTGCTTGCTCGAGCTGTTGCTGGAGAAGCTAGTGTGCCATTTTATTATATAAGTGGTTCTGATTTTGTTGAATTGTTTGTTGGTGTTGGTGCAAGTCGTGTAAGAGATATGTTTAAACAGGCTAAGCAAAATGCACCGTGTCTAATTTTTATCGATGAAATTGATGCTGTTGGTCGTCAAAGAGGAACTGGTTTAGGTGGCGGACATGATGAAAGAGAACAAACTTTAAACCAATTATTAACAGAAATGGATGGTTTTGGTACTAATGAAGGAATTATTATTATTGCAGCTACTAATCGTCCGGATGTATTAGATCCTGCATTACTTCGTCCAGGTCGTTTTGATCGTCAAATTACAGTGAATTTGCCAGATGCTAAGGGACGTGAAGAGATATTAGCTGTTCATGCTCGTGGCAAGAATTTTGCTAAAGATGTAAAACTTAATAATATTGCAAAGAGAACTGTAGGTTTTAGTGGTGCTGATTTAGAAAATTTATTAAATGAGGCTGCATTACTTGCTGTTCGTCGAAATAAAGATTATATTACTATGGAAGAAATTGATGAAGCTCATGATAGAGTGTTAATGGGACCGGCTAAAAAAACCAAAAAATATACTGAAAGTGAAAAAAGAATGGTTGCATACCATGAAGCAGGACATGTTGTTTTAGGTTTAAAATTAAATGATGCTAATATTGTTCAAAAAGTTACAATAATTCCAAGAAGTTATGCAGGCGGTTATGCATTAATGTTACCAAAAGAAGAAAGATATACTGCAACCAAAAGGGAGCTTTTAGAAAGAATAGCAGGTCTTTTAGGTGGAAGAGTTGCAGAAGAAATAGTTTTTAATGAGATTACTACAGGTGCGCATAATGATTTTGAAAAGGCTACTAAAATTGCACGTGCTATGGTTACTGAATATGGTATGAGTAGTCTTGGCCCTGTTCAATTTGAACATCAAGAATCAAGTGTGTTCTTGGGTCGAGATTATAATAAAATCAGAAATTTTTCAAATAAAGTTGCAGACCAAATTGATGAAGAGATTAGAAAAATTATTAGTGAGCAATATGAAGTAGCAAAGAAAATAATTAAAGATAATATGGATTTATTAGAATTAATAGCGGAAACATTAATTGAACGTGAAACATTAACAAAAGAGCAAATAGAATATTTAGCAAAACATGGAAAAATGCCTGATGAAGATGATGATAATGAAAATAATGAAAATTTAGAAAAATTAACAGTTGTAGAACTTCGTAATATAGCAAAAGAAAAAAATATTGCGGGGTATTTAAAAATGAATAAAAAAGAACTAATTGAAAAATTAAAAGAAAATAATGAAGAAGAGCAAAGTAATTAAGCTCTTTTTTTATATTTATGATAAAAGTAGTAAAAAACATTTGCAATTAAATATTAATTTGGTTATAATAGTAATTGAAAGAATAAAGGAGGGGAAAAATGGAAAATATAACTATTATTAATGCGAATAATGAATCTGTAAATGTTCGTGTTATTCGATATTTTGAATTAAACAATAACAATTATTTCATTTATTCGCTAAATGAAATTGATGATCAAAATTATGTGAAATTATATGCTGTTAAAGTTGAAAATCAAAATGGTGCATATGTTGGTTCTAGTATAGTAAATGAAGAAGAATGGAATGCGGTTAAAGAATTAATTAAAGTAATTATTAAGGGAAATAAAGATGGAGTAGCGGAAGTTGCTGACTTAAATCATAATGAATTAGATTCATTAAGTGTAACAAATGCTCGTGCTTTTAAATTAGCTAGTCAATTAGCTGATTTATTGGCGGCTAATAAAAAAATTGATACTCAAACACTACAACTTGAACCTGAATTAATTGCAAATGAACCAAATATTGCCCCTGAATCAAATAATGAGATGGAAACTGATAATATCGGTGAAATTCCATCAGTAGACGATGCAATATCAAATACTAATATGGAACCTTCAAAAGATTTACCAACTAATAGTGATAATGTTGGATCATCAATTGAAACACCTGATTTTACACAAACAACAGTTAATGATACTTCAAATAAAAGAGAATATCAAAATGTTGAAGTGGAATATTATAAAAATTTATATTTAAAAGAAAAACAAAAAAATGAAGAATTAACAAATAAAATAAATGAAATTAAAAAAATAATAGGTTTAGTATAAACCATAAAAAAATAGAATTGTTAAAAATCAATTCTATTTTTTATGTGCTAGTCTACTAGCAGCAGAAGAAGCAATTGCGCATACAATATCATCAAGGAAAGTATGGCATTGTTTTTTCTCTTTTCCTAATTTATCAAGTTTACCAATTATTCCGTATTTTACTTTGTCAAGATAACCAAAATTTGTAAAAGCTATCGAGCCATATATATTAACAATACTCAATGGTAAAATTTCATCGATACCATAAAGTGAATCATCGTTTTTAATAATAGAATTAATCGGTTCATCTAATAAATTTTTTTCTACAGCTTCATCAATTGCAATTGCTGTTAAAACAGCGTTAATAACTTCTCTTTTTGCTATAACATTAGAAACACTATCAATGCAATCTTCTATGGTAAGTTTATCAAAATATTTATATTGTAATTTATACACAATCTCGGCAATATCTTTAATTTCAACTCCTCTTTCTTTTAATCTTTTAATTGCTATGGTTTTTAAACTACTCATTTTTAACCTCCTATCATAAAAAAATAATAATTTCATAAAATTAGTTGAGGTGAATATATGAAAAATACGATAAACTATTTTTATAATCTTTATCCGGAAAATATTCACCAAAACGAAAAGCAATATAAATTTAAAATAAATAATAATAAATATGTTTTTTTACCTTGCTACCGACCTGAAAATGAAATAAAAGAATTGCAAATATTAAGTGCAACATTGTTTTCTCAAGGAATATATTTTCATCAAATCATTTCAAACAAAGATTCATCAGTGGTAACATTTGTTAATAATATTCCTTATGTTTTACTACAAATTTATATAGATGATAACCGTCAAGTAACATTTGAAGATTTAATTTGGTTTTCCAAAATAAAAATACCTTTAACTAATGAATTATTAAAAAAAGATAAATGGTTTTTACTTTGGAGTGAAAAAATAGATTATTTCGAATATCAGGTCAATCAATTTGGAAAATCATTTCCGCTAATAAGAGAAAGTTTTAGTTATTTTGTTGGTTTAGCAGAAATAGGTATAAGTTTTTTAAAAAATAACAATACTAGTAATGAAAAAACTTTATCATTATCACACGGTCGAATTAAAAGCGAAAATACACTATTTGATTTATATAACCCATTAAATTTTATTATAGATAGTAAGATACGAAATTTTTGCGAATACTTTAAAGATTATTTTTTTAAAGGAAATAATATAGCTGAAGATTTTTTTTATTATATATCAACACTTGGCCTAAATTATACAGATTATATATTATTATATGCAAGAATGCTTTTTCCAACCTTTTATTTTGATATTTATGAGCTTATAATTCATGGATATATACCAGAAAAAGAGTTACTTAAAATTATTCAAAAAGTAGATGAGTATGAAGTGTTTTTAAAAAGATTGCACAATTATTTAAAACAATTTGTTGCAATCCCTGATATAGAATGGTTATCTAAAATAAATACTTAACTAATATTTTTAACTTCTTTTATTTCTGGTATTTCATTTTTAATAGCTGTTTCTATGACTTCTTTTAGTGTAATATTAACCATTTGGCAACCTGAACATGTTCCTAACAATTTTATATATACAATATTATCTTCCAACTTTATAAATTCAATATTTCCTCCATCACTCATCAAAAAAGGTCTTATCTCGTCAATGATTTTAATTACTTTTTCTTCGATTTTTTTCATAAAAATACCTCCAACAATATTATATAGTAATACTTTTAATTAGTAAACAGTTTTTGAAAAAGGACAACGTATGTTATAATAAATTTGAGGTGTAATAATGACAAAATATAAAAAAGGCAAGATAGTTAAAGGGGCGGTTACAGGAATAGAATCTTATGGCATTTTTGTATCGTTAGATGAATTTTACAGTGGTTTAATACACATATCAGAAATTTCTCATGATTATGTAAAAAATATAAATGATTATGTTAATATTGGCGATATAATATATGTAGAAATTTTGGATGTAGATGAGAAATTAGCACAATTAAAATTAAGTATAAAGAATATAAATTATAAGGGTACTAATAATTTTAAAAAAAGAAAAATTAAAGAAACAAAATCTGGATTTAAAACTTTAAAAGAAAAATTACCATTTTGGATAAAAGAAAATATCAGAAAAAAATTAAATGTTATTGACAAAAAGAAATTTAAGTGATATATTATTAAACGTCTAGAGGTTTTGGGCGATTAGCTCAGTTGGTTAGAGTACCTGCCTTACAAGCAGGGGGTCGTAAGTTCGAGTCTTACATCGCCCACCATGCCGGAATAGCTCAATTGGTAGAGCAACTGACTTGTAATCAGTAGGTTACGGGTTCGATTCCTGTTTCCGGCACCACTTGGAGGGATAGCGAAGTGGTCAAACGCGGCAGACTGTAAATCTGTTCCCTTTCGGGTTCGATGGTTCAAATCCATCTCCCTCCACCATTAATTATTATATTGCCTCGTAGCCAAGCGGTAAGGCACCACACTTTGACTGTGGCATTCGCTAGTTCGAATCTAGCCGAGGCAGCCATTTTTATGTCCCGTTAGCTCAGTCGGTAGAGCACTTGACTTTTAATCAAGGGGTCACAAGTTCGATTCTTGTACGGGACACCATGTGCCTGAGTGGCGGAACAGGTAGACGCACAGGACTTAAAATCCTGGGAGATGAATAATCTCGTGCCGGTTCAACTCCGGCCTTAGGCACCATTATTTTATGGAGAAGTACCCAAGTCTGGTTGAAGGGGCCGGTCTTGAAAACCGGGAGGTCGGTAACACGACGCGGGGGTTCGAATCCCTCCTTCTCCGCCATAATTAGTATTACATCGCGGGGTGGAGCAGTCTGGTAGCTCGTCGGGCTCATAACCCGAAGGTCGCAGGTTCAAATCCTGTCCCCGCAACCATTTTGGTCCCGTGGTGTAGGGGTTAACATGCCTGCCTGTCACGCAGGAGATCGCGAGTTCAAATCTCGTCGGGACCGCCATTATGGCTTCGTAGCTCAGTCGGTAGAGCAGAGGACTGAAAATCCTCGTGTCGGTGGTTCGATTCCGCCCGAAGCCACCATTTATAATATTAAACTTGAGTCGCGCCCGTAGCTCAACTGGATAGAGCGTTTGACTACGGATCAAAAGGTTATGGGTTCGATTCCTGTCGGGCGCACCAGAAAACGGGAAGTAGCACAACTTGGTAGTGCACCTGGTTTGGGACCAGGGGGTTGCAGGTTCAAATCCTGTCTTCCCGACCATTTGGGGAATTAGCTCAGCTGGCTAGAGCACCTGCTTTGCAAGCAGGGGGTCATCGGTTCAAGTCCGATATTCTCCACCATATGAAAAAAACTCGCATCGAGTTAATAATATAAATAATTCGTAGAATTAATTATTATAGTTTTTAAAATTAAATAATAATCTAACAGGGGGACTAAATGTTTTTCCCTTTTTTTATTATTTTTTATTTAATATTAAGAAAAATAATCTGTATAAAATAACGGTAATAATAGAGCTTAATAATTCAAAATAATTACATTTTCCATTGCATTGTAAATGTTCATTATCTATTTTACAATCAATCACTGAATCAAAATTTTATTTTTGATTCGTAAAAAATAGTTATAATTTTATAAAAATAGTTGTGATTTTTTTCAAATTATGATAGTATTAAGTTAAATTTACTGAACGCTAACAAAGGGGTGTTTTATATGGTGAATTTTGTTGTGTGTGATGATAGCAAAGAAATTCTTAATAGTGTTAATAACATTATTGACGAAGAAATGATGAAAAATAAAATATCATATAATAAACACCTTTATCAGGAATATGATACAGATTTTATTAAATTAATGAAATCAAAATTACCAGGTCGTATTTATATATTAGATATAGAAACGCCAAAAAATTCGGGAATAGATATTGCTAGAAAAATTAGAGAACATGATGTTGAAAGTATAATTATTTTTTTAACTACACATGATCATTTAGGATATATTGTTTTGAAAAGTGATTTTTTGTTTCTATCTTTTATTAATAAATATGATAATTATAAAGAGAATTTGCGCAAATCAATTAGGCGTGCTTTGAAATTGCTTGGAACTAAACCAGTTGTAAGATTTGAAGATAGGGGTGCGATATATACTATCCCCATAAATGATATATTGTATATTACAAGAGATAATATTGAGAGAAAAATTGTTATAACTACAGACTATTCAAAGTATAGTGTTAATAAAACTTTATGTGACATGCTTGAAATGTTAGGGGATACTTTCAAACAATCACATCGTTCGTGTATTGTTAACACTAACAGGATATTAGCGGTTGATACGGTAAAGAAAAAAATTATTTTTGATAATGGAACGGAAATTGATTTGTTAAGTACTAAATATAAAAATGAGGTAATTGCAAAATGATGCTGCTTATTAATAGTATTATTATTTCAATTGCTGGTTTTGTTGTGTCTGCTAAAATTTTTGGCAAAACTATTGAATGGAGATGCAAAAAATATCAGTTAATTATATTAATATTTATTTTTACAATTCAATTATCATATATTATTACTCCTCATTTTTTACGTGTATTATTTAATTATGTTGTATTTTTTGTTTTAAATTTAGTATACTATAATAAAAAAATTTTTGAAGTAATGTTGAATAGTTTTTTTGTATTTATCATAACTTTTATTTCTGAAGTTATAACCGGAATGATAACTATTTACGTTTTTAACATTGATATTTCGCAGTTGTTAAATTCATACGAGGACCAATTTTTTACAAATGTTTTTATTGCAATTATTATGGTATCATTTACACATTTATTAAAATCGTTAAAATTTTTTAAATTTCTTGCAGAAGTAGTTGAAATGATAAAATTTCATGAAGTAATACCTTTATTAATAATTATCATTTTTAGTTATGCCGCTTCTTTTTATTATTTTTACTTTCAAATAATAGGACTAACAACGTTGGCTTTAAGTACAGTAATGATTTTTGTTATATGTATTTTAATAATGATTTTATTGAAAGAAAAAAACATTAATGTACGTCTTAAAAAAGAATATGAAACTTTAATTTATAATTTAAATGAATATGAAAAAATTTTAGAAAAATATCGTATGACAAATCATGAAAATCTTAACAATTTTATTATTATTAAAGGAATGATTGAGGATAATAGAAAAGAAGTGATTAAATATATAGATGAGATTATTAAATTAAAAAAACATGATGATAATGAATTATTATTTAAAACTAAAAAATTACCCACTGGTGGACTTCAAGGGTTGATTTATCAAAAAATGTTAATTATGAAAGAAAAAGGTGTTGTTTTTAATCTACAAATTAGTAAAAATGTAGAGATTGACAAAATAATGAAAATTGATTTTGAAACAAAAAAAGATTTGTGTTTAATAGTAGGAGTATTTATTGATAATGCAATCGAAGCTGTAATTAATCTAGAGAAAAAAATTGTAGGTATATATGTTTATATGGATGATGAAGATGAAAATTTTTGTTTTTCTATTTCTAATAATTTTTCTGGCTTTATTGATTTAGAAAAAATAGATAATATCGGTTATTCTAGTAAAGGAACTGGTAGAGGTTATGGTCTTAGTTTAGTTAAAAAAATTGTGAATAATAATGGACTAATAACAGTAAATAGGGAAATAATTGGAGATATGTTTAAACAGACGATAAAAATAAAAATAAATTAAATTAATCAAAAAAATAGAAATAAGATCTAATACAATCAAGAAAAGATAAATCAATATTATTGAAACACACAAAAAAAGAAGTACATTTAAATAAATATACTTCTTAATTGTAGGGGTGACCTACATTTTTTTTATTTTATTAGATGTTCTGGCATTTCCGGTTCATCTAACCATAAAATTACACAAGCTGTACTAAGTGAGTTTGCTGCAATGTAACCAACGGCACTTAAAATTTTAGCTACAACTATCCCCATGCTATCCTCCTTTCTAACGCATTATTATAAGGTTGTTTAAATATATAATAACTAAGTGGACTAATTAAAAATGTTTGAACGATAGTCACACTAGTTATTGCATTAGTTAAAAACATATTATTTGATAAAAAGATGATTATAAGATATATCATTAAGACATTTAAAGATAATATTTTATATATTAGTCGTCTTTTTTTGCTAATAATTGGTCTTTTTTTAGTATCAGCAGGGGCATATTTTATAAATAGCAGAGCACAAATTAAAATAACAATAATTTTTACTATTTTGGTTATGGTAACTAATGTACATAAATAGGTAATACCTATAAAAATAATTGTTGAGCCTACTAAACAACTTAAACTGTTATTGGCATGTAGTCCAAAAGAAAACATTCTAAGAAAATTGTATAATATAACAATTATCAATAATTCTTTAAAGATTTCTAAATAGATGGCTATTGCAAAAATGATTATGGTTTTAGTAATTGTTAGATAAATACCTTCTAATCCATATCTAATAGTTTTTAGTTGAATTTCAGTGTAATTAGGAAAAGATTTGCTTATGAATTTTATTAAATTGTCTAAAATGTAATTTTTCATACTACCATCACATCCCGGACCAATTATACAACAATTTTTTTAATAATTTTTATAGATTGTCTAAAATGGTCGTTTTTATGTCTAAAACGTATAAATTAAATAAAAATTTCAAAATTTTAGGTATTATAGACATAAATAACTATATTTTAAGATATATTTTTTAAAATTATAAAAAAACATAGTAAAATATTCATTGGAAAATTAAGCATATTATGATTAAGAAATGTCGAATTTTGATGTTCATATTTAATTGCTTATCTTACCATTTGATTGTATATTAGTATTATAAAAAGAATTAGAAGGGAGAGGTGTGTGTGAGAGGTAAAGTAAAATGGTTTAATAATGACAAAGGTTTTGGCTTTATTGAATATAAAGACGGTGAAGATATCTTTGTTCATTATTCAGCTATTTTATCGCCAGGCTATAAGACCTTAGTTGAAGGACAGTATGTCGAATTTGAACTTGTCCGAACTGATAAGGGATTACAAGCTAAAAATGTAGTTGAAATAAAAACTGCTCTTGTGTAGTAGTTTTTTTGTTTGTTTATCATTGATACTATGGTATAATTAAGTTAGGAGGTAGATTAAATGATTTTAAATATTAGAGGAGATAAGTTAGAAATAACTCCTGCAATAAAAAGTTACATTGAAGAAAAAATAGGGCGTTTAGATAAGTATTTGGAAAACCCTGAAAATATAACAGCTAATATAATTGCAAGAGTTCGTGGTATAGAACAGATTGTTGAAGTAACAATTAGATTAAAAAAAGTAATATTACGTGCTGAAGAAACACACAAAGATTTATATGCAGCAATAGATTTAGTTAGTGAAAAATTAGAACGACAAATCCTTAAAAATAAAACAAGAATGAGTAGGAAACATAATACTAGTTTGGTAAAAGATATGAACATTAATTTTGATTTGCATAAAATAGAAAATGAGGAAAAAGATGAAGGAAAAATTGTAAAAAGAAAAACGATTGAAATGAAACCAATGAGTGAAGAAGAAGCCATTTTGCAATTAAATTTAATTGATCATGATTTCTTTGTTTATAAAGATGCTGATACTAATCAAATTTGTGTTTTATATAAAAGAAAAGATAATAATTATGGAGTAATAACTACAGAATAGGCCAACCTTTGGTCTTTTTAATTTAAAATTAAACTTTTACTGTTATTTTACAGATTTTTTTGATAAAATAAATATTAAGAAAAGAGGAAGATAACATGAAATTTTTAAGACAGATATTTGATCATGAATATAAAGAATTAGAAAGATTTAAAAAAATAGCTAATGAAATAGATAAATTAGATGAAAAAATGAGTAACATGACAGATGAAGAATTAAAAAACCAAACAAAAATATTTAAGGAACGCTTAGCCAATGGTGAAACGTTAGAAGATATTTTAGTTGAGGCTTTTGCTGTAGTGCGAGAGGCTGCATACCGTGTTATTGGAGAAAAGCCGTATTATGTTCAATTACTTGGAGGATTAGCAATTCATTATGGAAATATTGCTGAAATGAAAACAGGTGAAGGTAAAACTTTAACTTCAACAATGCCTGCTTATTTAAATGCGTTAACTGGAGAAGGTGTTCATATTGTAACAGTTAACGAATATTTAGCTGAACGTGATGCGAATTGGATGGGAGAGATTTATCGCTTTTTAGGACTAACAGTTGCGGTTAATCATCGTGATTTATCACCTGCTGAAAAAAAAGCAGCATACAATTGTGATATACTTTATTCTACAAATAATGAAATCGGGTTTGATTATTTAAGAGACAATATGGTTGTAAAAGCGGAAGATAGAGTTCAACGACCTTTAAATTTTGTTATTATTGATGAAGTTGATTCAGTTTTAATTGACGAAGCTAGAACGCCGCTTATTATTTCAGGAGGATTTTTACAATCTACTAATCTATATATTCAAGCTGATCGGTTTGTTAAAACTTTAAAAGAAAATAATGGTTATATTTTTGACGAAAAAACCAAAAGTGTCGCACTTGATGCTCATGGTATAAAAGTGGCTGAAAAAGAGTTTGGTTTAGAGAATTTATTTGATATAGAAAATACTACAGTGGTACATCATATTAATCAGGCGCTTCGTGCCAATTATGCAATGAAAAAGGATGTTGATTATGTAGTTTCAGATGGAAAAGTTATTATTGTTGATCAATTCACTGGTCGCTTAATGCATGGTAGAACATATTCTGATGGTTTGCATCAAGCAATTGAAGCTAAAGAAAATGTTGAAATTACAAGTGAAACTAAGACACTAGCAACAATTACTTTCCAAAATTTATTTAGAATGTATAAAAAAATATCAGGGATGACAGGAACTGCTAAAACAGAGGAAGAAGAATTCAGAGAAATTTATAACATGTATGTTATTGAAATTCCAACTAACTTACCTGTTATTAGAAAAGATTATGATGATTTAATATTTGCAACTAAAAAAGGTAAATTCAAAGCTATTGTTGCAGAAATTAAAGAACGAAATAAAAAAGGACAACCGGTATTGGTAGGTACAATTTCTGTTGAAACAAGTGAATACTTAAGTTCATTATTAAAAAAAGAAGGTATAGCGCATGAAGTTTTAAATGCCAAAAATCATGCAAGAGAAGCAGAAATAATTGCTAAAGCTGGTCAAAAAGGTGCTGTTACAATTGCAACTAACATGGCAGGCCGTGGAACTGATATTAAATTAGGTGAAGAAGTTAAAGAATTAGGCGGCCTTTGTGTTATTGGTACAGAAAGGCATGAATCACGACGAATTGACAACCAACTGAGAGGTCGTGCAGGTCGACAAGGAGATCCTGGAATGTCACAATTTTGTATATCATTCGAAGATGAATTAATGGTTCGTTTTGGTACAGAGCGTGCGAAAGCGTTGCTTGAGAAAGTAGGGTTTGATGGTGATTCATCATTGCGAAGCCCAATGTTTGCTAAAACCATTGAATCTGCTCAAAGAAGGGTTGAAGGTAATAACTTTGATATTCGAAAAACTTTATTACAATATGATGATGTTATAAATAAACAAAGAATGATTATATATGAAAAACGAAATGAAATCTTGGATGCTAATTCAATATATGAAATGATTCTTGATAGCTTTGTGAATTACGTTGATGAACTTGTAATGAGTCATCTTGTAGAAACTAATGTTTTAACAGAAAAAGATTTATCCGAAATACTAGAAGCAGTTAATACCAATTTGTTAAAACAATCAATTTCAATAG
>JAAYMD010000015.1 GCA_012521575.1 Mollicutes bacterium
CGGTACACAAGGAGGCGGGAATAAAATAAAGAAAAATGAAAGATGAGGCTCGGTGCACAAATGGCACCGTCCATCCTGCGGGAGCGAGATGGGCGGTGCGCGCCAAAAAATTGTGGAAAACTAAAATAAGAAATACTAAGAAGGAAAATGTAAATTTAGAAACAAACTTAGCAAATTTAATTTTAGAAATTAAAAATGGAAATTATCAACTTGGTAAACAGCGCATTTTTAAGTTGTATAGGTCTAACGAAAGAGTAATAAGAACTCTACCATTTCTAAAGCTGTTATGGTAATAATTTTCAAAAAAATTTATATTAATATAAGTATAATTTGTATATCATTATTATGAGACATAAAATCAGTCCTTTCTATTTAAATTTTTTTAATAAGTAAATTATATCAATTTTGGATTGATTATGTCTTTTTTTTTATGTAATAAAAAGATGGTTTGGGAGGTTCCCCACACCAAATATTATAGAACCAATAAAAGTCATTATTTAATGGCTTTTTTTGTTGGATAAAAAAGATAATTAAAAAAAGGGATTATCATAAACTAAAAATAAGGGGTTGATAAAATGTTTGGTAATTTTACAGAAGAAGCACGAAAAGTAATAGTGGAAACAAAAGCAGAAATGTATGAATTAAAACATCCTTATGTGGGAAGTGAGCATTTATTATTATCTATTTTAAAAAGTGATAATAATGTTTCTCGAAGACTTAAAGAATATAATTTAGATTATCAAACTTTAAAAGATGAATTGGTTAAAGTAATTGGAATTGGAAGTAAAGCAAATAATTGGTTTTTATATACGCCACTTTTAAAAAGAGTACTTGAAAATGCCATTATTGATAGTAAAGAAAATAATAATGGTGAAGTAACTGTTGAACACCTTTTTGCAAGTTTACTTGAAGAAGGTGAAGGGGTTGCGCTTCGAATTATGCTTAGTTTAAACATAAATCTTGATGAATTATATAATGAATTTACTATAAAATTAAATAATAAAGGCAAAAACAAAAAAAATAAAAAATTATTGTTGGAAGAAATAGGAGTAGATATTACTAAAAAAGCTTATGAAAATGAACTTGATCCTGTTGTTGGAAGAGATATTGAAATTCAAAGGGTAATTGAAATTTTGTGTAGACGAACCAAAAATAATCCTATATTAATTGGTGATGCAGGAGTTGGAAAAACGGCTATAGTAGAAGGTCTTGCTCAATTAATTGTTTCTGGTGAAGTTCCTGTTGCCCTAAAAAATAAAAGAGTAATTAGTCTTGATATGGCATCAGCTGTTGCGGGAACTAAATACCGTGGAGAGTTTGAAGAACGTGTTAATAAAATTTTAAAAGAATTAGAAGCCAATAATGATGTTATTTTATTTATTGATGAAATTCATACTATTGTGGGTGCTGGTGGGGCAGAAGGGGCGATTGATGCTTCAAATATTTTTAAACCTGCTTTATCTAGGGGGAAAATTAGGTGTATAGGTGCAACTACCACAGCGGAATATAAGAAACTTATTGAGGATGATAAAGCATTAGATAGAAGATTTCAAAAGGTAACGATTGAAGCTCCTAGTAATAGCATTTTAAAAGAAATAATGATGCGATTAAAAACAATTTATGAAAAATTTCATTTTGTTTCAATTAGTGAAGAAATAATTGATACTATCATTAACCTGTCAAATAAATACATATATGATCGTAACCAACCAGATAAAGCAATTGATATTTTGGACGAAGTATGTGTTAAAGTGAATTTAAAAGAGACAAAAGAAGTTAAAAAATATAAAAAATTAAAAAGCGAAATAAAAGAAGTAATAAAAAAGAAAAATGGAGCTATTGTTGATAATAATTTCGTGCTTGCTTCTCGTTTTAAAGAAGAAGAAAATAAATTAATGAATAAAATAAATAAATTAGAAATGGATTTGTATAAAAATCATGTTAAAGAAGTAACAAAAGAAGATATTGCTAATGTCATAAGTGATAAAACAGGAATACCGGTTTATGAACTTTTGGAAAATCAATCAGACATAATTAGAAAAATAACCAAAAATATTATGGGTTCCATTTTGGGACAAAATCATGCGGTTGAAGAAGTGATTAATATTATCAAGAGAATAAAACTAGGTTTAAAAGATGAAAAAAAATGTTATTCGATTATGTTTTGTGGGCCATCAGGAGTTGGAAAAACGGAACTTGCTAAAGTATTTGCTAAAAATTTAGTAGGTGAAAATAATGTTATTAAGTTAGATATGAGTGAATTTCGTGAAAATCACAGTATTAGCCGTATTTTAGGGTCGCCACCAGGTTATGTTGGTTATTCGGATAATAAACACATTTTAGAGGAAATTAGAAATAAACCTTACTCGGTTTTAATAGTTGATGAAATAGAAAAAGCAAGTGACGCCGTTATCAATTTATTCTATCAAATTTTAGATGAGGGGAAGATAAAAGATGCAACCGGAAAAACGATTCGATTTGATAATGTAGTAATTGTTATGACTAGTAATATTGGTTTTAATGATATTAATATTGGGTTTAAAAAAAGTGATAGTGAACAGGTAATGTCAAGATTAAAAGAAAATTTTTCAGTAGCATTCATCAACCGTATAGATAATATTGTTACATTCAATAAATTAGGTGAAAATATAATGCTTGAATTAATAGATAAAAAAATAAAGGAATTAAAAAGAAAATATGTTAATAAAAATATTAAAATAAAAATTAGTAAAAAAGTTAAAGAAGAAATATTAGAATTATCGAATTATCGTGAATTTGGAGCCCGTAAACTAGCCCAAATTATTAAAAATAAAATTGAAGATAAAATAATTGAAAACATATTAGAAAATAAAGAGAATATATATATTCAAACAATAAAGAGTGATGTTAAAGTTTAAAAAGGATGTAATTTTTTTGTAAAATATGTTATAATTAATATGGTGATACCAATGGTTAAAGTAGACGATGTCCTAAAAACAATTGATAGTAATGAAAATTTTAGTTCGGAATTTAAAGAAGACATGAAATACCTGCTAGTTCTTTTGACCCAAAAAATTCCTCGACTTGATCTTGAAACACTAAATTCAAAATTAGTTGATTTAAAAATTAAAGCAACAGATAATCAATATATGACTAAGATGCCAACCAAATATGTGGAAAGTGAAAATACTATTTATATTAACCTATCCGAATCTTCTAAAGACTATGATTATCGCTACTTGTTAACACGAGAATTATTATTATTACAAACATATAAAGATGATGTTACTAAACCACGATACGATAATTTTACTCCAATTTATGAAGGTTATGCATCAATATGTGCAAATAATTTAATCGGAAACGAAGGATCTCTTAATTCATATGAAGATGAAGAAATTACTGTTAATCTTTTAGGTAGGATCGTTGGGCTAGAAAGTTTAGAAGAATTATTCTATAACAATAATCAAAACTTATTACTGGATAATTTAAATAAAGCAGGTGTTAAAAAAGACCAATTTAGAAAGCTACTTGACCTTATGAACTACAACCTTTCAGCACGTAATAATGAACGTGGAAAGAGTATGTTATCTTCAATACAACGAGAATTAATTAATATGTTTGTTAATAAAAATTTAACAAAAGAAGAAATAGAAAATTTCAGGGAAAATTTATATGGTAATAATACTGTTTTTGGCAATAAAAATAAATATGAAGGTGTAACCCCGGTAATATATGCTACTTTTGATAATGCAACAATTAATAATTTAGATACTAAAAAGACTAAAACAATGTAAGAGGCTTTTATGCCTCTTTTTCCATTTATTTTACTTCTAAAACAAAATCATTTGCATATAATTATGTGGGTGATTATATGGAATACAAAATAGGTGATTTGGTTACAAGAAAGTCTTACAATCACGATATTGTATTTGTAATTACTGATATTATTGATGAGGTATATTATTTAAAGGGTGCGAATGTCAGATTATATGCTGATAGTCCAAAGGAAGATTTAGAACTTTGTCCTGATGTAAAAGAAGATGAAGAGGAAGAAGAATATTTAAATCGCATTAATTCACTTGCACCAAAAAACCGAAATGATTATTTTTATTTACCGGGGAAGATTCTTCATATTGATGGTGATGAAGATTATTTAAATCGTTGTTTAAAATATTATAACCAAAATGATATATGGGCAATTGGAATATTAGAACAAGAAGATAGATTGCCTTATCAAATAAGAGACTTACTAGAAGAATATAATCCTTCTATTGTGGTTATTACTGGTCATGATGCCTATTATAAATCAAGTTCTAGTTATAAAAACAGTGATAATTTTATTGAAGCGGTAAAGGAGGCAAGAAAATATGAAAAAAGTCATGACAAGCTAATTATTATTGCAGGTGCATGCCAATCTAATTTTGAAGAATTAATTAAAGCGGGGGCAACTTTTGCATCAAGCCCTAAAAGGGTAAATATTCATGCTTTAGATCCAGCCGTTGTTGCGGCTAAAATAAGTTTATCTGATGTGACAAAGGATATTGATCTTAAAGGAATTATAGAGAATACCAAGTATGGTATAAAAGGTATTGGTGGCATCAAAACGAAAGGGACTATGTATGTCGGTTATCCTAGGTAATGAAAACTTTTTAACCATTGAAGATGTGAAAACTAAATTAAGAAAACATGTTGGAGATAAAGTGACTATCAATTATAATTTGGGAAGAAATAAATATGAAGAATATGAAGCAATAATAAAAGAGTTATATAATTATGTGTTTATCGTTGAATCCAATGATGAGATAAAATCCTTTTCATATACAGATGTTATTACTAAAATTATCAAAATAAAACTTTTAAATTAGAAAAATGTAAAAAATTATCTTTTTATTATTGCAATTCGCTATAATTTGTAATATAATGGAATTGCAAATATTACTGAAGGGAGAGAGTATGCTTGACAATAACATCAGTTAGGGTTCGTAAAATAGTAAAAGATGATTCTAGGATGAAGGGAATTGCCACCGTTCTAATAGATGATTGTTTTGCTATTCACGACATTAGAATTATTCAAGGAGATAACGGACTATTTATTGCGATGCCAAGCCGTAAGACAAAATACAACGAATATCGTGATATTGCGCACCCAATAAATAAAGAAACTCGTGCTATGTTTGAAGAAGCAATTTTAAATGCTTACAACGAACTAGATTAAACAAAAAAAGGGATCGTAAGATTTCTTTTTTTCATATTTATTTTTCCTCCTGCATATAATGTACCACTGGGAGGAATGAATATGGACAAGGTTACAACAACTTCTTCGTATAATCATTCGATTACACTAAATGAAAGAAAAAGTATAATAATTACCGGTGTTAAAAAAATTGATAGTTTTGATGATGAAGAATTTTTGATGGAAACAAATATGGGATATGTTACTGTCAAAGGTGAAGGTTTAGAAATAATAAAATTAGATACTTATCAAGGTAATGTTTCTATCAATGGTAAAATTAATAGTTTAATCTATATGGATAGTTTAAACAAAAAAGAAAAGGAAGAAACTGTTTTTGGGAAGTTGTTTAAATGATGAATTTAAAACTTCAACTTTTATCACTAGGATATAGTTTTTTATATGGTATCTTTTTTTCGCTTTTATTAACTTTCCATTATAACCTACTATACAACGATCAAAAAATTATCAAATGGTCATCAACTGTTTTAATAATTTTAAATAATGTATTACTTTATTTTATAATTTTAAAAAAAATTAATAATGGTATTATCCATTATTATCTTTTCATAGCGTTCATTTTAGGCATAGTTAGTGAAGTTCTACTTTCTAAATTAGTTGCTAAGCATTTAAGAAAATGATATAATTTTAATGCGAGGTGAAAACGTGGGAAAACGGAAAGTTAATAAAGCATATAAACAAAGACTTATCACCTTTGGTGGGATATCTGTTGTCATCATCTTTTATTTTATTGTTAATAGTATTCAATATATTGTTGATATAAATCGTTTATTTAGTGAACAAAAAAGGTTAGCTAATGAATTAATAGCTTTAAAAGAGGAAGAAGAAAATTTAAAAAAAGAAATTCAAAAGTTACAGGATCCAGATTATATTGCAAGATATGCAAGAGAAAACTATTTATATTCTAAAGATGGAGAGTATGTTATTCGTATTGACCCAAAAGAAGAGCAAGAACTAGAAAAACCAGAACAAAAAAATTATAAAAAAATTCTGGGATGGTCACTTGGAGGAACGGCTGTTTTGTTTTGGTTAATTAAACGAAAAAAATAAGGAACGCACATGCGTTCCTTTATAATTTAAAATCATTTAAAATATCATCAGTCATATCTTTGCCATCAAAATATGGTTTATATTCATATTTACATATTTTTCCAACGATGTTAGAAGGGAATCTAGTTATTAATTTATTATAATCAGTAATAATATCATTGTAATATTTTCTTGCAGCAATTATTTCTGCTTCTGTTTCATTAAGAGCGATTTCGATTTTCATAAAACTTTCGCTTTTTCTTAAATCTTCGTATAATTCACGATAGTGATTAAATTCATTAATGGCTTCATAAAGTTGTCTATCTAAATCAAAGTTAGTTAATTTTCTTGAGCGCAGTTTAACAATTATTTCTAAAACTTCGCCTTCAACATCACAATTAGCTTTAATTATTCCAATTGATTTATTTAAAAGATCAAATCTTTTTCTTAAAATACTATCGATATTTGTTTCCGCCTCATTAATTCTAATAATATAGTATTGATAATGATTATAGGTGCTTATGAACCAAATTAAGATAAAACACGCAATAATGATAAAGAAGAGTATTCCAACAAAAAACATCATTACTATCACCTAAAATCATTATATCAAACTTTAATTATGATATCAAACAATATAATTTATTTTTTCATAAAATTCAATATAATTAACATAAATCATTAACAATAAATACCATTTGCCAGTAGCAGGATCGCTTAAAATAATATGATCGCGCCCTGATTGTTCAATAATTCCTGTAAACACCTTGTTGCGCCATTCTGTTGAATCAGGAAAACTCATGTAAACATCAATTTTCTTACCCTTATTTAACCTTAAAATATTTTCAATATATGATTGCTCAAATGGAATATCTCCAAGTGGAGGTGTAATTACTGAGGTTTGATCTGGAGTAGGTTGGTTACCATTAAAAATTGGTGTACCAGGAAAAGTATTTTTTTGATAAAAATCATTATTCATTTGACTCATCCTTTCTATAAAAATATATTAAATGAAAAATATTTTATGACAAATTAAAAAGCTCCTTACTTGCAAGTAAGGGAAATTTTATGCTATAATCCAAAAAGGAGGTAGTAGGAATATGAAGGTACCGATAGGGGTGTCAGCAAGACATGTGCATTTAACTAAAGAACATTTTGAAATTTTATTTGGAAAAGATGAAAAATTAGGTGTTTTACGAAATTTAACACAACCTGGAGAATTTGCATCAGATAAAACCGTAACTATAAAAGGAGATAAAGGGTCAATTGATAATGTTCGTATTGTTGGACCATTTAGAACATATACGCAAGTTGAAATATCAAAAACTGATTCATATAAATTAGGGGTTAATCCTCCTATAAGAAAATCCGGTGATCTTGAAGGATCTAGTCCCATTACTATTGTTGGACCAAAAGGAGAAATTAAATTAAATAAAGGTTGTATTTTAGCTACTCGTCATATTCACATGACACCTGAAGATGCCAAACGTTTGAATTTAGAGGGCGAAACAAAAGTTAAAGTTTTAATTGATGGGATCAAGGGTGGAATTCTTCATAACGTAATTTTAAGAGTAGAAGAAAATTATAAATATGAATTACACCTTGATTTGGATGATGCAAATGCTTTTTTAGTTAATCAAGGTGATGTAGGAACAATCATAAAATATGAAAAAAATATTTAGTTTTGTGCTAAATATTTTTTTATTCTTCTGTTTTAACGGTAGGAATAAGATCATCTAAATCAGGTTCTTTATCATAGGGTTCTGTACCTTTGATGTAATAAAAAATTTTTTTCTTTTTTGTTTCGTCGGTTGCAAGTTTTCCACTAATTGGATCGACTAAAACTCCAACTACATTTTTGGGCATTTCATACCAATTGTCGTCATGATCTTCTAAATAATTTTCCATAACTTCCGCCCAAACATATTTACTATAGACGTTGTTTTCACCTTCACTAATTCTATTATCATCATAACCGGTCCAAACGCCTACAACTAAATCTTTATTAAAACCTAAAATAATATGATCAGTATTAGTTGAACCAGTTTTGATTGCATATTTTTTTGATATCCTTGGAGCTAAACTTATACATGTTGGATAATTATAGTCGATAAATTCAGAAGCGTAACAATTACTCATCATTTCGTTTAAAATAAACACTAAACTTTTATTTAAAATATTTTCCTTTATGTCGTTGTGTTTGTATATAGCATTACCATTAATATCTTCAATTTTTTCAATAAAATAAGGTTTTACTTTATAACCTTCATTAGCAAATGTTCCATATACTTGCATCATTTCTAGTAAACTAATTTCTTCTGAACCAAGCGCCAAAGAAGGAACAGGTTCAAGTTCACTTTTAATACCAACTCTTTTGGCTACTTCTATTAGTGTTTTTTCGCCTAAAAACAAATGAGTTTTAACAGCATAAATATTATCTGAATATGTTAAGGCAGCCGCCATGCTAATAGGTTGGTTACCGTAAATATCGGCAAAATTTTTGGGGCTATAAGTCTTATTTTCAGAAAAAACAAAAGTTGTTTTTTCGCTAATAAATGATGTAGAAGCAGTAAAACCATTTTCGAGTGCGGCATAATATAAAAGTGGTTTGATTGTTGAACCAACCTGTCTTTTAGCACTAATTGCACGATTAAATTGACTTTTGGAATAATCAATTCCACCTGCTAAAGCAATAACTTTACCAGTTGTTGGCTCCATAGCAATACTTGCTATTTGTAATTCAGAATTATTTGGCATATGTTTTTTTATACTTTCATCCATAATCGTTTGGGCTTTCATATCAAGGTTTGTGTAAATTTTAAGTCCCCCAGTTTCGAAAAAAGAAGGAGGGATTTGATCCATATTTTGTAGTTCATGTATCACAGCATCTTGATAATACATCAAAGTTGATAATTTTTTTTGTTCTTCTAAGCCAGCATATACCAACTCTTCTTGTAAGGCTTTTTCTTTTTCTTCTTCAGTGATATAATTATTTTTTACCATAGCCTCTAAAATTAGTTTTTGGCGTTCTTTGGCATTTTCTTCGTTATTAATCGGAGAATAATAAGTTGGAGCTTTAGGAATTCCTGCAAGAATAGTGGCTTCAGCTAAAGTTAAATCTTTTGCCGGTTTATTAAAATAATGTTTTGCGGCACTTTCTATTCCAAAAACGCCACCATAATTGATAGTATTTAGGTATCCTTCTAATATTTTATTTTTTGAATAATGTGTTTCAAGTCTTATGGTGAGCCAAGCTTCTTCTATTTTTCTTCCCCATGTTTTTCCGAAATCCAAAAATAGATTTTTCGCATATTGTTGAGTTATAGTCGATGCTCCCTGTAATTTTTCTTTATTTTTAAAATTAACATATAAAGATTTCAGTATTCTAAGATAATCAAAACCATGATGTTTGTAAAAATGTTTATCTTCAATTGCTAATGTTGCATTAATTAAATGAGGTGAAATGTTGTTCAAACTAACCCAATCTTGTGAACCCCCAAACATATTATTATCTTTATCATAAAAATAAAGTTTTCCAACGCGATTGATCTCCAACTTTGGGCTTAACCATGCATAAAAATATATTCCAACATAAAAAAATGACAAAAAGGCAAAGATAAAAAGGATAAATTTAGTTAGTTTTTTTAACCGTTTCAAGTTCAACACCTCGTCCTAAAATTAGTATTGGAAAAAAAATAATTTTATGAGTGCATTTTTGCTTGAATTATGCTATAATTACAATCAGTTAAGGATCTGTGGTAATTTATGCCGAAAATTAAGGTTAATTTGAGTTTGAAAAATAAAAACGAAGTTATAAACAAAGAATTTAAGGGAATTATTATAGATAATAAAATTATTTATAAAGATGAAAATGTAAGTGTAACTTTTTTATGCGAAAAAAACAAACTAATAATGAACCGCAATAGTCCCGAGTATAATGCGAAATTTATATTTTCTAATAATAATATTACCAAATGTGTGTATAATGTTAAAAGCGAAGGTATTTTAATTTATTTTTATATTAAAACAAAAAAATTAATAATTGATAATAAACGTTTTTTTGTTGATTATGAATTATATCAACAAGATGAATTGATTGAGGCGGTAAATTTTGAAATAAAATATGAGGTGATATGATGGAACTCAAAAAAATTATTAAAGAAGATGTGTATGAAATATTAAAAGACTTTATTTCGTTGGATAACATCATTATTGAAATTCCTAAGACACGTGAACTTGGAGATTATGCTATACCATGTTTTGCATTTTCCAAAATTTTAAGAAAAAGTCCTCAAGATATTGCCAATATGTTAAAAGAAAAACTTAATAATGAACTTTATGAAAAAGTTGAAGTAGTAAATGGATATTTAAACATTTTTATTAACAAAAAAATATTAACAGAGTATATTATTAATAAAATATTAACCGAAAGAAATAATTATGGAAACAATAATGAAGGAGAAGGAAAAAACATTGTTATTGATTATTCTTCACCTAATATTGCTAAACCATTTGGAGTAGGTCATTTACGAAGTACGGTTATTGGTAATGCTTTAAAACATATTTGTGAAAAAAAAGGATATAAGGTTATATCAATCAACCATTTAGGTGATTGGGGAACTCAATTTGGAAAATTAATATATGCTTATAAGACATGGGGAGATGAAAAAAGGATTTATGAAAATCCAATTGATGAGTTAAAAAATTTATATGTTAGATTCCATAAAGAAGCTGAAAATAATCCTCAATTGGAAGACGAAGGTAGAAAGTGGTTTAAAAAATTAGAAGATGGTGACCCTGAAGCATTAAGACTTTGGAAATGGTTTAAAGAGGAGTCGTTAAAAGAATTTACCAAAACCTATGATTTGCTCGGAATAAATAAATTTGATGCTTATCATGGGGAAGCTTTTTATAATGATAAAATGGAACCCATAATTGCTGAGTTGGATCAAAAAGGATTATTAGAATATAGTGAAGGGGCATATATTGTAAGATTAGAAGGTGATATTCCACCAGCTTTAGTTAAACGAAGTGATGGTGCTACTCTTTATCTTACTCGTGATTTAGCAGCAGCTTTCTATCGCAAAAAGAATTACAATTTTGCTGAGGCTTTGTATGTTGTTGGGAATGAACAAACTCTTCACTTTAACCAATTGAAATTAGTAATTGAAAAAATGGGATATGAATGGAGTAAAGACATAAAACATATTAGTTTTGGAATGATTTTGCAAGATGGTAAAAAAATGTCAACTCGTCAAGGTAAAAACGTCAAGTTACACGATGTACTATTAGAAACAATAAGTCTAGCAAAAAAATATATCAACGAAAGAAATCCAGATCTTGACAACATAGATGAAGTTAGTCGTCAAATTGGTGTGGGGGCTGTGATTTTCAATGACTTAAAAAATTATCGTACCAGTGATATTGAATTTAATTTAGAAGAAATTTTAAAATTTGAAGGTGAAACTGGACCATATCTTCAATATACATATGCTCGTATAAATTCACTTTTAGAGCATAAAAAAAATATAGATATAGATTATAAGGACTTAGAAATTAATGAATATATTTGGAATTTAATCTTTAGATTATATAATTTTCCAGAAATAATTACGAAAGCTAAAGAAAATTATGATCCATCAGAAATTGCTAAATACTTAATTGATTTAGCTCAAGATTTTAATAAATTTTATGCTAGTGAAAAAATAGTTGACCAAGATGAAAAAAGAACTGAAATGCGTTTAAAAATCTGTGAGATAGTTGCTATTGTTTTAGAAGAAGGGATGCGAATTCTTGGTATAGAAGCGCCAAAAAAAATGTAGAAGGGGGATTTTAATTATGAAATTAAGTGAAATGGCAAAAGAAGAACTTGAACAGCTTTCATACACAGATTTAACTTATATGTTATTAAAAGAAAATAAACAACCAATGAATACACCAACATTGTTTCGCAAAATTTGTGATTTACTAGGCCAAGATGATGACTATTATGCTGAAGCAATAGGTGATTATTATACATCTCTTACTATAGATAAAAGATTTGTTTTATTAGAAAATAATGAATGGGATATTAGTGATCATCATTCAATGGCAATTACTTTAGATGAAGAAGAAGATGATGATGATGAAATTATCGATGACGATAGTGAGGAAATCGACGATGAAATAGATGAAAATGAAGATGAATTTGATGATATTCTTGATGATGAATTAGACGATGATATAGATGAAGAGGACGAAGACCTAGGATTAGATGGCCTTACCATTTTGCCAGATAAGGAATTAGAGGAATAAGATATACGCTATTATTGTAGTTATTTAATTATAAATCTTTTATCGTTATTTTTAAAGTATAACCTTTAGGTCTTGAAGTGAACAAATCATAAATAATAAAAAGATAAAATAATATTTCTAATAATTGCTCTAGAAAAAATAAATTTATATTAAATAGAAACTTTATTGAATAATTAAATTGTTGATATAATCGTATTTATAAGATCAATGGTTTTATAAGTAACAAAAATTATTAATTTAGAAGAATAAAAAGTCTAGTAAAGCTAATTCTAAGGATTTTAAGGTAGTGATAAAGAAGAAAAAAATCAATTTTTTAACCAATTATTATAATTTAGTAGTAAAATATTCATATGGAAGACTTTCATAAATTTGATTAATAATAACATTTTATCAATAGGTCTTCCTTTTTTAATGTCTAATTTACAAACTATTTTATACTATTTTCTTGTTTAAGGCATTGAATACAAATCAAAAATATGGTATTATAAAATTGGTGAAAAGCAATGGAAAAATCAATTATTATTTTTTTCTGATGTAAATAAGTATTTACAAAAGGAAGATAATTTTTTACGATATATAAAAGATAATCAAGGAAAACTAATTAGACTTCTCAAAGCTAATAGGCGATATCGTGAGGAGTTTGAAAAATTAAAAACAGATGCTGAACGAATTAATTATCTAATGCAAATAATGTCGATTATGGAAAGGCAATATGAAATGGATAAAGGGGAGAAATCATATCGATGAAAATCTCCTTTTTTGTTGCATAATATAAATCGATATAGTATAATTCTATTGACAAATAAGGAGTGACATAAATGTTAGAACGATTAAAAATAATTGAACAAAGATATACAGAAATAAATGAAGAATTATTAAAACCAGAAAATATTTCCGACGTAAAAAAAATGACAGAATTATCCAAGGAACAATCTAGTATCAAAGAAATTTATGATGCTTATCAAGAATATAAACAAATTTTAAGTGCAATTGATGAAGCAAAATCATTATTAGATGATGAAGAGTTAGGAGATATGGCCAAAGAAGAATTAGAAAATTTAGAGAGACAAAAAGAAAAAATAGAGGCGGAAATAGAAATTTTATTGTTACCAAAAGATCCAAATGATGACAAAAATGTTATTATGGAAATTAGAGGAGCAGCAGGTGGAGATGAGGCTAATATTTTTGCAGGAGATTTATTTCGTATGTATTCAAGATATGCTGAAAATAAAGGTTGGAAAGTTGAGGTAATGAACGAGGAACCTAGTGATGCAGGTGGTTTTTCTCAAATTGAATTTATGATTAAAGGTGAAAATGTTTATTCAAAATTAAAATATGAAAGTGGTGCTCATCGAGTTCAAAGAGTTCCGGCAACTGAATCTCAAGGAAGGGTTCATACTTCAACTGCTACTGTTTTAGTAATGCCAGAAGCTGATGAAATTGATATTGAAATTAAACCAACAGATATAAAAGTGGATGTGTTTAGAAGTGGTGGTGCTGGTGGTCAACATGTTAACACTACTGATTCAGCTGTTCGAATTACTCACATTCCAACCGGAATAGTAGTAACTTGCCAAAGTGAACGAAGCCAAATCCAAAATCGTGAACGAGCAATGAAATTATTAAGGACAAAAATATATGAAGAAACTTTAAGAAAACATGAAGAAGAAGAAGCAAGTGAGCGAAGAAGTAAAATAGGAACAGGGGATCGTTCTGAAAAAATTCGTACTTATAATTACCCACAAAATCGTGTAACGGATCACCGTATTGGTTTAACTCTTCAAAAATTAGACCAAATTATTGATGGTGAATTAGATGAAATTATTGAAGCATTAATTAATGAAGATCAAAAAAGAAAAATGTTAGGTGAATAATGAAAGATATAGATTATTTAAAAAAGTATTTAAAAGAAGAAAATTTAGAAGAAGCTATTAAAAGACTGGAAAAAGGTGAACCTGTTCAATATATAGTTGGTGAGGTTGATTTTTTTGGTAACATTATTAAAGTTAATAAAAATGTTTTAATACCTAGGTTTGAAACTGAGGAACTAGTATATAAAACAATTGAGTATATAAAAAAATATTTTAAAAAATCAATAAAAATTGTTGATTTAGGTACAGGTAGTGGTTGTATTGCCATAACTTTAAAAAAGAAATTACCAAATTCAATTGTACATGCTGTAGATATTTACAAAGAAGCATTAGAGGTGGCTAAATATAATGCAAGGATTAATAATGTTAATATTAATTTTTATTTAGGAGATATGCTAGAACCTTTGACTGATAAATATGATTGCATTATTAGTAATCCGCCATATATTGCACATGATGAAGAAGTTATGGACATTGTTAAAAATAACGAACCCCATGTTGCACTTTATGCCAATGATAATGGTTTAGAAAATTATAAAAAAATTTTAAAAAATGCCAATAAATATTTAAATGACAAATATTTAATAGCTTTTGAAATTGGTGCGACACAAGCAAATGAAGTTTTTAAACTTGCAAAAAGGTATTTTCCAAATGATTCAATAATTATAGAAAAAGACATGCAAAATAGAGATCGATTTATATTTATTACTAATATAAAAAGTTTTTTATCAAATAAATTGTGATCAAATGTTAGTTAGAAGCATAAATTTTTATGCTTCTTTTAATTTAAGTAAAACTATATTTACAAATCATAATTTGAACTTTAGCTAAAAAAAACAATATCACTTATTCTATCATTGGTGCCTTCACGAAAACGTTTATACAAGATAATTTTCAATAATAGGACAGTTATAACGAATCGTTTGATTAATAGAGCCTAAATAAAGAACATGTTACAAATGATTAAAGCAATTGTGCTAATATAAAAATGTTAAAAAATAAATGAATAAAAAAATAATAATATAGCTTTTAGTTATTTATTAATTTACATGTAAACCTATATATTCTAAGTAATATAGTGGTGCAGAAAATCAAGAGGTAATTAATAATCAAGTAATAACTATTACCTCAAACAATAAGTATGTGCATAATTAAAAAAAATATATTGACATACCACAAACTTTATGATATTATTAATGTGTAAATAGAAGTCCTGTGTGTACTTTTTAAAAACTAAATAATAATTATGTGTATACTTTGAAAAGAGGAGTGTATTATGGTTAAGTATAAACCAATTATTTACAAAGCTTTAGATATGTTTAGAGGTAGTTTTAGTGTTAATGAATGCAAGGAGATTTTAGCAAGTTTATTGTTTGTGAAGTGGTTATGTGACAATGATAACTTCATAAAAGATAAATCATATAATGTTAATCATTTGTTGTTTAGTAACTCATTTAGCGAAGACTTGCGAGAATTAGTAAAACATTTAGAAAAGAATTATAGTAAGCTAGATGGAATTTTATCAACTCTGTTATTAAAAAAAATCGATTATAAAGACAATTTAAATGAAACGATTAAAAATGTTTTTGAATTAATTAATGCGTTAGAAAAGTTGTCAATGAATGAAATTAGAGATATGATCAATTTTCTTTTAATTGAATTAGATTTGAATAAAGATCAAGAAATAACTCCAGATTCCATTAAAGAGTTAATGGTAGATATTATTAAACCAATAGAAGAAATGAAAATTGCAGATTATTTTACTGGAGTTGGAAGTATTATTTTAAAAATTGATCAAAAATATAAAAATTATAATCCATTTTATTATGGAGAAGAAATTAATCTTGAAACTTTTTTAATGGCTCGTATGCTTATGATTGTAAATAATATTGATAATTATAAATTTATTAATAAAGATATTTATGATTTTAAAAATGCTAGTAAAGAAGCATTTGATTATGTTGTAATGGATGCTCCATTTGCTTTAAGTAAAGAGTTAGAGAAAAATGAAATATTAAAATATGGAATACCAAGTAAGTATGGTGTTGATTGGGCTAATTTCCAGCTTGCGTTGCATGTATTGAAAGATGATGGAAAAGCGATAGTTACAACAACAACTGGTGCGCTTTTTAGAACAAGGGATTATAATATTAGAAAAGCAATTGTTGAAGAAGATAAAATTGAAGCGGTTATTTTATTACCAAGTAGCTTATATAAAAATACATCTATCCCTTCAGCGCTAATTGTTTTTAATAAGAAAAAGAGTGATAAGCGAAAAAATACAATTATCTTTATTGATGCCTCTAGTGAATATGTACGAAAAAACAGACAACAAAATACAATTACTAAAGATTCAATTGAAAAAATCATAACTTGTTACAAAAAAGGAAATGAAATAGAAGGTTTTTGTACAATTTCAGATATAAATAACGTAAGAGATAATGGCTATAATCTTAATTCAAAGGTATATATTAATGCTAAAGTATTAGAAAAAAGATTAAGTAAAACTATTTATTTAAAAGATGTTGCCCAAGTATTACCAGGAGTTCAAGTAAGCAATAATGATATGAAAAGCCTTAAAGTTAATCCAACACATTATTTTTTAAATATAAAAAATATCCAGGAAGATGGAATTGTCTATGATGAAGAAGAAAAAATACGGGACAAGAATGTTAACTGGTATGGAAAATATGATATTAAGGCTGGCGATATTATTATGACAACAAAAGGAACAACAACAAGATTAGTTATAGTACCAGATGATTTTAAAAAATCATTTATTTCAAGTAATTTAACCATAATAAGGGTTAATAAACAAAAATATGATCCTTATGTTTTGGTTAAATATTTACAAAGTGACATTGGTCGATTGGTACTTGAAAAAATAACAACAGGAGCAACTATAAAAGTTATTAATGCCAGTAAACTTGAAAATATTGAAATACCAGCTTATGATTACGAGTTAATAAAAAAGCTAGGAAATAGAATTAAAGAAAATGAATTAAAATTTAAAGAACGAATTAAAGAAGCAAAAGAAATATATGATCTAGAAAATGAGGAAATTATGAGGCTATTAAAACTAAATTAGTTATTACAAGGTAATTGTCCAATCTATAGGACAGTAAAATTTTGTTTTTTATTGCTTTTAATCATAGAATCGAATAAAATATTAATTGGTAATATTTGTTAACACTTATTAAAGAAATGACATACGGCGTTATATATAATTATTGGTAAAGAAAAAAAGAAATTAGTTTTTTTATTCAATTTAGGATAAAATAATTTGAATAAAAGGAATCAATGTGGACATTTTGATGATGTTAAAAATAAAAAAATTAAATGGAGGAGATAGGATATGGCGATAAAGAAAAGTGAATTGTATAGCAGATTATGGAAAAGTTGTGATGAATTAAGAGGTGGAATGGATGCTTCCCAATATAAAGATTATATATTGGTTCTGTTATTTATGAGATATGTAACAGATAAATATTATGGCAAAAAAAATGCTCTTATTGAGGTACCTGAAGGCGGAAGTTTTTATGATTTAGTTAAGCTTAAAGGAGATAAGGAAATTGGTGATAAAACCAATAAAGTAATTCGAAAACTGGCTGATGCCAATGATCTTGTTGGTGTTATTACTGTAGCTGACTTTAATGATTCCGATAAACTTGGTAAAGGGAAAGAAATGGTTGATCGTTTAACTAATATGATTGCTATTTTTGAAGATGAAGAGCTTGATTTCAGTAGTAATAGAGCAGATGGGGATGATATTTTAGGAGATGCTTATGAATATTTAATGAGACACTTTGCTACTCAATCAGGGAAGAGTAAAGGACAATTTTATACACCTGCTGAAGTTTCTAGAGTTATGGCTAAGCTTATAGGTATTAATAAGGCTAAAAGTCAGGATCAAACTATCTATGACCCGACTTGTGGTAGTGGTTCATTACTTTTAAAAGCGGCTGATGAAGCCCCAAGAGGAATTACTATTTATGGACAAGAAAAAGATGTTGCTACAGTAGCCCTTGCAAAAATGAACATGATTTTACATGGAAATGAAGATGCAGACATTAGGCAAGGGGATACACTAGCATCACCTGAGTTTAAAAACAAAGAAGGAGGATTAAAAACATTTGATTTTGCAGTAGCTAATCCGCCATTTTCAACAAAGTCTTGGAGCAACGGATTTGATCCAGCAAACGATGTGTATGAAAGATTTACTGGATATGGATTACCACCAGCAAAGAACGGTGATTATGCATTTTTACTTCATTTTATAAAATCATTAAAAAGCAATGGTAAAGGTGCGATTATTTTACCTCATGGAGTTTTATTTAGAGGAAATGCTGAAGCAGAAATTAGGAAAAACATTATAAAAAAGGGCTATATAAAAGGAATTATAGGACTTCCGGCAAATCTTTTCTATGGAACAGGAATTCCGGCTTGTATTATTGTTATAGATAAAGAAAATGCTAGCGCAAGAAAAGGTATATTTATGATAGATGCCAGCAAGGGTTATATGAAAGATGGTAATAAGAATAGATTGAGAGAACGAGATATTCGTAAAATTGTAGATACATTTAACAATCAATTGGAAATTCCCAAATATTCAAGGATGGTATCCATTGAAGAAATTGAACAAAACGAATACAATCTAAATATTTCAAGATATATTGATAATCAAGATGAAGATGATCTTCAAGATATTGAAGCGCATTTACTTGGAGATATTCCTAATCATGATATAGACAAGTTGCAAAAATATTGGGATGTATATCCAAATCTTCGAAATACTTTATTTTCAAAAAGTGATAGAGAAGGATATAGCAAACTCAATGTTAGTAAAGATGAGATTAAAACTACAATATTTAATCATGAGGAGTTTAAACAGTATACTAGTGAAATTAATTCAATAATAAATTCTTGGAGTAAAAAACATGAAGAAATGCTTAAAAATATCAACATTAATACAAATCCCAAGGATGTTATTTATGAAATTTCAGAAGATATTTTAAAACTATTCGAAGAAAGATCTTTGATAGATAAATATGATATGTATCAATATCTTATGTCTTATTGGTTAGAAACAATGAAAGACGATGTATACATGATAGTAGAAAATGGTTGGACAGCAAATAATGATCTAATTCCTGAAGAACTGGTTATAAATAAATATTTTGCTGAAGAAAAAGAAGCTATTGAAAAATTAGAGCTAGAAAAAGATGAGTTTACAAGGAAAAAAGAAGAATTCGAAGAAGAACATAGTGGTGAAGATGGTGTTCTTGAAGAGCTTAAGAATGACAAAGGAAACATTACTAAAGGTAGCCTTAAAGATAGGATAAAAGAAATCAAGAATGATCCTGATTTTGAAGATGAACTTGAGATTTTGAATCAATACTTATCAATAATAGATCTAGAGGCACAAGCTAACAAAAAAATTAAAGCTGCAATAAAGGAACTAGATAAGAAAGTCATTGAAAAATATAAGGATCTTACAGAAGTAGAAATCAAATCATTAGTTGTTGATGATAAGTGGATGCCATCCATCATCTCTGAGGTTAATGGTGAAATGGAAAGAATATCTCATCGTTTGGCTTCAAGAATCAGAGAGCTTGCGGAAAGATATGAAGAGCCTCTACCACAGATAGAAAAAGAGGTAGATAAATTAGCTGGTAAGGTAGAAGAACATTTGAAAAGGATGGGATTCGCATGGTAGATGAGATGAAAGTAAAAGAAGGATATAAGATGACAGAAGTAGGGGTTATACCGGAGGATTGGGAAATAAATAGTTTTAAAGATGTAAGCTGGGTAAATCAAGGATTGCAAATTGCCATAGAAAAAAGATTGAAAAGACCTACTCAAAAATCAAAAAAGTATATAACTATACAGTTCCTAAATAATAGCAAAGAAGTTGAGTATATTGACAACTATGTTGATTCAGTTTGTTGTAATAAAGATGATGTTTTAATGACTAGGACAGGTAATACAGGTATTGTAGTAACAGGTGTAGAAGGAGTTTTTCATAATAACTTTTTTAAAATTAATTTTGACAGAAAAAGAATAAATAAAGATTATTTAGTTTACTATTTAAATCAAAGTAAACTGAAAGAAATTATTCTTATAAAGGCTGGAACAAGTACTATTCCAGACTTAAACCATAATGATTTTTATTCAATTCCAATTGTCTTACCAAAATTATCAGAACAAAAAGCCATTGTTGAAGCCTTAAGCGATATTGACAACCTTATAACATCCCTTGAAAAACTAATAGATAAAAAGCAAAAAATTAAACAAGGTACAATGCAGCAACTACTTACTGGGAAGAAAAGATTACCTGGGTTTACTGGGGAGTGGGAAGTGAAGAAGTTAGGGGATTTAGGTGAAATATCAGCTGCTGGAGTTGATAAAAAAATCAATCCGAATGAAATGAAGGTTAGACTGCTAAACTTCTTGGATGTTTACCATAAAGATTTTATATATTCAAAAGATTTATGGCATGAAGTAACTTCACCTAAGACGAAATTAGAGAGATGTGCTATTCGAAAAGGAGATGTATTTTTTACTCCATCTTCAGAAATGAGAAATGATATAGCTTTTACAGCAGTATCTATGGAAGATATTAATGATGCAGTGTATAGCTACCATGTAGTCAGATTTCGATTTAGAGAGAAATGGGATTTGAAATTCAAATCATATATCTTTAAGACAAGATTTTTCTTTAATCAGGCAGAAACTTTTTGTGAGGGTAGCGGAAAAAGATATGTTATTTCATTAAAAAAGTTTAGAGAGTTAGAGATTTATTATCCAATTGACTTAAAAGAGCAACAGGCAATAGCAAATATATTATATGACATGGACTCTGAAATTGAAGCCCTTGAAAAGAAATTAGAAAAATATAAAGCTATTAAACAAGGCATGATGCAAGAACTTTTAACGGGGAGGATTCGATTAGTATGAACAAAGTGGGGAAAAGGGAAAGAGTAACACAAAATAGAGTAATTAAACTTTTTAAAGATAAACTAGGATATGAATATCTTGGTAATTGGCACGACAGAGAAAACAATAGTAATATTGAAGAAGAAATTTTAAGAAATTATTTAAAAAGAAAAGGGTATAATGGAGAGTTAATTAATCGTGCAGTTGAACAGCTTATGAAAGCTGCCAATAATCAAATTGATAAGCTTTATTATGTCAACAAGGAAGTTTATACTCTATTAAGATATGGCATACAGGTTAAAGAAAATGCTGGTGAAAATAAACAAACTGTTCGATTCATTAACTGGGAAGACCCTTATGATAATGAATTTGCTATAGCGGAAGAAGTTTCTATAAAAGGTGAGCATAAAAAGAGACCAGACATTGTACTTTATGTCAATGGTATTGCACTTGGCATTTTAGAACTTAAAAGAAGTA
>JAAYMD010000016.1 GCA_012521575.1 Mollicutes bacterium
CTTATGGAAGATGATTTGCCTAAAAGCGCAAAGGATGAAGTTAAAGATATAATTGCTGCATCAGAAAATTTACTTGAAATAGTAAACGGTATTTTAGATATTTCTAAAATTGAGGCTAATAAGTTGGAAATTGTTAATAAAGAATATGAAGTATCAAAAGTACTAGATGAATTAATTTCTTTAACTAAGGCTAGAATAGGTGATAAGCCTTTAGAGTTTAGAACTAACATTGAAGAAGGAATTCCGCAATTCTTATATGGGGATTGTGTAAGATTAAAACAAATAGTTTTAAATCTTTTAACAAATGCAGTAAAATACACTAAAGAAGGTTATGTTGAGTTTAAAGTTAATTATGTTATTAAGGAAGATCTTTGTCGATTAATTATTTCAGTAGAAGATACAGGAATTGGAATTCCTAAAGAAAAAATAGATAAATTATTTACTAAATTTGAACGTTTTGACATTGAAAAAAACATTACAATTGAAGGTACCGGATTAGGACTTGCAATTACTAAAAAATTGCTTGAACTTATGAATGGTCAAATTGTTGTTCAAAGTGATTATGGAAAAGGTTCAAAATTTACTGTGGCAATTGACCAAAAAATAGTTAAAAATCCAACGGTAGAACTAACTGATAAAAATGTATATAAACCAGAAGAAAAAATTAATTTTTCGGGTAAAAAATTACTAATAGTAGATGATAATTTAATGAATTTAAAAGTTGCTGTTAGATTGTTGAGAGATTATAAGTTAGAAATCGATCAAGCCACAAGTGGTCAGGAATGTATTGATAAAATTAAAAGTGGGAAAACATATGATTTGATTTTACTTGATGATATGATGCCAAATATGAGTGGTGTTGAAACGTTGAAAAAATTAAAGGAAATTGAAGGGTTCTCTATTCCCACAATTGCTTTTACTGCTAATGCTATCACAGGAATGCGAGAAAAATATTTAAGTGAAGGTTTTGATGATTATATATCAAAACCATTACAAAAAGGAGAATTAGATAATATTTTGAAAAAGTTTTTAAAACCAGATTAGGAAAATCTGGTTTTCTTTGTTTGACAACATTTTTAAATTATACTATACTAGTAAGCAAAGGATAAAAGTGTAAAATTGTATTTATTTTTGGTAAAAGGAATTAAAAACGAGTAAAATAAAAAAATAGGAGATGAAAGTATGCAAAATAATAAAGTTAATCCTAGTACATTATCTGGTTTTATGGAATTAATGCCAAGTGAGCAAAAAGTGTTTAATAAAATAGAAAAAACATTAAAAGAGGTTTATGAATTATATGGATTTTATCCATTAGATACACCAATATTAGAAAAATCCGAAGTTTTATTAGCTAAAGCTGGTGGTGAAACAGAAAAACAAATTTATCGTTTTTTCAAAGGAGATACCGATATTACAATGCGTTTTGATTTAACTGTACCACTAGCAAAATATGTTGCTAAAAACTATAATAATTTAGTCTTTCCTTTTAAAAGATATCAAATAGGAAAAGTATACCGAGGAGAAAGAGCACAAAAAGGAAGATATAGAGAATTTTATCAAGCTGATATAGATATTATTGGTGATGGCGAACTAAATATTATTAATGATGCAGAAATACCCAGTGTTATATATAATGTGTTTACAAGATTAGGTCTTAACGATTTTACTATAAGAATAAATAATAGAAAAATTTTGAATGGATTTTTTAGTATGTTAAATCTTGAAGAAAAAACTGTTGATGTAATGCGAATTATTGATAAAATTGAAAAAATAAGCTATGATGAATTTATTAAAGAGTTAAAAAAGATAGATGTTACAGATGAACAATGTGAAGAGATTTTAAAATTTATTAAAATAGAAGGAAATAGTGAGGAAATATTAGAATCATTAAAAGCTTTCAGCGGAAAGAATGAAGTGTTTGATCAGGGATTAAAAGAACTTGAACTTGTTTATAAATATGTTGCTGATTTTAATGTTCCAAAAGAAAATTATAAAATTGATTTATCAATTGCTAGAGGTTTAGATTATTATACAGGAACTGTTTATGAAACTACATTTAATCAACATCCAGAAATTGGAAGCGTTTGTTCAGGTGGAAGATATGATAATTTAGCTGAATATTATACCGAAAAAAAATTACCGGGTGTTGGCATTTCAATTGGACTTACTCGTTTATTTTTTATTTTAAATGATAATAATTATTTAAACAGTAAAGATTCATCGCCAGCTGATGTATTAATTGTGCCAATGACAGAAGATTTATCATATGCTATCAATATTTCCACAAAATTAAGGGAAGAAGGAATAAAAACGCAAATATATTTTGAAAATAAAAAAATTAAAAATAAAGTGAGCTATGCCAATCGAACTAAAATACCTTTTGTCTTGTTTTTAGGGGAAGATGAAATTAATATAAATAAGGTAACTATTAAGAATTTAGAAAGTGGAAAACAAGAAACGATAGAATTATCTGGTGCAATTAAAATAATTCAAGATTGTGTAAGGGTACTTAGTAATGAAAAAATTGTAAATATTGGGACTAAAAATTAGTCCTTTTTTTATTGATTAAGTATTTTAATTATTATAACCAAAATAGTTGAAAATCATAAGATATTGATAAAGGAGGTAAGCTATGATTGTAATAGATGCTGGACACGGAGGAAGTGATCCCGGGGCAGTAGGAGATGATATTGTTGAAAAAGATTTAACTTTATCAATATCAAAATATATGGAAGAGCGTTTTAAAGAATTAGGAGTTCCTGTTGTAATGACAAGAAATGATGATGAAACTTTGAATCCAACAGAAAGAGTAAATAGAATTTTAAATGCATTTGGAGCAAAATCAAATGTTATTGTAATATCAAATCATATAAATGCCGGAGGAGGAGATGGAGCAGAGGTAATATATGCTCTTCGAAACACAAGTACTCTTCCTAATATGATATTAAATGAAATAGCTAAAGAAGGACAAAATATTCGGAATGCATATCAACGTAGACTTCCATCTGACCCCTCTAAAGACTATTATTTTATACATAGAGAAACAGATCCAACGCAGGCCTTGATTATTGAATACGGTTTTTTAGATAGTCCAAATGATGATAAGGAACAATTAAAAAATTTTTCTGATGATTATGCTGAAGCTGTGGTTCGAGCAGTTATGGAATATTTAAATTTACCTTATACGCCACCTGAAGGAGAAAATGTATATGTAGTTCAAAGTGGGGATAGTTTATGGTCCATAGCCCGCAAATTCGATATAACAGTTGAGGAATTAAAAGCCGCTAATAATTTAACAAGCAACTTATTAACAATAGGGAAAGTTCTTAAAATTCCAACAAAAGAAGAGCCGCCAGTTACAGGGGAATATGTTGTGTATACGGTAAAAGGTGGTGACACATTATATTCAATCGCACGACAATATAATACAACTGTTGATGAATTATTAGAATTTAATAATTTAGGTACTACTAGTTTACAAATAGGTCAACAAATTTTAATTCCTTCAAAAGATGCTATTCCACCTGTTGAACAACCATCAGGAGATTATTTAATATATCGTGTCCAATCAGGAGATAATTTATATGCAATCGCACGACAATATAATACAACCGTTGATGAACTTATGCGTATTAATAATTTGAGTTCCATCCTTTTAAGGATTGGTCAAGAATTACGCATTCCTGTAACTGAAACGCCTGGTCCAACTGAGCCAAGTCCAAATTATATTGATTATATTGTTAAAAGTGGAGACAATTTATATGCAATAGCTAGAAGATACAATACGACGGTGCAAGAAATAATGACAGAAAATAATCTTACATCAAATAATCTAAGCATTGGGCAAAGACTTCGAATTCCTGTTTCATCAACTTCAATAACGTATGTAGTTAAAAGTGGAGATAATTTATATACAATCGCACGACAATATAATACAACTGTTGATGAAATTAAAAGAAAAAACAATTTAACTTCAAATCTTTTAAGTATTGGACAGATATTGATAATTTAAAAAAGAATTGAGCATTATCAATTCTTTTTATCTTATTTGTCTACATACATTTGGGTCGGGAATATAAAAGCAATGGCTTTTATATCTACCGCTTAATTTTTGATCCCACCATGTTTGACTACATTGTTCTCCATTTTTGGGAGCATAAAACCACAAAGCATGAGTAGCAGGGTAAAAATATTTTCCTTGTAATACTATGTCTGCTAATCGTCGTTCACTAGTTGTAGGTGAGCTGAAAAATAAAGGGCTATCTTTTCCAGAAAAACCACCGGGAGACTGATAAATAACTTCAGAAATAGTACGAACGTCATTAAATGTTAAGCAATCAGCGATTGCTCTATTTACTACTACATTCCCTACCATCAACATTCCTAAATCACCTTCTCCTATTGCCTCAGCTCTCATCAATCTTGCAAGTAAATCTTTTTCGCTAGATGTATATTTAATAAAAGACATACAATCACCTAATTAAATATATGATTAAAGAAAACAAATATTATTGAAAACCTAATAAAATTATGATATACTTTAAATGCACAAATTAAATGGGGGCGTAATTTAATGGTAGAATGACGGTCTCCAAAACCGTTCGTGTGGGTTCGACTCCTGCCGCCCCTGCCAATTATGAATATGTAGTTCCAATTAGGAACTTTTTTATGTAATTTTTTTAAAACAAATAGTTTTGTAATATAATATCATTATAAAATAAATATTAATATTCAAATTTGACAAAATCGTTTTTGTGTTGTAACATAACACCCACAAAAAGGGGGATATATATGGCTGTAGACATGAAAGATGCGCAGTTGCTATGGAGAATAATGTATCAACTTTACTATAAAAAGTTGTTATCGTATGATCCAAAAAATGTAGTAACCGAAAGAGGAGTTAAACTACGAAAAGCAATGGCTCCATATATTTTAAAAATTTTACCATATTTTAATCCTTATGAACTTCATATTGTTAGAAAAGTACCTGTGCCAAAAGATGTTCCAATTGTTTATACGCCAACTCATGGATATAAAGATGATGTTTTAAATACTCTTCTTACTATTCAAGATCATGCTTATATTTTATTTGGTAGTCTTGATGAACTTTTTAAAACTTTTGATGGTCTTTTCGCTCTTATTTGGGGTTCTGTTCCGGTTGATCGAGATGATAAATTAAGTCGTCTAACGTCTGTTCCCAAAATGATTAGGCCAATAAAATTTGGTACAAATGGTTTGGTTTTTCCTGAAGGAGCATGGAATTTAACGGATAATGAATTAGCTATGAAATTATTTGGAGGATTTTATAGAATAGCTATAGCTGCTGAGGCTTTTGTAGTTCCAGTTATAACTCATATTGAAGGCAATAAGTGTTATTCTATTCAAGAAAAATATATTGATGTTAGTTGCTTCAATGAAGAACAAGCACGTAATTATTTACGCGACGTTTTTGCTACTTATGCTTATGAATTAATCGAACTTGCTTCAAATTATTCTCATATTCCTCGTGCTGAATTGGAAAAAGAGATGTCTTTAAAAGAACAGTGGGAATTACATAAAGCGTATTTGAAGAGTCAACCTAAGTATTATATTGAAGAAAAAGAAAAGAATTATCCTTATAAAGATAAAAATATAATTACTGAAGAAAAAGTTTTTGAAGTTTTAAATAATATTGAAATTACTACAAAAGAAAAAGCTAAAGTGCTTGCTAAGATTAAGCGTAAAGCGTCATAAAATGGAATAATGAAATAAGGGGATGTATATGCAAGGGATACTTTTGCCGGCTTGGTCCATTATTTTTTCTGGATTACTTTTAATTATTTATTTTTCTAAAAAAAGATTAGATTTATTAGAAAACAAATTTTTTTCAATAATGTTAATTGTATCATTTATTGATAGTTGCTTAGTCACTATTCTTTAAATGTTTGGATATTATTTAAGTTATACAGCTATAGAAATTATTAATAAAATTGATTTTATTCAATTAATTATTTTTGAAACATGTTTATTTTTATATACTTATTTAATATCGTTTAAGGATAAAGAACTCAAAATATTTAAAAAAATTTTTGTAACGTCAATTATTATTAATATTATTTCAATAACGATTATGTTATTTTTATCAGTCGAACCAATGCTAATTAGTCCGGAGAAAATGACTGTGGTTGGATCAAGTACGACTGTTGTATATTTAACTTGTGCATTTTACATTTTTACATCTTTAATTGTTACTTTATTGAATTTTAAAAGGATTAGTAAAAAGCACATTCCTTTATTTATTCATATTATTTTAACATTTATGCTATTAATTATATATTCAATTAATCCATTTGTTATCATTATTTCAATAACATTAACATTCATTAATTATTTAATGTATTTTACAATTGAAAATCCTGATTTAAAAATGTTACAAGAAATGGAATTAGCTAAAATTGAGGCGGAAAAAGCAAACCTTGCAAAATCAGAATTTTTATCTAGTATGTCACATGAAATAAGAACACCTTTAAACGCTATCATGGGTTTTGCAGAACTTAATTTAGATGCCAAAACTTTGGAAGAAGCAAAAGAAAATTCAAAAGAAATTGTTAATGCTGGTCAAACACTTCTGGAAATAGTAAATGGTATTTTAGATATATCAAAAATTGAATCGGGGAGTATGGAAATTGTTAGTAAGACTTATAATCCAAGAAAATTATTCAATGATGTTTCAAAATTAATAAAGATAAGAATGGATGAAAAAGGATTAGATTTTAAAATAAAAATAGCACCCGATATTCCAGATTTTTTAATTGGTGATGCTCATAATATCAAAAAAATAATTACCAATCTTTTAACTAATGCTTGTAAATACACGGATAAAGGGTATGTCGAGTTTGTTGTTAATTGTATAAACAAAAAAGACATTTGTCGATTAATTATATCAGTTGAAGATACTGGGCGAGGAATAAAAAAAGAAAATATTGATAAACTATTCGAAAAATTTATTCGTTTGGAAGAAGACCGCAATACAACAACTGAAGGAACAGGACTAGGACTTGCAATAACTAAAAAATTAGTCGAATTAATGGGTGGTAATATTACAGTTCAAAGTGTTTATGGAAGTGGTAGCAAATTTACAGTGGCTTTAAATCAAAAAATAGATAAAGAAAAAAAGGTGGAACAAATTAAACCAAAACTTTCAAAACAGGATGAAGATTTAGATTTAAATAATAAAAGAATATTGGTAATTGATGACAATGAAATGAATTTAAAAATTGCTAACAAACTTTTAGGTAAATATAAGTGTGAAGTGGTTTTGGTTTCAAGTGGACAAAAATGTTTAGATTTAATTAATAGTGGAGAAAAGTTTGATTTATTATTAGTTGATGATATGATGCCCAAAATGAGTGGTACGCAAATGATGAAACAATTAAGAAAAATAGGCTATGATGTGCCAATAGTGGTTCTTACAGCAAATGCTATGGAAGGGGAAAGAGAAAAATATTTAAATGAAGGTTTCGATGATTATTTAGGAAAACCTATTGATAAAAAAGAATTAGAACGAGTGTTGATTCGTTTCTTAATTTCCAATGAAAAACCTTAGTGCACAGTTCACTAAGGTTTTTTTATTAACATATATGTGAGTTAGTACCTTTAAATAAGAAAAATAAAATAAAAATAACGATTATTATCCATAAAATTGCTACTCCTGATCCACCGTAATATCCACCATAAGGATAATATGGAGAATATCCAAAACAACTATAGCTGTAAGGATACATAATAGTTCCCTCCTTTTATTTATCTATACTATGATATTCAACTGCATAAATATTAATTGTATAAAAAACCACAAAAATACTATTTTATTGAATTTTTAAAATATTTTTTTATATTCACTTTTTTAATTCTTATAATTTGGTAATTTAATGTCACGGTTTTCTAAGAGTCATATAATATAGTGATTAAATGAAAGGAGAAAATGTTGTGCAAAATTATATTACACAATCGCTTGAATTACATTTATTTTTTGCTAGAATTATGAAGGAACATGCTTTATTTTTAGAAGCCGGTTTTCCAGGGATCAATAAAGAAATGATGGCAGAAGCAGATTGGTTTAAAAAGGAATTTGAATTATTATTACTTGATGCTATTAATGTTAGTGGTTCAAATGTGAGAAAAGAAGTTTGGGATTCTGGAGAAATTGTAACGAATTATACTTTAAGTACTGAAACCAAAACAGAAAAACTAACGGGAATACCTATTAACAAGGATCTTACAATTATGGAAATGAATATTAGTAACGGAAATGCTTTTTTTGGAGAGAATGTAACAGCAGTAGATATAAATAATTTAAATAATCGTGCTATTAGGTTGTTGGATGGGTTGATTAATTTTAAAAATCGAATTATTGAGGAAATGAATA
>JAAYMD010000017.1 GCA_012521575.1 Mollicutes bacterium
TAAGACATATAAGAGGAGGAGAATCAACGAAAAAAAAGTATTTAAAGTCGAGAAAATAACTACCAAATAAAATAGGTCTATGATATAATAATAATTGGAAAAGAGGCGGTAAAATGTTTCAATTATTCTCAAAAGATATTGGAATAGATTTAGGAACAGCAAACGTATTAATTTATATTAAAGGTCAAGGTATTGTGTTAAATGAACCTAGTGTAGTAGCCATTGATTCTGAAACTAAAAAACCATTAGCAGTAGGCAAAGAAGCTAGAGAAATGTTAGGAAGAACACCTGGTAAAGTTAAAGCTGTAAGACCTATGAAAGATGGTGTTATCGCTGATTTTGAAATTACCGAAATAATGCTTAATCACTTTATTAGAAAAGTTAATGGGCGCAATTTTTTTTCAAGACCAAGAATTTTAATTTGTTGTCCATCTAATATTACTCAAGTAGAAAAAAATGCGATAAAAGAAGCTGCGGAGAGAACAGGTGCAAAAAAAGTATTTTTAGAAGAAGAACCCAAAGTTGCTGCTATTGGGGCAGGACTAGATATTTCGAAACCAAGTGGTAATATGGTTATAGATATTGGAGGTGGAACCACAGATATTGCTGTTTTATCACTTGGTAGCATTGTTACTAGTTCTTCAATCAAAATTGCAGGAAATGTCTTTGACAACGATATAATGAAATATATTAAAGAAAAATATAAACTATTAATTGGTGATCGTACAGCCGAAGAAATTAAAATGACGATTGGTACAGTTTTTCCAAATGGGAAAAATGAAAAAATGGAAGTTCGAGGGAGAGATTTAGTTACCGGATTACCACATACAATTACTTTGTGTTCTTTAGAAATTGAAGAAGCACTGCGCGAAAGTGCTTACATGATTGTACATACCGCTAAAACAGTTTTGGAACAAACACCTCCAGAATTAGCAGCTGATATTATCGATAAAGGTATTGTTATTACCGGTGGTGGTGCACTAATCGATGGTTTTGACCAATTACTGGCTCACGAATTAAAGGTTCCTATATTTGTTGCTGAAAGTCCACTTACTTGTGTTGTAGAAGGGACTGGGATCTTACTTGAAAATCTACATCTAATTGATAATTAAAATAATATAAGTCAAATTGTTTGATTTATATTATTTTTTTCAGTTTTTATTCTTCCCAACTTTTTATATTTGGTATATATTTTTTATCGTCTATAATTTGGTATCTATTATGATAATTTTTAATAAATAAATCACAACAATCTATAAAATCTTTTTTAAGCTTGTTTAAAATGGAATTTATTTAAAGCTTGAATAATATTAATATCTTTATGGATAAGAAAGTCAAATTTTAAATTTTTAATCCAATAAAAAACATTTCCTATGATATAAAAAGTATTAATTTATCAATATAATAGATATAATCTAAACAATCATTTATAAAAGATTTATTAATAATATTATTGTTATTTTGAATGTGAATCTATTTTTCATCAGTAATAATAAAAATGAATTTAGGTGTAATTTTTTGTTTAATATTAGGTTTAGAAAAATTATAAGATAAAATAATACTTTAATGGTTATGTTGAATAGAAAAACTATTATTCATTAAATTAAAAAAAATCGTATTTCTGACAATAGAAGATAAAGTTTTATTCAAATTAGATAGTAAATTAATATAATTTGTAACATTACTATTTAAATCGAATAGTTTGAAACTATAAAAATAAAAAATAAGATTTCCAATTTTTTAACAAATCATTATAATTTTGTGGAAAAATATTCATATAGAAGACCTCCTTTTATTAATTGATAACAACATTTTATCATTAGGTCTTCTTTTTTTATACCCAAATCCCCCAAACTATTTTACACTATCAAATTTTATATTCCTTTACTTTAAATTAATATTTAATGTTATAATATTAATAGGTGATAAATTATGGAACCGAATAATATTGGAAAATTTATTTATAATTTGCGAAAAAAAATAATCTAACACAAAAAGAATTTGCAGAATTATTTGGGGTTACATATCAAGCTGTTTCAAAATGGGAAAAAGGAAAAAACATTCCTGATATATTAATATTAAAAGAAATATGCAAAAAATTTAATGTTGATATAAATGAAATATTAAATGAAGAAAGTCACAATTCAAAAAAGAAAAAGAAATTTTACTTTTATATTATAATAATTTTAATTATATTGATAATTATTTTATTATTATTATTTACAAATAAGTTTAAAAATGAAGAATTTAAATTCCAACCTCTTAAAAGTACATGTAGCAATTTTGATATATATGGTATTATTACATACAATTGTACAAAATCAACTATTTATATACCTAAAATAGAGTATTGCAGTGATAAAGACAATGTTAAATATAAAAAAATAGAATGTATTTTATATGAATCTAAAAATAATCTTGATATTAAAATAAGTACTCATACATCTGAAGAAAATGCAAATATAACTTTAAGAGAATTTTTAAATAATATATCTTTCTACATTGATCAATATGAATCATTATGTAAAAAATCAACCAATTCTTCCATATTTTTACAAATTAATGCTTATGATAAATATAACAATATTACTTCATATAAAGTTCCTTTAGAATTTGATGATAATAGTAAATAACAAACAACTAGCAATTAATGTTAGTTGTTTTATAATTCAACTTTAAGTTGAGAAAATTCAACCTCCAATTTATTGTTTTCTCGATTCATTTTCTGTAAAATAATCTGTGAAAATCAAGGAGGTAGTATGAAGTAATGAAAAACAAAACATATATAATAATATTATTACTAATTTCTGGTTTATTAGTGTTTTTCTTTTTTTACTCTAAAAGAACACATGTAGAAAAAATTCCGGATACATTATTAATTCAATATGAAAAAGAGCAAGAATATATTAATGATCTTAATAAAAATAATTATACTTTTGATAATCCAAAAGTAATTTTAAATCCTTATGGTAATTCTCCATTAACTGCACTTATAATGTTTAAAACAGATATAGAAGAAGATGTAGAAATAACTGTAGAAGGAAAAGATGAAAAGACGACAATTACTAATTCTTTTGAAAAAAATAAAATACAAATCATTCCTGTATATGGTTTATATGCTGATTATAATAATAAAGTAAAACTAAAAATGGGTGATAAAGAAAAAATAATAACAATAAAAACAGAACCATTGCCAGAAGATTTTATTAAACCAACGAATATGTTTGTTGATAAAAATTTAGTTGATAATGATTTGATTTTTGTAAGTGTATCATTAGATGGATATACTTCAGCTTATGATATTAATGGAGATCCAAGATGGTATTTAATAGGAAATTATGCTTGGAAGATAAACAGATTAAAAAACGGAAGATTAATGTTGAGTTCTCCTCGTTCAATCGCCCCACCTTATTATACAATTGGATTAGTCGAAATGGATTTAACTGGTAAAATATATAAAGAATATGTTTTACCTGGTGGCTACCATCATGATTACTATGAAATGGAAAACGGTGATTTGTTAGTTGCCAGCAACAAGTTTGAAAACAATACAGTTGAAGATTATATAGTATTAATTGATAGAAAAACCGGAGAAATAAAAAAAGAATGGGATTTAACTCAAATTTTACCACGCGAAGATGGTAAATCAGCTATGTGGGATGAAACTGATTGGTTTCACAACAATTCAGTTTGGTATAATAAAAATACAAATTCCATTATTTTATCCGGGAGACATCAAGATGCTGTAATTAGTGTCGATTTTGATTCTGGTGACTTAAATTGGATTATAGGAGATCCTACTAATTGGAGTAAAGACATGCAAAAATATTTTTTTAAACCGATAAGCGATAATTTTGAATGGCAATGGGCACAACATGCAGCTATGGTGTTGCCCAATAATGATATTTTTATTTTTGATAATGGTAATAATCGTTCAAAAATAGAAGAAGAATATATTGATGCATCAAATAATTATTCAAGAGGTGTTATTTATCGCATTAATACTAGTGATATGACTATTGAACAAGTTTGGCAATACGGAAAAGAAAGAGGTAGCGAATTTTATTCTCCATATATATCTGATGTGGATTATATAGAAAATAATCATTATCTTATACATTCTGGTGGTATAGTAAGTAAAAATGGTGAAGCAATGAATGATCCTGCACCAATGGTTGAGGGAGCTACTACAAAAAGTATAACAGTAGAATTATTAAATGATAAAAAAATCCTTGAATTAGAATTACCAACTAATTATTTTCATGCAGAAAAAATGAGTTTATATAGCAACAATAAATTTGAATTTGGAAAAGGAATTAGATTAGGAAATTTAAATGAAACAGAAAGTATAAATGAAAAAAACAATTTATTATTTGCATCAACTAATATTCCTGAAGAATATGAAATAGAATTTAAAAAAGAAGTAGACAGATTAGTATTTAAAGGAAAACTATTAGAGGGTACAAAAGTAGAAATTATACTTGATAATTTTTTTGATAGGAAAACTTATTTATTTACAGCTTCAAATAAAACTTATACAGCTATGTGTATATATATTTTTAATGAAGAAAAAAATAGTAATTTGGAAAAAATAAATGTAAATTCATATATTAATGATACAGGTATAAAAGGAAAATACAATATATACTTAAAAATAAATGATAAAATATATGATACTAAAAAATTTGTCATATTTGACTAATAAAATTATAAAGTTATAATACATGTGTTACGCATTTGAGGAAAAAAATATAAAAAGGGGTATCTTATAAAAATCATAATACAAAAAATGAAATGTAGAAAGAAAAAAGTGTAAATTTGAATTAAAATATATTGTCATAAAAGAATCCAGAAGGTAGCGCACAAATAAAGTTTTTGTTTGTAGACAATTAAGTATTATAAAAATGTTTTTCTGTCAACACACTAAATAATATAAATCAAATTGTTTGATTTATATTATTTTTTTTGATAGAATTAAATAGGTGGTATCATGTTTAACGAAGTTATAATGCGCACCTTTTTAATTGTATTAGTAACATTTATCTTTGTAGCGTTAATAATGCCTTCCATTAAGAAAATAGCACTTCATATTGAAGCTCTAGATGTTCCAAATGCTAGAAAAATTCACAAAAAGCCAATACCCAGACTAGGTGGTTTAGGAATGTATCTTGGCTTTTTATTAGGATACATGTTATTTGGAGAAACAAGTGCTATAATGAATGCAATTTTAATTAGTAGTTTTATTATTATTTTAACGGGAGTAATTGATGATATTAAGCCAATAAAACCTTCGACTAAATTTCTTGGTCAATTAGCCGCAGCTTGTATCATTGTTTTTTATGGTGAAATTTTACTAAAGCATATAGATGCTTTTGGTATATATATTGATTTTGGAATTTTTGCATATCCACTAACCATATTTTTTATTTTAGGATGCATAAATTGTATGAATTTTATAGATGGATTGGATGGACTTGCAGCCGGAATCAGTTCGATTTATTTTTTAACTATTGGTATAATTGCTATTATCCAAAACAAATTAGGATTAGATTTTACCCTAACTTTTACTATGCTAGGTTCAACATTAGGATTTCTTGTTCATAATTTTTATCCAGCAACTATTTTTATGGGTGATAGTGGGTCAATGTTTTTAGGTTTTATTATATCTGTAATCGCCCTTTTAGGTTTTAAAAATGTTACAATGACTTCATTTATCATTCCATTATTGATTTTAGCAATACCAATTTTAGATGTGATTTTTGCTATTTTAAGAAGAACGTTAAAAGGGCAAAAAATTTCTACACCTGATAAATATCATATTCATCATCAATTATTAAATCGTAATTTTTCCGAGCGCACAGTAGTTTTAATTATTTATGCAATTAATATATTGTTTGCTATGGCATCAATTATTTATATTTTAAAAACTCCAAAAATAGGATATATTATATATGGAATTTTGTTAATGATAATTTTACTTTTTGTGATAAAAACAAATGTGGTATTTGATAATGGTAAAGAAAAAAAAGAAACAAAAAATAAAAAGGAAAGAGAATAAAAAAATGTTAATAATGGCATACTAAAAATGGTGATATGATGTTTCCTGACATCTTTAATATAAAATGGATAGAACTTTTAGATGTTTTTATTCGCGCAATTTTATCATTGATTACTCTTTTTTTTATAACTAAAATGTTGGGCACCAAACAAGTATCGCAGCTCAACCTTTTTGATTATGTAATTGGAATTTCTATTGGAAATTTTGCTGCTGAAATGACAATTAATTTGGAGTCACAATATTTAAATGGAATCCTTGCAGTTACTGTTTTTGGGGTTATAGCTTATTTAGTGTCAATAGCAACTATGAAAAGTATTCTTTTAAGACGTTTTTTTATGGGGACACCAACAATTGTTATTCAAAAAGGAAGGTTATTAGAAAACAATTTAAGAAAAATTAAATTAGATATTAACGATTTATTAGAGGAATGCCGGTCAAAGGGATATTTTGATATTTCAAAAATAGAATACGCAATTATGGAAGTAAGTGGTAATTTAAGCATATTACCCAAAGGACAATACAAACCGGTTGTAGTAAGTGATTTAGATTTGCCTGCATCAAAGCAAGGGTTATGTGCCAATGTCATTATTGATGGGAAAATAATGAAAAATAATTTAAAAATGGTATTAAAAGATGAAACATGGTTATTAAATGAAATGAAAAAACAAGGATATGATAACTATAATTCGATACTTCTTGCAACAGTAGATATTAATAATAAACTTACGATTTACGATAGAAATCTACATACTGTTCCGAATAATGTTTTAGAATAGACAATTAGTATATAATTTGCTATACTAGTTGTGGTGATTTTTATGAAAAGGCATTTTTGTGCATCAGTTTTTGTTGTGAATCCCGAAAACAAAAAAATTTTGCTAGTGCATCACAAAAAATTTAATAAATGGGTTCAACCTGGAGGACATATTGAAGATAATGAAATTCCTGAGGAAACAGCACTCCGAGAGGTATATGAAGAAACAGGGGTAAAAGTAAAATTAATTGGTGAACGTTTTCCAAGGGAAGATGATTATATAAAACCACTAGGCATTCAAAAAAATAGAAATATTGACGGAGACATACATATCGATATTATTTACGCAGCAGTACCAATTAATTGTATTCAAACAATTCCTAATTTTAATGAAAATATAGATGCTAAATGGTTTTCCAGAGAAGAATTAGAAACAATCGATGTTTTTCCTGATATTAAAATAACTATGGATTATATTTTAGACTATATGATTAGAGATAAGGTAGTTATATAGTCATTTCACCAAATATTGGAGGAAAATAAAATTGTATGTTAAAAGCAAGTTAGAAGCATTAAATTTTATGCTTCTTTTTTTTTAATAGAAGTCAGCATTCAAAAATTATTTCTAATATATGTCTTAAATCAATTTAAAATTTTAATTGATGTTTTCATTTATTTTGATATAACTTTATGATTGTCATTTAAATCTTTTTTAACGTCTTAAAAATGAGTAAAGTAACTGTTGATAAATTTGGTAGGTGTTTTTCTTATTTTTTCATTGAAGTTAATTAAATAATTTATAACATTTACCTTTGTTATAAGATTATTAAAATAACTGAAATCTTTTAATGTGAACGATCTAATTGATCATATGATTTTAAAATAAGTTTTTAATAACAATAATTTATTATAAGATTGATTTAGTCTCATTTTTTATTGATGAAAAGATTATCAAACAAAAAAGCATTAGTTATTTTAGTAACAATTTTTATTATTGTTTAATTATCATGTAATAGTAAAAAAAGTCAAATAAGTTTACAAAATAAATTAAAAATGCATGATAATATGGTATAATGAACAAAAATAAAAAGGGGTGTAAAAATGGATAAAAAAAATATAGAAGAATTTGAAATAGAGATTATTGATATTTCTGAAAAAGATTTAAATTCAAAAACAAAGTCTAGTAATTCAAACCAAACAATGAAATTTAAGAAAAACGAAAAATTTAAATGGCTAGTAAAAATAGTATTTTTACTAGCAGCTATAGGTGCATTAATTGTTGGGTGGATACATTTTTATCGGATAAAACCCAAAATTTTATTTGTTAAAGCAGTAGAAGAATTAACGTCAAACATTAGTTATTTATCAACCCCGTTAAAAAATTTTTTAGTATTTCCTAGTGAAAATGAAAAACTATCGGGGAATATTAATTTTACTCTTCAATTAAATTTAGAAGAACAATTTGATGATGAAAAATTTTCGTTTAATTATCAAGAAATAGTAGAAAATATGAACAACCTAAATATTATATACAACTATCAAAAAGATAAAAATAACAATGCACAACTTAATTTGCTTGGTAATTTAAATGATAAAACTATATTTGATGTTTACTTTTTAAATATTAATGATACACAATATACTTTAATAAATAATGTATTTGAAAAATATATTGAACTTGGTAATGTTAATGTGATTAATAATCTAGATATCAATGAAAATATAGAGGATGTTAAATATTTATGGGAAATCATATTTGAAAGTTTAAACGAAGAAATTAAAAATGAAGAAATTTTTACTGAAAAAGTAAAAATTAATATTGGACAAAACGAAGAAAGTAGTGCTAAAAAAACAACCTTAAGATTAAGTAATAATCGTCAAAAAGAAATTATTGAAAATATTATTTTAGACCTAAAAAATGATGAAGAAGCAGTAAAAATTATTTCAAAATATAAACAAGATTGGATTAATCAAGATGTTAAAAAATTGGTTGAAGAAGTATCATTTGAAACAAATTTTATTTTTTCTGTATATTATAAAGATATAACAAATGAAATTATTATGATGGAATTAATTGATGAGTTAAATAATAAAAAATTGGTTTATAAGAAAGGAATTGAGAATACAATTGATTTTTATCAAAATAATGAGTTAATTTATCAAGTAACATTTAAAATTGATGAAGAACAATTTAACATAAATGCAAGTGATGGCCAAAATATGATAATTAATATTAGTGGAAAACAAACAGAAAGTGGTTATGTTTATACAGGGGAATATATTAAAAATGATGTTACTATAACTGGAAATTATATTTTAAAACAAGTTCTAAATGAACAAACTCAAGAATATAACGTAAGTAGAGAAAGTAATTTTAAAAAAGCTAAAAAAGGAAAGGAAATAATATCATTAAATATTACGGATTATCCAAAAATAGTTGATGAATTTCAAATAATTGAAAAACCAACAAACATCGTAAAAATATCTGAGTTGACAGAAGAAGAAATAGAAGAAATTATGAATAACTTATCTACAATTTTTGCCGAAATATTTGGAATATCATTTGATATAGAAATTAGCAAAACAATTAAATAGATTTTGAAATTGAATTTTATGAAATTATTAGTCTTGAACAATAGTTATTAATGTGTTATAGTAATATTGGTTTAATAATTATTTCGTAACTTCCTTTTGAAGTGAAAAAATATTATTAAATCAAAATAAAGAAGAAGGAGGTTGCGAAATGGATAAAAAAGAATTCAACGACATTACTTTAGTTTGTAAAGATTGTGGTGAAGAGTTTGTATGGACTGCCGGTGAACAAGCTTTTTATCATGAAAAGGGATTTACTAATCCTCCCGCAAGATGTCCAGAGCACCGCGCCAAAAGAAAAGCTAGACAAAATAATCGTTTTTATAAAAACGAAAGATAAAAAAACCCCTGAAAAAGGGGTTTTATCATTTTAATTATTTTTTTTATATTTTTCTAAATAATAATCGCGTAATTCTTTAAATCTCATGTAATGAATAACTTCTCTTTGTCTTAAAAATGCAAGTGGTGCTAAAACATCGGGGTCATCAGTTTGGTTCATTAAATGTTCATATACTGTTCTTGCTCTTTGTTCTGCAGCCATATTACTTTCTAAGTCTGCCCAAAAATCACCTGTTGCTTCAATATAAGAAGTTGTAAAAGGAACTCCATTTGCATCGTTTAAAAATAAAGCGTGATTATGTTGTGTATAATGTCCTCCAAGATTAGCATCTTCAAAATCTTTAATTGTTGCTTCATCTCCTAATTGATAAATCATAGCTGCAATAATTTCCAAATGTGCTAATTCTTTAGTATATCTAGGATATCAATGTTTATTTTGGGAATTTTGATATTTACGAGTTGAGCATGGTAGACGTGGATATAATATTAATTCAAAATCATCTGGTGATGTGTGCCACCTACCGCTTTGATTTTTAGTATATATTACTTTTTCTAAAACATCTTTTAGTAAGTCATTTTTTGCCTGTGGTGTAGGTAATGCATAGTATGTTTCAATTATTTTTTCAACCTGTGGTACTATAATTTTGCGTTTTTTTTCTTTTTCATATCCTTTAATTATAATTTGTAATTTTTTATAATTTTCCTCGGCTTTTTTTAATTTTTTATTTAGTATATTTGCTCTTTTTTTGTATTTTTCAACATCATAAATTTTTTGTTCAAGAAGATCATCCAAGTTAGATTGTTGAAGGTGTAGTGTTTTTATTTCCTTATTGAGTTTTGCGAGAGATTTACGGGTTACATTAAAAGTTATATTAGTAGATTGCTTAGATGTGTTTTTTATTTGCCATTGTAGTTTATAATCTGAAATCCAATTTTTGATACCTTCAATTATCTTTTCTTCGACTAAATGAAGACTTGAAGAAACGTTTTTGCATGATGTTGTAAGACATATTAAGGTGTCAGGATAATTATTATAAGGCCGTCTTATCATGTTTCGTCCACATATTCCACATTTTATTAATCCAGCAAGAGGGTTTTGGATTGTATTTCGCTCACGTATAGGTCTTGTTGTGTTTTTTTTCATAATTTTTTTGGCTAGTTCGAAAGTTTTTTTGTCTATAATTCCTTTATGTAGACCGTCAGTAATTATGTGTTTTTCAGAGTTTTGTCTTTTTACAATTAATTCTCCATTTATTAATTTTTTTTGTGTTTTACGCCAAAACCATCGGACTTTACCAATGTATACGGGGTTTTTTAATATATTTCTAACGCTGCTTGCAGTCCAAGTGCCTTTTTTTCTAGGAAGTATTTTTAGTTCATTTAATCGTTTTGCAATTAATGACACACCTAGCCTTTTATGTGTGCCATCAGCTTGTTTTTCTCCTATTGTGTACCATTCGAAAATCATTTTAACTATATTAGCTTCTTCAGGTAATACTTTTAGACTATAACCTTTTTCATTTTTTAATTTAACTCGTTTATAGCCGTAGGGGGCTATGTTGCCGACGTATTTACCCTCTAATACTGATCTTTTACGACCTTCTTGCAATCGTCTTGTAATTGTTTTAAGTTCACGTCTTGACATAAATAAACCAAATTCAAAATATTCCTCATCAAATTCATTGGTTGGATCGTAAATTTTATTTGGGGTAATTATAAGAGTCTCACTGTACTTAAACGCTTTGGCTACCCGTCCTTGATCGGTTGTGTCACCACGGGCTAGACGTTCTACTTCCATAACAAGTACACCACGCCATTTTCCTTGTTCTACATCTCTTAACAATTTTTGCATTTCAGGACGATCATTTATGGTTTCTCCTGATACGATTTCAGAATAAATTTTGGTTACGTTTAGTTTTTGACATTCAGCAAGTTCCAATAGAGTTTTTCTATGACGTTTTAAAGTTTCTTCTATTGTTTCAGAATGTAAATCATCATCTTTTCTTGATTTGCGCAAGTATATACAGTATTTATCTGACATTATTATCACCTCTAAAAATAATTTAAATTATATCATTTATATGTTAATATTCAATTTATATTAATATGTAGTAGGGTATATTATTTTAAATTTTTAACAAATTATTTTGATTAATATATTTAATAAAATTGATGTGTTTTTCCGTTGTTTTATTACATTTATTTGTTATAGATTGATAATCGGTTACTAAATATACAATAATTATTTAATATAATATTTTTTGAAGAATAAATTAATTATAAAAATTTTTGTTTTAAATAAAAAGTTATATTATTTTTCTTTTTATAATTTTTAAATTAAGTTATTTTATACAAAGGAATGCTTTATGATAAGGGCTAAACTATTCTTGCAATTATTTGTAAGTTAGAATATA
>JAAYMD010000018.1 GCA_012521575.1 Mollicutes bacterium
TACGTAGATTTCGGATATAATTATTTTGAGACATAAAATCAGTCCTTTCTATTTTGATTTTCATTAATAACCTTTTTAACATAGGATTGATTTAGTCTCATTTTTTTGTGTAAAAATGGTGAGAAAAATTATGTTACAATAAAATTTTTAAATAAAAAGTAAATAAAAGTGTCTACAATAAAGGAAAAATGTAAAAGATTCTTTTTTTTTAGGTAATTTTAAGTTATACTATAAATAGAGAATAAGGGATCGGGGTGGATTGAATGATTTTAAGAAAACCGTATGCGTTTTTTATTAAGCAGTTTAAAACAATACATTTAATTATGTCGTTATTAATCGCTTATTTAATATATCGTACTACTTTAATCATGTCTTTTTTCAATGAATATTTAGGTTCGATAGATTCGAAAGTTGATCCAACAGCGCATGATACCTTATTCAATACATTTGTTTTTTTAACACCTGTTTTAATTATTTTGATGTCTATTTTAATTTTATGGATTTTTATACTCAAAAAGAAACCTTTTGTTTTTTACGTAACAAACATAATTATATACATATATTGCATTTTTGCACTAAACCATTCATCATCAATAATTGAAGAACTAATCCAACATACTTTGCATTTACGAACAATTCGACTGGCTCGTGACTTTTTAATAATTGCTATTTTATTTCAATTATTTGCCCTTATTAAATGTGTAATATATGCAACCGGATTCGATATTAAAAAATTTAACTTTGGTCAAGATTTAGCAGAACTGGAAATTGATGAAACTGATGATGAAGAATTTGAATTTGATGTTGAAGTTGATACAAATAAAATTAATCGTGATGTTCGCAGAAGGATAAGGTTTTCGAAATATGTTTATGTTGAAAATAGATTTTTAATTAATATCATATTAGCACTAGGAACGGGTCTTTTGTTATTATTTATTTATTTTAACCAAAATATATATAATAAAGTTTATGATGAAAATATTGCTTTTTTCACTCAGGATTTTACAATAAAAGTAAATCGTAGTTTTGTTACTAAAAAGGACGCTTATAATAAAAAAGTTAGTAGTTATACTATGTCTTTTGTTATTGTTGAACTTGATATTAAAAATAACAGCGTTCAAAAAAAGAAGTTAGATATTGCGCGTGCTCAACTTCTTTTGAATAACAAAATTTATTATCATAAATTTGGGACTATTGATCTTGTTTCTGATATTGGAAATTCTTACGGAAATGAAGACATACCTAATGATTTTACTAAGTATTTGTTAGTGTATGAAGTACCCGACAAATACTTAGAAGACCACCAACCCCAATTTAGATATTTAGATACTTTTGGATATGAAAAAGGTAAATGGATTCCAAAATATGTTAAAGTTAATCTTTATCCTAGAAATTTAGATAATATAGTTAAAACTTCTTATTACAATTTAGGTGATGAAATTTCTTTTGAAAATAGTATTTTGGGGCAAACTTCTATTAGGATTGATGATTTTAAAGTTGCAAGGCAACATAAATTAGATTATATATTTTGTGTGAATGATGAAGAATGTTATGATTCTTATGAATATATTAAGCCGGATATTTTTAATGTTCATGATAAAACAATAATGTATTTAAATGGTAGTATTACTTGGGATGAGGAATTGGCGATAACTCCTATTGTTGATGTTTTTGAATTTATTAATAAATTTGCCAAAATCAATTACGAAGTAGATGGGCAACTAAAACAACAAACAATAGAATTAAAAAAAGTAAAGCCACAAAAAGTTAAAAAAACTAATAATTATTATATTGAAGTAGTTTCCGAAATCGAACGCGCCGATAAGATCTATCTTATTTTCAATATAAGAGATATGACTTATATTTATAAATTGGAGTAGTGTAAAGTAAGACTTTCTGAAATATGAAAAATGACAAAATTATGTTATAATATTAGTGTATTACAATGATGCTAGGAAGGATGGTGAGATGGTATTAAAAAAATTGATTAAAATCATACTGTTTTTAATCATCGCCTTTCCTTTTGGTATCAAAGCTGAAGAAATAGATTCATATGATAATTGGTATACTTGTGATTTTAGAGAAAAAGCTAGATTAATTTCTATTGCATCCAATCTAGCTTTAAGTACCGATTATTTTGAATTGAATAACATGGTTGAATTTTCTATTACGATTAGTAACCCCCATCCTGATATATATATTGTGGATACTATCAAAAATGAAAATTATTACTATGACCCAAGTAGTGCCAATCCTGCTGAAATAAAAATAACTGGTTATAAGGATGGAATAACTGTAAAATACGAGATTCATTCAGTAGATATTGTTTGTATGGAAAACTTAATAATGAGTAAATATGTAACATTACCACCTTATAACCAGTATTATAAAGATCCAATTTGTAAAGATATTCCTGATTTTTCTCTTTGCAAAAAATGGGTAAAAGTTAATTATACGTATGATGAGTTTATAGAACAGGTAGAAAAATATAAGGCAGGATTAGAAGAAGAAACACAAACACCTGAAGATGATTATGATGGATATTTTAATGAATTGATAGAAATTTTTATCAAATATTATATATATATACTTCCAATCATAATAATCTTAGGTATAGTGGGTATAAATATTTTGAAGAGAAGAAAAGAATTCAGGTTTTAATAGGAGGTTCTTATGAAAAAAATAATATATGGTATTATTTTAATATTGACTTTTGTCTTACTGGGTGGATATTCTGAAGTTTATGGAGTTGGTTTTGGTACTGGTTCGAATATAGGTGGTGGAAAAACCAGTACTTTTGTTTCTTGTGGTAACAGAAGTATATTTTGTTGGAATTCAGAACCGGCTTCTAATGGAAATCGAATTCAGGCCATTAGAGTGTCAATTGTTGATGAAAATGGTAATCGTTGGCCAGGAACGATAAGTTTAGATTATTTTAAATATGATGATGATGCAAATAAAACAGTATTTCAACAATTGGCTAATCGAGAAAATACAAACTTTTATAAACAAAGATATACAAGAAATGAAATTGTTACCCAATATTTAAATTCAACTTTAGAACGAGATCCGTCAGGTAATTATACTACACGTGATGGAATTGTTAAGTTAGAA
>JAAYMD010000019.1 GCA_012521575.1 Mollicutes bacterium
AAAGAAAGGAGATTATTATGTTATGAATGAAAAGAGAGCTATACCAGTTGAAGACAAATTTATGAATAGAAAAATTAGCGATATTCTTTATGGATATTTACAATCAATCAGCTATCTTGATAAAAGTGGAAAAACTCGTTTTGTTTACAAAGACCATTATTCACCATCAATTATTCAAGAATATTTTGGAATTGATGAAAATGGAAGATATAAATTTCAACGTTTAGCTATTACTAGAGCAATGAGAGTTTTAATAGAATTTGGTTATGTAAGAGAAATAACTGTTGAAGGTTTAAAAGGTAACTATGTAAAAGCTTATGAACTCCCTTTTAATGTTGATTCAATATTTCAAATAATTCCATTAGAAACTTTAAAATATCTGTTAGATGCATCGAATTCAAACGTAATTAAAATATACGTTTACTTGTTAAACAAATATAATTGCTTTGGAGATAAATTTGAATTTACTAACAAACATCTTTTAAATAAATGCTTTGGTGTAAAATCAAATACTAATTCATTGACAAACAAATCTTTAGCTAATAGACTTGATTTTTTAAAGAAACTTGGTTTGATAGACTGGTGCGAATATGTAAAAGTTTACAATGGTAAAAAAATAAAAACCAAGAGGCTAAAATTTGTAAATAAATATATATCGAAGTAAAATACCAAAAGTGTTATATATATAATGGTAACACAAATTTTTAAAGTGCGCATTTTTTTACAAAAAGTGTGTACTTTTAACTAAAAATAGTATATAATATAAATAAATAAACGAATATCAAAAGGAGGAATTGTTAATTATGAAAAAAGGATTTAAGTTCTCAGAAGAACATAAAAACAAAATATCATCAAAGTTAAAAGGAAGAAAATTAAGCGAGGAACATAGAAAAAACATGAGTTTAGCCAAAAAAGGAAAAATACCAAATTGTGCTAAATCAGTTAAAATTATTTATAAAAACGTAGAATATAATTTTGAAACAATGACAGAAGCTGAAAATTATTTCGATAAAGAAATGAACTTAAAGATATTTTATTGGTTAAGAAATAGAATACCAAGAAAACATATTAATGATATACAATTTATTCAAGTTAAAGACAAAATAGTATATAAAGCTTAAAAACTTTTACAATTTTTTTTAATTAACTGTTAAATTTTTCCACTTGCCCCTTTACTTTTTTCTATTAATATAATATAATAGAATTATAAAAAGGGGCAGGAGGAATTTAATTATGGGATTTGATAATAGACATATATTTTCTGGAAAAATCAATGGAATGAGTTTAAATGACTTCAGACATTTTGATTACAAAAAAACTTCAGTTAATGAACGTTTGAAATACGTTGAGAATATGCTAGAAAGTAGTAAAGATGAAAATGGTTTAAACTTCTTTGAAAACTATATATGTACGCACTACAAAAGCAAGTTAAATAGCACAGACGAGTTATCAGAAAATAATAACGTTTTTAAAGCGTTAGAAAACATGGCTAACTATATACTTGGTTCCGATGAAGTTAGAGAAGAAAGAAAAAATTCAGAAACAAAGTATAAATTTTATATTGATGAAAGTGAATTTAAAATACGAACTCAAAAAGAACAGTTATTTGAAAATGTTGCAAATAACAATGATATGAGTTCTGAAAATGTAATTCACTTTTTATTAACTTCAAAAAATAAAAATTATAAAACAATATCAGCTGTTAACGTTACATCAAAAGATATTCACGAAGACTCATATTGTGGTGAAGTTTTAAGAGAATACAATAAGCTTTTGAAACATGTTGATAAACAAATAAAAAATCCAGATGAAAAATATAAAGGAAAAAGATATTTACTAACTAAAGCTAAAAGAGAGTTATTAGCAGATATGTTACTTACAAAAATTCAATTAAAGGGAATTATAAAACCAAAACATGTTTTAAAAGATTCAACAGTAATTTCATGGGAACTGTTTGATTGGAAAAACCATAGTCATGTAAAAGAACTTATATATGTTCAATGCAGTTTTCACCCAGAAAACGAGTTATCTTTCTATATTCTAGACCTCGATTTATTGGTAAAAGATATGATTAAAGAAAATAAGCTGACTCCTTCAGAAAGAAAAATCTACAAGATGATTCGCTCAGGATATAAAAACAATGAAATTGCTGATATTCTTAAAGTTAGAAGAACTTACATTTCTAATACAGTGGCGGTAATAGTTAAGAAAATTTCAAAATATGCTGTATCTAAAAAATATAATTTGTAAAAAATGTACTTCCTAATATTTGTTTATATAATATAAATATCAACAAATATTAGGAGGTAATACTAAATGACAATACTAGAAACATGTTGCAGAATAATTGAATTAAAAATGATGATAAAGCAAAATGTGGAAAGACTTAAAATGCACGGAGAAGATTACGATAATTTATTTTCTGAAACATTAAATATGATGGACGAATTAGATTTTTATGTAAATCAAATAAATGATATTGATAGCAGAGTTTCCATAGAAAAATATTAAATTGTCAATATTTGTTAGAAAGAGGGGTGATTCATATGTGGAACAAAAAATTAGTTGTAACAAATCATGCAAAACAAAGATTTATCCAACGTCATTTAAATTATTCAAAAAAGAAAAATGATGCTATACAACAGATATTGACAGACTTGAAGCCACTAAATGTTATGAGAATAGAGAAAATTCATGAAAATCATATGAAAGTAACCACAAGACAGGGTAAAGTTTATGTATTAGTTGAGACAGACGATTGCTGTTTTGTAAAAACTGCTTATAAAACAAACGTTCAATATGAATTAGCTCTAAAACATTTAACATATAAGGAGAAAAAGAATGCAAAAAATAAATGTAAAAAAGATAATTGAAAATAAGAAAAATGAAATAAGAAACGAAGTGAAAAAACTAAAAGGGCGACCTAATTTAACAATTATTCAAGTTGAAGGTCATGCTGAATCTGATTTATATGTTAAAAATAAAATAAAATTAGGAAAAGAGTTAGGAATACATGTAACACATATAAAACTTCATAAAGATATTGAAAAAAAAGATATAATAGAACTTATTGAAGTTTTAAACAAAGCTGACAATGTGCATGGTATAATTGTTCAACTACCGTTACCTGCACATCTTAATGAATTTGAAATAGTGAATCACATTGATTATAGAAAAGATGTTGATGGACTTACAGTTTATCAAAGAGGTTTAGCTGAAATAAATGGTGAAGGAGTTTTATATCCATGCACCGCTGTTGGAGTTATGGAAATTTTAAAAAATGTATGTAAAATTAAATCAATGGATGTTGTTATTGTAAACAGAAGTTCATTAATAGGAAAACCACTTCAAAAAATGTTAACACAAGAAGATGCTACAGTTACAATGTGTCACTCAAAAACTAAGAATCTTGATAAGAAAATGAGAAAAGCAGACATAATAGTTACAGGTGTTGGCATACCAAAAATATTTAATGAATTGCATTTTACCGATGGGCAAATAATTGTTGATTGTTCAATGAATTATGTCGATGGAAAAATAGTTGGAGACGTCGATATTGACAAACTTGAAAACATAAATGTGCTTGTTGCATCAGGCAAAGGGAATACAGGTCCGATGACTGTATTATCTTTAATGGAAAACACTATAAAATCTTTTAAAAGTTTGCAAAAATAAAATGTACTTTTTAAAATGATATAATATAATATAAACATAATCAATAAATGATTATAAAAATAAATAAATAT
>JAAYMD010000020.1 GCA_012521575.1 Mollicutes bacterium
GAAATATTATTTATAAAAGCATATGTTATTGTTGACAAGTAAAATAAAATTTAGTACAATTTAAACTGGTACATTTTATTATCCACTTTTCCCACTTTTTCCCGCTATTATAAGTGTTAACGGCGCTTATTATAGTAACAAAAAAGAAAGGAAAATTAGTATGAAAAACACATATATGCAAAAAAAGGAAGATATCGTTCGTAATTGGTATGTGATTGATGCTGATGGTTTAACTCTTGGACGTTTAGCAACAAAAGTTGCACATATTTTAAGAGGTAAACATAAAGCAACATATACTCCGCATGTTGATTGTGGGGATTATGTAATTATTGTTAATGCATCAAAAGTTAATCTAACTGGAAATAAACTTGAACAAAAAATTTATTATGATCACAGTGGTTATCCAGGTGGATTAAGAACGAGAACTGCTCGTGTTATGAAAGAAAAATATCCAGTTGAAATGGTTGAAAAAGCTGTTAAAGGTATGCTGCCAAAAGGTCGTTTAGGTCGTCAAATGTATAAAAAGTTATTTGTATATGAAGGACCAGAACATCCACATGCTGCACAACAACCAAAGGAATTAAAATTAGATTAAAGGAGAGGATTTATAGTGACAGAAAAGAAAGTTTATATGGGAACCGGAAGAAGAAAAACTTCAATCGCGCAAGTGAGAATGGTTCCGGGAACTGGAAAAATTACGGTAAATGGTGTGGATGTAAAAGAATTTTTTCCTCATGAAACAATAATTCTTGATATCAAACAACCTTTAGTTGCAACTAATACGGAAAATACATTTGACATCGACGTTAAAGTAAATGGTGGCGGTTATAACGGTCAAGCTGGAGCGATTCGTTTAGGTATTGTACGAGCACTTTTACAATATGATGCAAACAATGATCCGGAAAGTGATGATAGCTTTAGAAAAATATTAAAAAGAGCAGGTTTAATTACAAGAGACTCTCGTATTAAGGAGCGCAAGAAACCAGGTCTTAAAAAAGCACGTCGTGCACCACAATTTTCAAAAAGATAATAGTTATCTTGAAATATGTGGTATTAAGCTGTTGTTATTTATTCAACAGCTTTTTTTTATTAAATAGTGAAAAAAAATATGCTACATATCTAGTTAGAAGCATTAAATTTTATGCTTCTTTTATTTTAGGTGAAAACCTTTGTAAAGCATAATGCAATCCTTAAACATTATAAAGAAGCGATATTTAAGGACTATTATTTAAATAACATATCAAAAAAAGAAGAGAAAACCTTATTTTAACCAAATGTTATAAAACTTTTTATTTGAATAAAAAGATTAAGTTTTTAAAATTTAAGAATATAATTTATCAGGTGATAATGTGATTAGATATCGAATAATTACTGTAAGTTTATTCATTGTTTTTGCAGTTTTTATTAATTATATTGAAGCTAAAAACAATAATGATTTTCCATTATTAGGTAAAGTAATTTATATTGACCCAGGACATGGTGGCGAGGATCCTGGAGCTGTATATAAAGATATATATGAATCTCATATCAACCTTGAAATAAGTGAAGTATTAAGCGAAATACTAGGAAATATGGGAGCGATAGTATATATGACTCGATACGGTGATTATGATTTAAGTGATGTTTATGCTATAAATCGAAAAAGAAGTGATTTATCAAGAAGAAGTAACATAATTAATCGCTCAGAATGTGATTTGTTTGTTTCTATTCATTTAAACGCTGATCCTTCTTCTGTATGGTATGGGGCTCAAGTTTTTTATGATGATGAACATGAAGAAAATGAAAAAATTGCTAAAATTATTCAAGATGAATTGGCTAGATATGTAAAAACAAAAAGAAAGTACACAAAAACAGATGATATGTATTTACATAGGATGGTAAAGAGACCAGGAGTATTAATTGAAGTTGGGTTTTTAAGTAATCCAAATGAGAGATATTTATTACAAAAAAAATGGTATCAAGAAAGACTAAGTAGAGCTATTGCAAGTGGAATTGTGAAATATTTTGAACAACAGAACTTTTGAATTTCAGGAAGATATTGAGTGTTAAAATGATAATATGGGAAAGTAGTTAGAAGAATAAAAAAAATAAAAGATAGTAAAAAATTTAATTGTATTTCTATAAAAAAAATAAAAATTATGTTATAATCAATATTAGGTGGTACGATGGTCAAAAAAACAAAAATATTTAAAACACTTGATGAACAAATAGAGATTCTTAAAAGCAAGGGTCTTATTATAAAATATCCTGAACGAGCTAAAGAAATTTTATACCGTGAAAATTATTTCTTCATTAGTGGGTACCGCCATTTATTTATGCGAAGTTACAAGGATCGAAAATTTTTTCCTGGAACTACATTTGAAGAATTATATGCAACTTTTTTGTTTGACAGAAGAATTCGTAATATCATGTTTAAATATATTTTAATTGTTGAAAACAATGTTAAGTCGAAGTTGAGTTATATTTTATCAAAAAAATATGGGTATAAGGAAAAAAATTATTTAGATTCGAAAAATTTTAATCAAGATAGTTATAAAACAAAACAAGTTCATGATGTTTTAAACAAAATGAAAAGACAAATTAGAATTAATGGCCGCCAGCACCGTGCGACAATGCACTACATAAGTAATTACGGATATATTCCAATGTGGATTTTAGTTAAAGTATTATCATTTGGTATTGTTTCGGAATTATACAATATTTTAAAACCTGAAGATCAGTTGGCTCTTGCTGAAGATTATAATTTAGATAATGAAACTTTATCTATATATTTGTCATTACTTGCCAATTATCGTAATTTATGTGCTCATGAGGATATTTTATATGATCATCGTACACAACGTTCAATTCCAGATACTAAATATCATTATTTATTAAATATAGACATGACTAATAATGAGTATAATTATGGCAAAAATGATTTATATGCTTTAGTGATTATTTTAAAACATATGTTAACCAAAAATGAGTTTAGGGAACTCATGTATGAAATAGGTTATGAAATTGATGTATTAGATGGCAAAGTAGATACAGTTCCGCTAAATCATATTTTAAATAAAATAGGATTTCCTGATAACTGGAGAGATATAATAAATTTAGAATAAGGTGGTGGTATAATGCGAGAAAAAATAATTTATATTTCAACTGTTATTCTATCTTTTTTTATAGGTGTTACAGGAACATATTTGGTTATTAAGAATAATCCCATAATGACAGAAGAAATTGTAAAAACAGTTAATGAAGTTCAAATTATAGAATCAGACACAATACAACCTGCAATTGAAAAAATTTATGATGCTGTGGTTTTAGTGGAAAATTATAAAGGAAATGTTTTAATGGGAACCGGAACAGGTTTTGTGTATAAAAAAGATGATAAATACGGATATATAATTACTAATCACCATGTTATTGAAGATGGTAATAATATTAAAGTTTTTAGTACTAATGGACACGTAAGTGAAGCAAAGTTACTTGGAAGCGATGTTTATGCTGATATAGCAGTTTTAGCTATTGATGCAAATGATGTATTAAAAGTCGCTGAATTTGGTGATAGTACAAAATTAGAATTAGGTGATACTTTATTTACTGTTGGTTCGCCACTTGGTTCTGAATATATGGGAACTGTTACTAAAGGAATTTTATCAGGAAAAGATAGAACTGTTTCTGTAACACTATCGCAAGGTCAATTCATGATGGAAGTATTGCAAACTGATGCTGCTATTAATCCAGGTAATAGTGGTGGACCATTAGTTAATATTAATGGTGAAGTAGTAGGTGTAAATTCTTTAAAATTAGTTGAAGATAAAATTGAAGGTATGGGGTTTGCTATTCCTATTGAAATTGTTAAAAGTGCAGTAGATAGATTGGAGAAGGGAGAAGAAATAAAGAGACCATTTTTAGGAGTTAGAATATTAGATGCAAGTGATACCTATAATTTATATCAAGAAGGATTAGTTTATAATGAAAAATTTGAAAACGGAATAGCAATTGTGGAAGTAGAAAAAAATACCCCAGCTTTTGATTCAGGATTAAAACGAGGAGATGTTATATTAGAAATAGATGGTGTTAAAATAACTGGCATTGTACATTTTAGATATTTATTATATAAATATAATATAGGTGAAACTGTTACAATTAAGTATTACCGCGATGGTAAAATTGAAGATGTAGAAGTAAAATTAGATAAAAGCATTGAGGATAGTCAGTAGTGGCTATCCATTTTTATTTTAAAAAATTGTAATTATTATTTATGCAACTGTGTAATTTTTAGTACTATGTATTGACTATTATTGTAATTCAATGATAATATATAAGAAGAAAATATTAAAAAAACTTTGAAAAAACGAATAATTTGCAATTGTAAAAATTGTGGAACTAAATTTTTTTTTCACTACAAAATACATGTTTATCAAAAAAGAAAAATTTTTAATAATTAGTAGAACTTTTTTTGATAAGTTATATTTAAGAAAATGGGGTAATATTATGAAAAATAAAATGATTACATCTAGGGATATAGATTTTGCAAAATGGTACACAGATATTGTTTTAAATGCACGTTTAGCTGCTTACTCCAATGTTAAAGGATGTATCATTTTGGAACCTAAAGGATATGCTATATGGGAGAATATTCAAAAGGTATTGGACAAAAAATTTAAAGAATTAGGACATCAAAATGTTTATATGCCATTATTTATACCAGAAAATTTGCTTAATAAAGAAAGTGATCACGTTGAAGGTTTTGCACCCGAAGTTGCCTGGGTTACTAAAGGTGGTAGTAAAGAGTTAGAAGAAAAATTATGTGTTAGACCAACAAGTGAAACATTGTTTTGTGATCATTTTGCTAAAATTGTTACATCATATCGAGATTTACCAAAATTATATAATCAATGGTGTAGTGTTGTAAGATGGGAAAAAGAAACAAGACCATTTCTTCGCACTCGTGAATTTTTATGGCAAGAAGGACATACTATTCACGAAACAAAAGAAGAGGCGGAAAAAGAAGCGTATCAAATGTTAGAAGTTTATAAGGATTTATTTGAAAATTATCTAGCTATTCCTGTTATAACTGGTCAAAAAACAGAAAAAGAAAAATTTGCGGGGGCAGAATATACCTTAACTGTTGAAGCACTTATGTATAATGGAGTGTCATTACAATCAGCAACATCCCATTATTTAGGACAAAATTTTTCTATTCCTTTTAATATAAAATTTACTAATCGAAATAATGAATTAGAATATGTATATCAAACTTCATGGGGAACGACAACAAGAATTATAGGTGCTATTATTATGGTTCACGGAGATGATAATGGCTTAGTATTACCTCCATTTATTGCTCCACAACAAGTGGTTATCATTCCAATAGGTAAAGAAAAAGAAGTTATCGAAAAAGCAAAGGAAATTAATCAAACACTAAATGAAAATAATATTGTAAGCTTTATTGATGATAGTGATAAAACACCTGGTTTTAAATTTGCAGAGCATGAGATGAATGGAATACCAATTAGAATTGAGATTGGTCCGAAAGATTTAGCAAATAATCAAATTATTATTGTTAGAAGAGATAATTATAAAAAAGAGGTTATACCATTAGATATAGATATTGTGCAAAAAATAAAGGATACAATGACGATTATGCATAAAGATATGTTTAATAAAGCAAAAGAGAGAAATGAGTCAAAAACTTATGTTTGTCGTAATATGCAAGAAGTGGAAGATGTAATGAAAACAAATCCAGGTTTTGTAAAAGCAATGTGGTGTGGAAAAGAAGAATGTGAAACAAAATTTAAAGAAATTAAGGGAATGAAATCTAGATGTATACCTTTTGAACAAGAACAGTTGGATGATAAATGTATTTGTTGTGGAAAAAAAGCAAAACATATGGTTATTTGGGGAATTCAATATTAAAAGAAA
>JAAYMD010000021.1 GCA_012521575.1 Mollicutes bacterium
AAATTAATATAATAAGAAAACATGTATATAATTAGTTAGAAGAAAAGAATGATAAGATTATTCTTTTCTTTTTACTTTAAAAATGTTATAATAATCAGCCTGCCAAAAGGCAAAAATTTGTGAAGAAAGAAGGTGAAATTTGACATTGTTTATTATGCAAGGATTTCCAAAAAGTTTTACAGATAAAGAAAATATTGAACAAAAATTATAATTAGTTCATAAATATTTGTCTTTTTTTTATAACTTTGTTATAATTACATTAATCAAATACAATTGTATATGAAAAACGATAATGAGGACGTAGTAGTAAAAGTAATTATTTATAGAGAGCTAGTGGTTGGTGGAAACTAGTAATAATCTTTTATGAATTCACCCTCTAGTTTTATACTCAAAAAGTATAACGGTAACGCGTTAAAGTTTTAAGTGTGTAGAGCAATCTACAAATTAAGGTGGTACCGCGTCATCACGTCCTTAAGTTGGACGTGATTTTTTTAGAATAAGGAGGAATTAGCATGAAAGATAAAATTCAGATTATGAAAAAAGAAGCTTTAGAAAAATTAGAAGCATGTAATAGTTTAAAAGAACTACAAGATATCAAAGTTTTATTTTTAGGAAAAAAAGGGAAAACACATGAAATTGCAAATGAAATTAAAAGTTTGGATTCTTCGCAAAAAAAAGAAGCAGGTATGTTATTAAATGAGTTTAAAAATTACTTTAATGAACTTTTTGAAAAAACACAAAAAAGGTTAGAAAAAGAAGAATTAGATAAGAAGTTAAAAGAAGAAACAATCGATATTACTTTGCCGGGAACTAAAGTAAATGTGGGAACAACACATCCATTAACGATGATAATCGATGAAATTGAAGAATTGTTTGTTAGTATGGGATATGATGTTGTAGAAGGACCAGAAATAGAAAGTGATTTATATAATTTTGAAAAATTAAATATTCCAAAAGATCATCCAGCTCGTGATATGCAAGATAGTTTTTATATTACAAATGAGATGTTGCTTCGCACTCAAACATCACCAGTTCAAGCTAGAGTGATGGATGCCAATTTAGAAAAAGGCCCAATTAGAATTATATGTCCTGGTAAAGTGTATCGTAAAGATGACGATGATATGACGCATTCTCATCAATTTACACAAATTGAAGGACTAGTTATTGATGAGAAGATAAGTATCGCACACTTAAAAGGGACACTTGAAGTGTTTGCTAAAAAAATATTTGGGGAAAATCGTGAAATTAGATTTCGTCCAAGTTTTTTCCCTTTTACGGAACCAAGTTTAGAAGTTGATGTATCATGTTTTAAATGTGGTGGTAGTGGATGTCCGATTTGTAAATATACGGGATGGATTGAAATTTTAGGAGCAGGTATGGTTCATCCAAATGTTCTTCGTGCTTGTGGTTATGATCCTGAAAAATATAGTGGCTTTGCTTTTGGAATGGGACCTGAAAGAATTGCAATGTTAAAATATTGTATTAATGATATTAGACATTTTTATACAAATCATATCCATTTCTTAAACAATTTTGACCGTATAGAAAGGGATGACATGAATGAAAGTAAGTAAAAGTTTTTTATGTGATTATATCGATATTAAAAATATAGATTTTAATGAAATTGCGGAAAAAATGGTCTTTCTTGGTAATGAATATGATAGTGTTAGTAAAATTAGTGAAGCAACAAACTTAGTAATTGGTAAGGTGCTTGAAAAAAAAGATCATCCAAATTCCAATCGACTAAGTGTTTGTATGGTTGATATTGGAGATGGAAACACTTATCAAATTGTTTGTGGAGCACCTAATGTTGATGCAGGTCAAAAAGTGATTGTGGCCAAAGTTGGAGCGACTTTGCCTGGAGATATTGTTATCAAAAAAACAGTCATTCGAGATGTTGAATCTAATGGAATGATCTGCTCATTAGCTGAACTTGGTCTTGAAAAGAAATTCCTAAGGGAGGAAGATATTGAAGGTATTCATGTACTTCCAGAAGATGCTCCTATTGGCGAAGATGCAATTAAGTATTTAGGGTATGATGATGAAGTAATCGATTTTGATTTAACTGCTAATCGTGGCGATTTATTAAGTATGATTGGAATGGCATATGAAATTGGTGCTATTTATGATTTAGAGGTAAAGTATCCTGAAACAAAAGTAGAAGAAGTTGGAGAAGATATAAGTCAAACTCATACTTTGAATGTAGAAACACCAAATTGTACTCATTTTATTGTTAAAAGAGTTAATAATGTTAAAATCGGTGAAAGCCCCAAATTTATTAAAAATCGATTAATGGCGTGTGGTATTCGACCAATTAACAATGTTGTTGATATCAGTAACTATGTAATGTTAGAAACAGGCCATCCACTTCATTTTTATGATGCTCTAAAATTAGGTACTCATCTTGGAGTTAGAATGGCAAAAGATGGTGAATCAATTGTTACGCTTGATAAAAAAACAAGAACATTAACGAAAGACGATATTGTCATTACTAATGGTAAGGAGCCTGTAGGGTTAGCCGGTGTAATGGGGGGATATGATACTGAAGTAACGGAAGATACTAAAGATATTATTATTGAAGCGGCAATATTTAATCCTACAAACATTAGAAACACCTCAAAAAGAATACTTAGAAGTGAAGCAAGTAATCGTTATGAAAAAGGAATTAATAAAGACATTGCACTATACGCTGTAAAAAGAGCGTGCTACTTACTTAATAAATATGCTAGCGGGGAAGTTATTAAAGGTGAAATACTTTATGATTCAACTTCTAAAATGGAAAGAAAAGTAACAATTACTTTAGAAAAAATTAATACAATTTTAGGGATGAATTTGAGTGTTGAAGAAATTTCTGATGTATTTAGAAGATTGAAGTTAGACTATGAATTAGATGAAAATACTTTTGTAGTTACCATACCATCTAGAAGGTTAGATTTAAATATTGCTGAAGATTTAATTGAAGAAGTTGGACGAATCATTGGTTATGACCGCGTTAAATCAATGCTTCCGATAACTACAATGAAAAAAGGAAGCCTTACTCCCAAAATGCAATTTGTAAAAGGGATTCGTAAAAGATTACAAGCTTTAGGTCTTAAGCAAGTAATTACTTATTCATTAATTAGTGAAGAAATGAGTACTTTATTTATTAATGAACCAAAAGAACTTGTAAAATTAAAAGAACCAATTAGTATTGATAAAAGTATTATGAGAAACAGCTTAATACCGTCACTTTTAAATGTATATCATTATAATGAAGCAAGAAGCATTAAAGATGTTCATATTTTTGAAATTGGTTCTCGTTATTACAAAGAAGGCGAAGAATATATTGAAAAAAATACTTTAGCTGGTTTACTATCTGGAACATATTTGGAAAATAAGTGGCAAAGAAAAACCATTGAAGTTGATTTTTACTTAGTTAAAGGAATAGTTGAAAATTTACTTAACTATTTAGGTTTTGAAAATCGTTATACATTTGAAAAAAAATGTTTAAAAGATATGCATCCAGGAAGAAGTGCCATTATTAAAATTGGCCTAGATAAAGTTGGTTTCTTAGGTGCTGTTCATCCTCGTTTGTGTCAAAATGAAGTATATGTTTTTGAACTAGATTTAGAAAAAATAATGGAGTTAAAAGTTCGGGGAATTAAATTTAAAGAACTAAGTAAGTATCCATCAATTAATAAAGATTTGGCCTTCATTGCTGATAAGCATATTAATTCAGAAGAAATTGTTCAAGTCATTAAAAAAGCGGGGGGAAAATTATTAACAAAAATAGATGTATTTGATGTATATGAAGGGCCAAATTTAGAGGAAAACAAAAAATCAATCGCTTATTCCTTAGTATTTAGTGATCCAACAAGAACTTTGATTGATGAGGAAGTAACAGAAGTGTTTGAAAAAATTATTAAAGAGGTAGAAAATAAACTAGGGCTAAAATTGAGAGATAAATAAAATTAGAGGCAAAAGCCTCTTTTTTTATTTAAAAATATAAATTGGTATTAATGATTGATAAACTAACTGATTAGAACCATATAGCAGATAACTCATAATTGGTTTGTTTTTTTAATAAACTAAAATAAGGTGAGAAAATGATTAATTGGTTAAGATCTTACTTATTAGAAGAAGAATTTGCTGTTACAATTTTAAAAAATAAGGTTAATGTTGTTAATTATACCAATATAGATCATTTTGATATTAATAAGGTGATTATTAAGTATAATAATGGCATATTAAAAATTACAGGCAATAATTTAGTTGTTTCTAAACTTTTGAATGATGAAATATTAATTACTGGTGATATAAAAAATATAGAATTGGGGTAAAATATGGAAAATAAATTTAAATCATTTTTAGAAAATAAAATTATTATTAGAATTGAAGGGAAAAATATTAATCGGTTTCTTAAAAGATTAATAAAGCATAAGGTGGAACTACTAGATGTAAAATATATTAATCAAAATAAAGTTGATATAAAAATAAAAGCTAATGATTATCCTAAAATAGAAAGATTAAAATCAATATATGATATATCAATAGTAGATGCTGAAGGTTTAATAAAAATAAAAGCGCTTTTAAAAATAAATTCCGTTTTAATAATAACTTTTTTAATGGGAATAATATTACTGATTTTCTTAGCAAATATTATTTTTGATATAGAAGTTATTCATACAAATAAAGAACTTAGAACTTTACTTTTAAATGAACTAAAAGAAAGTGGGATTGACAGATTAAAACTTCAAAAAAGTTATCAAGATATTCAAAAAATAAAAAAAAGGATTTTGGAAGAATATAAAGACCAAATAGAGTGGTTGGAAATTGAAAAAGTAGGAACCAAATATCTTGTTCGTGTTGAAGAAAGAAAACTTTCCCCACCTATAGAAGAAATACCAAATCGTCATATTGTTGCGAAAAAAAATGCGGTTATTAAAAAAATAGAAGCACAATCAGGAGAAATTGTAAGAGAAATTAATGATTATGTTAAAGCAGGGGATGTTATTATCTCTGGTGAAATAAAGTTATATGATCAAGTTAAGAAAGTAATAGGTGCCAAAGGAAAAGTATATGGCGAGGTATGGTATCAAACAAAAGTTACATATCCACTTACAAGAAGAATTGAAACACCGCTTTCTAATTTTAAAAAAGTATTAGTTATTAATTTTTTAAATACAAGAATCGAATTATTTAATTTTAAGTCCTTTAAAGAGAAAAAAATAGAGGTTAACAATATTTTTAAAAATTCATTACTTCCAATTTCATTAGATTTAGAAAAACAACAGGAAATGAAAGTAATTGAAGAGATAAATACAATAGATGAGGCTATTGCTAAGGCGGCAGAAAAAGGGAAGGAAAAAATTGAAGAAAGGTTGAAAGAAGATGAATATATAATTAGTCAAAAAAATTTGAAAATAGATGTAAAAAATAGTACAATAATTGTAGAAATGTTTTATGTTGTGTATGAAGATATTACTAGTTATCAAAAAATAGAAAATATCATAGAAAATAATGAAGAATAGAGGTTTAATATGGAAAAGGTCGCTAAAGCAGCTATTATCAATTTATTTAGAGAAGTATGGCCGATGATACTAATCTTTTGTGTAGTTAGTGTATCTCTTCGATTAGTATATCTAGTAAAATCTCAAACAAAATTTGTATTGTATAAAGAATTGTTTTATTTAGCATTTTTGATTTATATAATGCTACTTTTTCATATTGTAACTTTTCAAGATGTGGGTTGGTCAACTTCCAATTTTATACCTTTTAAAGAAATATTTAGATATGATTTTGGTAGTCGCTTATTTTTTAAAAATGTCATTGGAAATATGATTATGTTTATGCCATATGGATTTTTTGTATCATATTTTATAAAATTAAAAAAATCATATTTAATACTATTTTTATCATTAATTGTTTCAATAACAATCGAAACTACGCAACTAGCTATTGGTCGAGTATTTGATATAGATGATATACTTTTGAATGTGTTAGGCGGAATGATTGGTTTTTATATATATTTGGTGTTTGTTAAAATAGTTGATATATTACCTTCATTCTTGAAAAAAGCATATATTTATAATATAATATTATTGTTGATAATTATAATAGGAATAGTTTTATTTATTTTAATATAACAAGGGGGCACTTAAATGAATAATGTTGGTTTCTATAATGAAACAAATAAAGAAATTAAAGAATTGGATGAAGTAGAAAAAGTGGTTCATTATGCTTTAGAAAAGGAAAATGTACAAAATGCAGTTTTTAATATTATTTTTGTAGATGATATGTATATTACAGCAATTAATCATGAATTTCGTGGAATTAATGGTTCAACTGATGTTATTGCTTTTGCTCTTGAAGATGTAAATCTTGATCTTGGAGATTATCGCCTCCTTGGTGATATTTATATTTCAATTGATACAGCAGAAAGACAAGCCAAAGAATATGGCCATAGTTTACTTAGAGAAGTATCTTTTTTAGCCGTGCATGGACTTTTACATTTATTAGGATATGATCACAAAAATGAAGAAGAAGAAAAAATAATGTTTGAGAAGCAGGAGATGATTTTAGATGGATATGGAATTACGAAATAAGCAAAAGAAGCGAGGAATAAAACGTTTTATTAATAGTTTTAAGTATTCATTTGATGGACTTAAGTATGCTTATAAATATGAACAAAGTTTGACAATTCATTTTGTAGTTGCAATATTAGTAATTATTGCTGGGATCGTTTTAGAAATTAGTTTAACTGAATGGTTAATGTGTTTTTTTTTAATGGGAATTGTTATGGCAACTGAACTTATTAATACTTCAATTGAAGCAGTTATTGACTTGGCTTGTCCGAAAATTCATCCGCTTGCTAAGGTTGCCAAAGATACTGCTTCGGCTGCAGTGTTTGTGTTTTCAACGGTGGCTTTTATTAGTGGTTTAATTATTTTTGTACCAAAAATTATATCTATGATAGAAATAATGATGTAGGTGAGATAATGAAAGAAAAATTAACTAACCTTTTAAAAAATGCTTATGCTCCTTATTCTAATTATAAGGTTGCGGCATTAGTAGTGACTAAGGATGGAAATGTTTTTAGTGGGGTAAACGTCGAAAATGCGTCATACGGTGCGACGATTTGTGCTGAGAGAAGTGCTATTTTAAGTGCTGTTTCATCTGGTTATCGGAAAGGTGACTTTAAAGAATTATATGTTATGGTTGAAAGTGATAAATTAGCGTTCCCTTGTTTTTTATGTCGGCAAGTGATAGTGGAATTTTTTAATATGGATGATAAATTGCATTTAATGAATCAAAATGAAGAAAAAACTTATTTAATGAAAGATATTATTGTTCATCCGTTTTCAAGCGAGGATTTAAAATGAAATCAGGTTTTGTTGCTATTGTTGGCCGACCAAATGTTGGAAAATCAACCTTAATAAATAATATTGTTGGAAGCAAAATTGCTATAACTTCTAATAAACCTCAGACAACAAGAAATATTATTCAAGGGGTCTACAATGAAAAAGATGTTCAAATTATTTTTGTTGATACTCCAGGTATTCATAAACCCAAACATAAATTGGGTGAGTATTTAAATAGGCAAGCATATTACAGTATTAATGATGTTGATGTTGTAGTTATGCTCGTTGATGTTAGTGAAAAAATAGGACCAGGAGATAAATTTATTATTGATTCGTTAAAAAAAGTTGATAAACCTGTAATTCTTGTTTTAAACAAAATTGATATATTAAAACGTGAAGAATTATTACCTATTATTGATGAATATAAAAAACTTCATGATTTTGCAGAAATTGTTCCTGTGTCGGCTTTAAAAAAAGATAATATTAATCGTTTTATAGAAGTTTTAAAAAAATATCTAAATGATGACATTAAATATTATCCGGATGAACAAATTACTAATAGATCAACAGAATTTTTAATTGCTGAAATAATAAGAGAAAAAGTTTTGCATTTAACTGAAGAAGAAATTCCACATTCAATTACTTGTGTAATTGAGCAAATAAAAAAAGAAAAAAATAAATATATAATTAATGCGGTTATTGTTGTTGAACGAGATTCGATCAAAAAAATTATTATAGGAAAACAAGGACAAATGATAAAAAAAATTGGAACACTTGCTAGAAAAGAAATTGAAGCATTACTTAACAGCAAGGTTTATTTAGAACTTTTTGTCAAAACTGTCAAAAATTGGCGCGAAAAAGAAAGGTATTTGAAAGAATTTGGATTTACAAACTTTGAATAAATTGTATAAAAAATCCATAAATTAATCACCATATAAATAGAAAGGTGGTTATATTATGGATAAAAGAGAAGTATTATGGAGTTTGTTTAGTAAAACAGGAAAAATTGAATATTATTTGAAGTATAAGGAGGAAATAAAAAAAGATGAAAGTAGAGGTAGAAAATAGATTAAAAATTGGTGGTATTTATCGTCATTTTAAAGGTCAAAAATATAAAGTTTTAGCACTCGCTTACGATAGTGAAGATCATAATCGAAAACTTGTGATTTATGAGGCTTTATACGATGATCATAAGATTTGGGCAAGAGATTATGATATGTTTTTATCACCAGTTGATAAAGAAAAATATCCAAATGCAACACAGGAGTACCGTTTCGAATTAATTGAAGAGTAGTTGGTGGTTTTTATGATTACTAAAGTTGAAGGGATAATCATAAATACTAGTGATTATAGCGAAAGTAGTAAGATTTTAAATATTTTAACCAAAGAGTATGGTATTATTGGCGTAATTGCTAAAGGTTGTCGAAGATTAAAAAGTGAACTCCGTATGGTAAGTGAAAAACTTATATACGGTAGTTTTAATTTATATTATAAAGAAGGGAAAATTTCAACCTTAATAAGTGTTGATGTTATTAATAATTTTAAAGAAATTAGAAAGGATATTATAAAAATAAGCTATGCCAGTTTTTTATTGGAACTAGCTCAACAAGTTTATAAGCAAAATCAACATCCAGAAGTTTATGATTTATTAATTAATAGTTTAACAAAAATAGATGAAGGCTTTGATCCTATGGTTATCACCAATATTGTTGAGTTGAAATATTTGGATTACCTAGGAGTTACACCCATATTAGATTGTTGTGCTAGTTGTAGTAAAACTAATTCTATTGTTAGTATTTCCGTTTTAAAAGGTGGATATGTTTGTAGCAATTGTAGAACAACGGAACCTTTAGTTAGTGAAAAAACTATTAAAATGATTCGAATGTTTTATTATGTTGATGTTTCTAAAATTTCCAAAATAGATATTAGTGATAAAGTTAAAAAAGAAGTAAATCATTTTTTAGACCAATATTATAGTGAATACACAGGTTTGTATTTAAAAAGTAAAGAATTTTTAAAAAATTTATATGAGATAAGTTAATATATAATAACAAATATTAAGCAAATAAATAATTTGTAATTGACAAACATCTAATTTTACTATATATTATTAGTAATAACAATTGTATATATCAATGCGATGATGGGGTTGGCATCCCGGAGCAATATATCAAAGAGAGATTCTTTTAGAATAAGTAAGGTGGAACCGCGGGGAGACTCGTCCTTACCTACATTCTAAAAGTTTTTTTTATAAGAAGGTGAAAAATGGTTAAGATAGGTATTTGTTTTCCGCAAAACGATTATGAAAATATGGAATTTGCTGAATTTAAAAAATATCTTTTAATGTTTAAAGCGGAAGGAATTTATAGTTTTGACTTTTATACTAATATGTTTTTAAATAATGATGAAAATTTAAAAAGGTTATTAATCTTTTTAAATGAGCATGATATTAAAATTACGTTTCATTATTATTCAGTGGATAAAAATAATTTTATGCAATACCAACAGGATTTAATAAGAATTAGAAATGTTTTAGACATTTATAATATCAATTATCCTATAACCATCGTATTTCATGCTCAACCTTATGAAAGTAATTTTAACAAATATGAGCATTTAGAAAACATTGCTAAAGAATTTGAAAAATTAAGCGAGTTTGCTCGAAATTTAAATTTTGTTATTTTAGTAGAAACATTATCTTACAATCATCCAAAAGGAAATAATATTGGTGATGATATAGATGAATTAATATTTTTGACAACAAATGTCAAAAGCAATAATTTTGGATTTTGCTGGGATGTTGGGCATACAAGATTAAATCATATTGAAAATAAAATACATCTTTATTTACCCAAAATATTGCTAGACAAAGTAAAGTTTACTCATATTCATAATGTAATTGTTGAAAAAGATAAAACTATTGATCATGTTCCGCTTACTAATTTAGAATTACAAAAAGAAGAGATTAAATATTTAATTAAAAATAATTATGATGGAATTTTTTCGTTGGAATTTGCAACTAAAAATTTAAGAGAAAACATTTATATATATATTGACAGCATAAAAAAACTGCGCCAATTAATTGAAGAAATAACAGATTAAATGGAGGTATTAAAATGAATGTTTTAATTTTATCATCATCTAGTGAGAATATAGAGCAAAAATATATTGAGCAAGCTCAAAATGTTTCAGCATTTTTAGCAGCAAAAGGATTTAATTTAATATTTGGTGGTTCTCATCGATCAATGATGGGGATATGTTATCAAGAATTTATTAAAAGAAAAAGGGATGTTTATGCTTTTACAAAAAAAGAATATATAGATCAATTAAAATATTTAGAAAAAGCAAAAATAAACATAGTTGATACAACTTTTGATTTAAAAAAGTTAATGTTTGAAAAAAGTGATCTTATTATTTGTTTAGCAGGAGGTATTGGAACTTTATCAGAAATATTATCGTATATTGAAGAAGTAAGATCTAATAAACAAGATAAACCAATAATTATATATAATGAAAACAATTTTTATCATAATTTATTTGAACAGTTAAAAATATTTGAAAAAGAAAAATTTATAAGTAGTAATGTTAAATCTTTTTTTGAAATTGTTAATAATGAAAAAGAATTTGAAGACAAAATTAATAAATTAATAAAGGAGAGTGAAAAAAATGAGTAAAGTGACAATGGAAAAAATTATTAATTTGTGCAAGCAGTATGGATTTATTTTTCAAGGTAGTGAAATTTATGGAGGATTAGCTAATACTTGGGATTATGGACCGCTTGGAAATGAACTTAAGAAAAATATTAAAAATGCTTGGTTTAAGAAATTTATTCAAGAACATCCCAATAATGTTGGAATCGATGCTGCGATTTTAATGAATCCCCAAGTATGGGAAGCAAGTGGACATTTAAGTAATTTTAATGATCCGTTAATCGATTGTAAAAAATGTAAATCGAGATTTCGTGCCGATAAATTAATTGAAGAAGCATCAAATGGTGAAGTTATTGCTGATGGGTGGTCTTTTGAAAAAATGTATGAATATATTATCGAAAATAAAATTAAATGTCCAAAATGTGGTAGTCTTGATTATACCGATATTAGACAATTTAATATGATGTTTAAAACATTTCAAGGTGTTACAGAAGATAGGGCAAATACTATTTACTTAAGACCAGAAACAGCACAAGGTATTTTTGTTAATTTTTTAAATGTTCAAAGAAGTATGCGCTTAAAAATTCCATTTGGTATTGGCCAAATTGGAAAAAGTTTTAGAAATGAGATTACACCAGGTAATTTTATCTTTAGAATACGTGAGTTTGAACAGATGGAACTACAATTTTTCTGTAAGCCAGGAACGGAATTAGAATGGTTTAAATATTGGAAAGAATTTTCTTATAATTGGTTAGTTGATTTAGGAATTAGTAAAGAAAATATTAGATTTAGAGATCATACAAAAGAAGAATTAAGCCATTATAGTAATGCTACATCTGATATTGAATATAAATTTCCATTTGGTTGGGGAGAACTTTGGGGAATTGCATCAAGAACTGATTATGATTTAAGTCAACACCAAAAATATTCTAAGCAAAGTATGGAATATCTAGATCCAACAACTAATGAAAAATATATTCCGTATGTTATTGAACCTAGTTTAGGGGTTGATCGAGTGTTACTTGCTTTCTTAGTTGATTCTTATGATGAAGAAGTATTAGAAAATGGAGAAACAAGAGAAGTTATGAAATTCCATCCAGCTCTTGCGCCATTTAAAGTTGCAGTCTTCCCATTAGTTAAGAAAAATCATAGTGAAAAAGCATTTGAAATATATCAACATTTAAGTAAATATTTTATGACTAGCTATGATGATTCAGGTAATATTGGAAGACGTTATCGAAGGGCAGATATATCTGGGACACCATTTGCAATAACTGTTGATGATAATACTTTAACGAATAATACTGTTACAATTCGTGATCGTGATACGATGAAGCAAATTATCCTACCACTTGATGAAGTTGTGAATTATATCAATGAAAAAATATTTTTCTAGGACACCAAAAGTGTCTTTTTTATTTTATAACTAACTATATTTGGCCTTGCAATGGGCATATAATAATAGTATAATTTTAGTAGGTGGTAGTATGTATGTGTTTTGGTTGATGGTTATCATTATTCTTGCTATTATTGAAATCATGACAGTTAATTTAACAACTATATGGTTTATTATAAGTGCTCTTGTTTCGTTATTCATATCGTTTTTTGTCAATAATTTTACGATTCAACTTGGTGTTTTTGTTATATTGGGAATTATCTTACTAGTAATCACCCGTCCAATATTAATTAAGTTTTTTTCTAAACCCAAAGAAAAAATGAATATTGATCGAATTATTGGAATGAGCGGTGTTGTTACAGAAGATATTAAAAATAAAGAATATGGTGCAGTTAAAGTAGATGGGAAAATATGGACAGCTTATAGTAAAAAAGAATTGTCTAAAGGAACCTATATCAAGGTTTTAAAAATAAATGGTAATAAATTAGAAGTTGAGGAGGTTTAAAATGGAAGGACTTATAATTTTATTAATTTTAGTTGGTGTTTTAATTATTCCAAACATTAAGGTTGTTCCCCAGTCAAGAGTTTATATTATTGAAAGAATAGGTTCATTTTATAAAGAGTGGCATCATGGATTGCACATAAAAATTCCTTTTATTGATAAAATTGTAAATAATGTGTCATTAAAAGAACAAGTTATTGATTTTGATCCGCAGCCAGTAATTACTAAAGATAATGTAACAATGCAAATTGATACCGTAGTTTTTTTTCAAATAACTGATCCAAAACTTTATACATACGGAATTGAAAATCCGCTTCTAGCGATTGAAAATTTAACAGCAACTACGATTCGTAATATTATTGGAGAGTTGGAGATTGATCAAACATTAACATCAAGAGATATTATTAATTCAAAAATGCGTTCAATTTTAGATGAAGCAACAGATTCATGGGGAATTAAAGTTAATCGTGTAGAGGTGAAAAACATTATTCCACCTCGTGATATTCAAGATGCAATGGAAAAACAAATGCGGGCTGAACGTGAAAGAAGAGAGGCAATTTTAAGGGCAGAAGGTTTAAAAACAGCAAGTATTTTAACAGCTGAAGGCGAAAAAGAAAGTGCGATTTTAAAAGCCGAGGCGGAAAAAGAAAAAGAAATAAAAATTGCAGAGGGTAAAGCTGAAGCAATTTTAACAATTAGAAAAGCCGAGGCCGAAGGAATTAGATTATTAAAAGAAGCAGATCCTGATCAAAAAATAATAGTTTTAAAAAGTCTTGATACACTGGCGAAAGTTGCTGATGGGAAGGCTACTAAAATTATTGTTCCATCAGATTTGCAAAATATAGCAACAATTGGTACAACAGTTAAAGAAATGTTGAATAAAGATGAGTAAATATGCTGGAATTTTTGGAAAAATTAAAAAAAAAGTTTATTTTTGTGTAAAACTATGGTAAACTTATAGTAGTAACATTAAGAAAGGTAAGGTAGGAGGAATATAAATGGGGTTTTTTAAAAAGTTATTTGATAGTGGGGATATTGATTCATTTAGTCCTAATGCGATTTCCGATGAATATTATTCATTAACAGCGGAAGAAGCTTTAAGCGAAAATGGTAGTAAAATGATTTTATTGGAACCAAGAGCTTATTCAGAGGCACAACAAATAGTAGATTATTTAAAAAGTCGGAATACAGTTGTCGTTAATTTAAAAAGAGTTACCCCAGAACAAGCAAAACGAATTATAGATTTTTTAAGTGGTGCTATATATGCAATTAGTGGTGAAATACAAAAAATAGGTGGAGGAATATTTTTATGTACTCCAAACAATGTTAGTGTTCAGGGAAAAATTACTGATGATACCGAAGGTAAAGGTATTCATGATAACGATGATATAAATGTTGAATGGTAATACTTTAAGTAATGCGAGAGGTGGATTATGGAAAAGTTTAAACGATCACTTCGTGGTTATGATCCTAAAGAAGTTAATGAATTTTTAGATCAAGTAATAAAGCAAGTGGAAAAAATGATTGATGAAATTAAAGAACGTGATGCAAGAATTGTTGAACTTGAGAAAACTGTGGCTGAAAATGCTCGTTTAAAGGAAAAACTAAAGCAGTATGAACGTATGGAAGAAACTTTAAACAAGGCTATTTTAATGGCTCAAAAAACGTCAGAGCAAATAAAATTAGCGGCACATAAAGAAAGTTCTGTATTGCTTGAAGAGGCTAAACAAAACGCTAATAGGATCATTAATGACGCATTACTTAGAGCTGAAAAAACAGAACTTGAAGCATCTATGCTACAGCGAAATGTTAATATATTTAAACGTCGTTTAAAAGAAATTATAGAAACACAACTTGAATTAGTTGATGATATTGAAAAAATTGAGTTATGAAAACAGGTGATGGAGACGGTATATTACTAAGACTTACAGAGAGCTAGTGGTTGGTGGAAACTAGCAGGGAGGTAATATATAGATCACTCCTGATGTTTTTTATCGATGAGGTAAAAACGGTAACGCGTTATAGTTAATGAGTGTGTGTACAACAAATTAAGGTGGTACCGCGGGTTAAAACTCGTCCTTAAGTGGATTGAGTTTTTTTTATATTTCAGTATAATATATTAAATACTAGATATTTGTGGAGGATGATAATATGGATTATAAGGATACATTATTAATGCCAAAAACGGATTTTCCAATGCGTGGAAATTTACCGGTTAACGAGAAGATAATGCGCAAACACTGGGAAGAGATGGATTTATATCATAAAATTTTAGAAAATAATAAAGAAGGAAACCTATTTGTATTACATGATGGCCCACCATATGCTAATGGAAATATTCATATAGGGCATGCTTTAAATAAGATTTTAAAAGATTTTATTAATCGTTATAAAATGTTAGAGGGATATAAAGTTGTTTATATTCCTGGATGGGACGTTCATGGTCTTCCAATTGAAACAGCTGTTACCAATACTGGTGTTGATCGTAAAAAGCTAAGTGTTGCCGAGTTTCGTGAATTATGTAAAAATTATGCTATTGAGCAAATCCGTAATCAAATGGCGCAATTTAAAGCTTTAAATGTAATTGGTGATTGGGAAAATTACTATGTGACTATGACTAAGGAATTTGAAGCAACACAAATTGAAGTGTTTGCTAAAATGGCCGAAAAAGGATTAATTTATAAAGGATTAAAGCCAGTATATTGGAGTCCTAGTAGTGAATCGGCATTAGCAGAGGCAGAAATTGAATATAAGGATCGCCGTGATCCATCAATTTATGTTGCATTTCCAGTAGTACAAGGAAATGAAGTTGTAGATGAAGGAGATAATTTAGTTATTTGGACGACAACACCTTGGACGCTACCTGGAAATTTAGCAATTGCTGTTGGACCTGATTTTGAATACGTAAAAGTTTTAGTTAATGATCAAAAGTATGTTGTAGCTAAAGATTTATTAAAAACTTTAGTGCAAACTTTTGAATGGGAAAATTATCAGATAGTTTCAACTTTTATGGGAACAAAATTAGAAAACGTTAAATATAAGCATGTATTTATGGATAGAATTTCTCCAGTAATTGTAGGAGATCATGTAACAATTGATTCAGGTACAGGTTTAGTTCACACTGCACCTGGTTATGGTGTTGAAGACTTTGAAGTTGGACAAAAATATAATCTTGGTCTTATTAGTGCTATTAATGATCAAGGTGTGCTAACGGAAGAATCAGGTGAATTTGCGGGATTATTTTTTGAAGATGCTAATAAAGCAATTGTTAAAAAATTAGATGAATTAGGTGTTTTATTAAAATTTGAAATGATTGTTCACTCGTATCCACATGATTGGCGAACTAAAAAACCAGTAATATTCCGTGCAACTAATCAGTGGTTTTGTAGCATTGATAAAATTCGTGGTGAATTATTAAATGAAATAGAAAATAATATCAAATGGTTACCGGAATGGGGTAAACAAAGATTATATAATATGATTAAAGATAGAGGCGATTGGTGTATTTCGCGTCAACGTGTTTGGGGTGTACCAATTCCAATTTTCTATAATGAAGATGGAAGTCCAATTCTAGATTATGATGTTATGATGCATGTAGCTAATTTATTTAGAGAACATGGTTCAAATATTTGGTTTGAAAAGGATGCTAAAGAATTACTTCCTGAAGGATACACTAATCCTGCTAGTCCAAATGGAAAGTTTACTAAAGAAAAAGATATTATGGATGTTTGGTTTGATTCAGGATCTACTCATACAGGTGTCTTATTAAACCGAGGATTAGAATATCCAGCAGATATTTATCTTGAAGGAAGTGACCAGTACCGTGGATGGTTTAACTCATCACTAATTTGTGGTGTAGCTGTTTATGGTAAAAGTCCATACAAACAAATCATATCTCACGGATTTGTTCTAGATGGTAATGGATATAAAATGAGTAAAAGTTTAGGAAATGTAGTTGACCCAGTGAAGATGATTGAACAAAATGGTGCTGAAATTTTAAGACTTTGGGTTGCTAGTGTTGATTATAAAGAAGATGTTCGAATTAGTGATGAATTAATTGATCAGGTAAAAGAAAGTTATCGCAAAATAAGAAATACTTATCGCTTCATGCTTGGAAACTTATTTGATTTTAATCCAAAAACTGATAAAGTGAAATTCGAAGATATGCCTTATTATAACCAATATATGTTAGTTAAATTAAATGAAACAATTAAGGAAGTTAAAAAAGCTTATGAAGAATTTAATTTCCAAGAAGTATATAAGATAGTAAATAATTATGTTAATTTTATTTTATCAAATTTCTACTTAGATTTTACAAAAGATATTTTATATATTGAAAAAGCTGATTCTTTAAAAAGAAGAAGTGTACAAACAGTTTTATATGAAGTTTTAACTTCATTGCTTAAGCTTATGGCACCAATCTTACCACATACATGTGAAGAGGCGTATCAATTATTACCGGGTGCTAAATTAGAAAGTGTTCATTTGGAGCGCAATCCAAAACCAAAAAATTATGTTAATCAAGAAACTATATTAGAAGAATGGAATTTATTCTTTGAAATAAAAAGTGATGTTTTTAAAGCTTTAGAGGAAGCTCGTAATAATAAATTAATTGGTAAAGGATTAGAAGCAAAAGTTTATATTAATGCAAAAGGAAAATATTTAGATATAGTTAATAAATTAAAAGATGATTTGAAACTGTTGTTAATAGTATCGGATGTAGTTATTACTGAAGAGTCTTTACCACAATATAGTGTAATAGGAGTAAAAGTTGAACCATTTAATGGTCGTAAATGTGAAAGATGTTGGAATTACTTTGAAGAAGATAATATGGTAGGGAATATTTGTAATCGTTGCAATGATATTGTAAATTAATTATGCATGTTAAGTCTAGACATTTGTCTAGACTTTTTTATTAAATAATTTCAAAAAAA
>JAAYMD010000022.1 GCA_012521575.1 Mollicutes bacterium
AACCGCTATTTTTAACATGAAATTAATATTAAACAAAAAAAGATTTATATATACTTGTTTCAATCCAAACTAAAAGAAGCATAAGTTTTATGCTCCTTTTTTTTATTATAAAATTGTATTTTCCTCATTATTTGACAAAAATAAAAAATTTATTTTTGAATCGATGTTAATTTGAAAAAATCATACAAAATTGGTGCAATATTTGACCAGTTATTTTCTAATGCTTCATATATTCTATTTAATATTTTACTTTTATCTGTTTCTGTTTCGTTAAAACATTCATAATAAAGGTATCGAAGTTTTTCAAGGTCATCAATTTGAATAATTTCCTTTTTAATGTATTCATCCATTTCAAGCTCTCGCCTTGTTTTAAATGGATCTTGTTCTTCTTTTTCTATAATTTTATATTTAATTGTTTTATCAGTTATGCGTTCACAAACATCTATAACTTCGTTTTCCTCATCAATGAGCATGCTTGATTTTAAAATACTCACACCCTCATCATCAAATACAACACCAATATTTGTTGTTCCATCACAAAATAAACACGCATATGTATATATACCTTTTAAATTTTTTGTAAAAACTTCCGTTTTGTTTTTAAGTTGTTCTTTTAATTCTTGACTTATTTTTATCTTATTATTTTTAATTTTTATTAAATCTTGACTTGATATTTTCATAAGCGGAATTTTTCGAATGTGAATAATTTTATCATTTATATTCCAATCATAAAATTCGTATACACGATCATGAAAATTAAGAATCACATCATAAATATAGTTCATCTTTATTTCCTCCTGGAATGTATATTGTAAGTACTATTATAATCAAACCAATAACTGCATAAAGACACTCAATTCTTCTAATAATAAAGTTAACATATTCTTTAAAATTATACCCAATTGTCATTAAATTCATGTAACTAATAATATAAACACCACCAATTACTGTTAATCCAAAACCAACTAAAAACAGAAAAATTCTTATGAACATATATCCACCTATTAAATTATAAACATAAGTTTTAATTTAATGACAGTTTTAATGTTTTTTATAAATTATTTTAAATGCGCTAAATATGATGACAATTAATGTATAATGTTTTCATAATTGTTTGACTCTAAAAGTTTAAATGTGATATGATTTATATTATAAGGTTTATTAAATATTTATATTTTACAAATATTATTAAATAAATAGCAAATATTAATAGTAAAGATTTACAGGAGGTATTAAAATGTTATTACTTGCTCTTAAAATATTTTTTGTTAGAATTTTAGATGTTTCGTTAGGAACAATTAGAATGATTTTAATAGTTAAAGACAGAAAAATTATTGCTAGTATTGTAGGTTTTATTGAAATTGCTATCTGGTTTGCAGTTGTTAAAGAAGCTATTAATACTGATTCATCAAGTATGATAATTGTTGCGTCCTATGCCGGTGGTTTTGCTGTGGGAACATTAGTAGGAGCATATTTATCTGAAAAATTTATTAAAGGAAGTTTAAATGTTCAAGTTATCTCAAATAAAAATAAGAGATTGGCTAAATTTTTAAGAAAAAATGGCTTTGCTGTATCTGTTGTAAATGTTCAGGGAATAGATGATAAAAACCCAAAAGAAATGTTAATTATAGAAGTAGATAAAAAAGAATTTAAAAATCTTCAAGAATTAATTAAAAAAGGTGATAGCAAAGCATTTATTATTGTCAATGAAACTAAATATGTTCAAAATGGATATTTTAGAAATGTTATAAAATAAGTTAAGCAACACCATTAATTTTGCTTAACTTTTTTATTGTTAATTTATTTATTAACAATATATTCATGTAATAGGTAATCGTTCACACCCTTTTTCGTATGATGAATATTCTATTATTGAGAATATAAGGAAAGGGTGAATTTTATGTGTGATAAAAAACAACCTTGCAACTGTATTGCTGAAATACTTTCTGTCATATTGCTTTTACAAAAAAATAGTTCTAAAGATAAAAAATGTTTAGATACTTGTGACAAAGGTTTTTTAGGAAACGATGTAGTGTGTCCAAAATATAATACAAGACCTGTAATGTTATATACTGCTTTTGGAAACGGAAAGCCTTGGGAAATGCCAGTATCTAAATCTGATGATTCTTGTGATGATTCAACAACAGAATGTTCTTCAGTATTTAGAATTGAAAAACTTGATGATTGCTGCGCCACTTTTAGAGTATTAAAGCCTTGTCCAAGAAGTTCAGAAGAACACTCTAAAACTTGGAAAGCAACTGATTCTTTTTTTACAATGGATTTAAGCTGCGTATGTGCAATAAAATGTTTAAAAGACACAGTTGTAGATTTATAAATTAAAACAGGTTTTATACCTGTTTTTAATCAGCAAAGTCAATATCTAACACATCATTGATTGGAATTAAATCATTTTCCATGGTTATCAGGTGGGTATTATTTTTTCCTATTATTTGTTTGGTTACAACTCCATCTTTTAATTTAATTTTGACATTAGCTTTATACACATATCTTGGAGAATTAAAAATTTCTTGAATTTTTTCTTCAACTGACATTTGATTTTTTTCAATAATCGATTCATTAAATTCTTCTTTTTTTTCTTTAAAACCATAACTAACTGTTTCATTATTATTAAGTACTTTATCAATTTTATTCGCAAACACTTTAGGTAATTCTTTTTTCATATAAAAATACCTCCTAAATATTTTTATGTTAACTATTTAGAAGATATTACTAATAACTAAATTTTATTATAAAACTTCTTGAAGCAAAATAACCAATAATTAACAAACTAAAACCAATAGTAACATCAGTTAATGTATAAGATGATTCAAAAGCTTTTTCAAACATTAAAACAATTGAAGATATTGCAAAAGCAATTATTGCCCAATAAGTTTTAATTTTATAATTACTTAATAAATAATCCATTAACTTGATAAAAAACCAACTACCTATTAAAAGTCCAAGGCCAAAGGGAACAATAACTTTAATATTTACTATAAAAATATTTAAATTGCTTAAATTACTAAACATTTCAATTAAAACATGATATAAACCAAGCGCCATTAAAACAGCAGTTCCACTAATACCTGGAATTATCATCGTTGCCGCTTCAATTATACCAATAACAAACATGATTAAAGGATTTCCTTCAATATTTATTTGATGAGTTTGTTCTGATAAAATTAATGATAAGGATAGAATAAAAAATATAATAAATATAAAAATGTTATTTATATTCGATGTTCCTTCTATTTCTTTTAAAACTGAAGGAATACCTCCTAAAATTAAACCAATAAACATACAAATGATTATGAATGCATAATGAATTAGTAGTAACTGGATTAGTTTGCTTATTAGTACAACCGCAACTAAAATACCACTTCCAACCAATAATAAAAATTTTGTATTATCTTTTATATCATCAAAATAATGAGTAATCGATCTTATTCCTTTTTCATAAAGACCTAAGATCATCATAATCATTGAACCACTAAGACCAGGAATAATTTTACCAATTCCAATAATTACTCCTTTAACAAATAAAATTATATTTTCCATATATATCTCCAATAAATAGTATGCCTATTTATTTTTTTTATTCCTCAATCAAAATAATCAATCATCATATTTTTACGAACACGATTCATTACTTCTTTAGCTTTAATCCTTGCTTTTTCTGTTCCTGTTTTCAAAATTTCATCCACTATTTCTGAATGTTCTTCATAATATTTTCTTTTTTCTTGAATTGGTTTTAAAAAGTTCATCATACTTTCAATTAATTCTTTTTTACAATCAACACAACCACGGCTTCCTGCCCGACATTCCTTGTTTACAGTTTTTAAATTTTCTTTATTTACTAAATTATGATAGTAATAAACCATACAATTATCAGGATTACCAGGATCATTTTTTCGGATTTTATTAGTATCAGTAATTGCACCCATAATTTTTTTGGAAACTATTTCTCTATTATCACTTAAAAAGATAGCATTATTTAAACTTTTTCCCATTTTTTCATTACCATCTAAACCTTTAATTCGGGGTGTTTCACTTAAATAAGCTTGTGGTTCTTTTAGCGTTTGTCCATAAATTGAATTAAATTTTCTAACTATTTCTCTACATTGCTCAATCAATGGAAGTTGATCTTCACCAACTGGTACAAGTTCACCTTCTAAGGCAGTAATATCAGCCGCTTGACTAACTGGATATCCTAGAAAACCATAAGTAACACTTTCGCCTTCTTTTCCAAATAAATTCTTTTTTTGTTTTATTTCTACTTTAACAGTTGGATTTCGATAAAGACGAGCGATTGTTACCATGTTTGAATAAAAAACAGTTAGTTCAGCTATTTCGGGAATCATCGACTGAACAAAAATAGTTGACTTTTTCGGATCAATTCCTGAGGATAATAAATCAATAGCAACTTCACGTACACTTTCTCTTACTTTTTCTGGATTATGAAAATTATCCGTTAATGCTTGAACGTCAGCAAGTTCAATGTAAGTGTTATATTTGTCCTGCAATTTGGTCCAATTGATAATGGCTCCAAAATAATGTCCCAAATGAAGTTTTCCTGTTGGACGAATACCAGTTAATATGTTTTTTTTCTTTTCCATAAATATTCCTCCTATTTTCTACTAATTATGAATAAATACATAGCTGCTAAAACATCTTTTTCAAAAATAAGTGCTAGCTTACACAATTCTTTTTTTATTTTTGGTTTTTCCTGCATTAACAATATTTTATTATACAAGTATTTAATAAAATAAACTCTATCTGCTAATTTAATTGTCTCTTTATTTTTAATCTTTTTTTCAATTAATTTCACATTAAAGTCTTCATAAATTAAAAATTTTTCAATTAATAACTTATTATATTTATCAATACGATAAATTAAATAATCCTCTAATTTAAAAAGTTCACCTAAGTATTCAACTATTTCATTTATAACATTTTGACTCTTTATTAATTTTTCATTTAAAATTACAGAAAATCTTCTTTTAGCCAATACTTCCTTTACTAATCTTTGATTTTTTTTATCAAGATCAGTCATATCTAAAATAGTATTTCTAAGCTTTTTAAAATATTTATTAAAATTCTTTTGCAAATGATTTTTTCTAAAAGTATATTTCTTACCATCAAGTTTATTAAATGTTTTCATCGCATCATTATATCCCAGTTTCATGCTGCGGCGAGCAAATTTGCTGTCAAAAAATAAAAATGAGTCTAATTTATTGCGAGGCGAAATGTAAGTTATAGGAATGTTTTTTTCTTTAACTTTTTTTGATAAACCAAAAGAATCTAAATCTACAGCAATTATTTCAGTAGCACCCATCTTAATGGCTTGATTTATAGGTATTTTATCATAATATGCTCCGTCAATAAAAAGATCACTATCAATTTGTTTCATTTTAAAGGCCGGAAAACAAGTTGCTGATGCAATTAGATAATCTTTTAATTTTTCGCGTGAAATTTCCTTTTTAGTTAATAACACTGGTTTAAAACTAGACAAATTAACAGTAACCAAACCATAATCAATGGGTGAATTGTAAAATTTTTTATAATTAATATATTTATCCATTGTTGTTTCTAATCTGCTTATATCCATACCACCGTGCAATAAGGCATTCGACATATATTTTTTAAAAATAGCAACTTTTCCTTTAAAAGTAGTTAAATCACCTTCCATAGGTTCATTAAAAATTAAATTAAAGTTTATGTTATACCACATATTTCTTGCTTTAAAATATTCCTTTTGTACCATCAATGCACCATTTAGTGCTCCAACAGATGTTCCTGTTACAATATGATAATCCATTTTTAGTTTTCGAAGAGCGCGCCACACTCCTATTTGATAGGCTCCTTTTGCTCCTCCACCTGATAACACAATTGCCCGTTTCATTTTTTTCACCTGCTTTTATTTATATATATAAAAATATTGTAATTTAATTATACCACGAGATTTAAAATTATTACAAAAAAGCATAATGAAAAGATCATTATGCAAAAAAATATGTTTTTTGAATGTGTATATGTACTTTTTTAAAATTTGGTTGACTTTCTAGGATAATCATATTACTTCAAATTTAATTTGAGGTAAAAATATTTAACAAAGGATTTACTTTAATAGTAGTCTAGCTATTATATTATGATTTCCTAAACAGCCAACCTATAATTATTTTACCACAAATTTTTACAATTTGTTATTTTTTTTCATCTTTATGAAGTTCATTAATGATTTTTTCAATTTTCATACCATACTCAATTGATTCATCATAAACAAAAGTCAATTCTGGTAAATGTCTAATTTCTATATAATCAGCAAGTTTTGTTCTGATAAAACCACGAGCATTGTTTAAAGATTTTAAAATTTCTTCACGTTTATCATCTTCCAATACAGTAACATAAACTTTTGCATAACTTAGATCAGATGATAGTTTAACATCGGTTACTGTTACAAATTGAATGTTTTTATCTTTTATTTCTGTTGCTAATATATAACTTATTTGCTTTAGTAAACTATTGGATAATCGATTAAGTTTCATATTCATATTATCGCCACCTATTTTTTAAATTTCACAATTTCAAAAGCTTCAATAATATCTCCTACTTTAATATCATTGTAATTTTCAATAGTAATACCACATTCAAAACCTTTTTTCACTTCTTTTACTGGATCTTTTAATCGTTGAAGACTTCCTATTTTCCCAGTATAAATAACGATTCCATCACGAATAACACGAACTTGTGCATTAGATTTAATTACACCATCTACAACATATGAACCAGCAATTACTCCTACTTTTGAGAATGTAAATAGTTGACGAACTTCTGCGCTTCCAAGCACTTGTTCTTCAGAATCTGGTTCAAGCAAACCTTTCATAGCAGCTTCAACATCTTCAACAACTTTATATATAACATCATACAATCTAATTTCGACTTCATTTTCTTTAGCAATATTTCTAATTTCACTGTTTGGTCGAACATTAAATCCAATTAAAATAGCATCGGCAGCTTTTGCTAATAAAATGTCACTTTCAGTAATTGTCCCAACACCTGTTCGAATAACTTTAACACGGACATCTTCAACTTCAATTTTTTCTAATGTTGTCTTTAATGCTTCAGCGCTTCCGTTGGTATCAGCTTTAACTATGATGTTGATGTTTTTTACTCCTTGTTGGATTTTAGAAAATAAATCATCTAATTTCATGACTTCTTTTGTTATATTACTATTTTCTTCTGCTTTTCTTTTTCTTTCTTCGGCAATTTTTCGTGCTTCTTTTTCTGTTTCAAAAGCCATGAATTTATCGCCTGCTTCTGGAACTTCATTTAAACCAGTAATAAAGACTGGTTTTGATGGTGATGCTTCCGCAAGATCATGTCCATTTTCATCTTTCATAGTTCTTATACGTCCATAACAAGTTCCGCAGACCACAGGATCACCAATTCTTAATGTTCCATTTTGTACAATTAAAGTTACTAAAGGTCCAACAAATTTATCTAAACTAGCTTCGATAACGGTTCCACTAGCATAACGTTTTGGATTTGCTCTATAGTTTTGAAGTTCAGCAATTAATAAAATGTTTTCTAATAGATCTTCAATTCCTTCACCAGTTAATGCTGAAATTTTTGTATAAAGAGTATCTCCGCCCCAAATATCAGGCATTAATCCATGTTCTGATAATTCAGTCATTACTTTTTCTGGATTAGCATCTGGTTTATCAATTTTATTAATTGCAACGATAATAGGTACATTTGCTGCTTTAGCATGATCGATTGCTTCTACAGTTTGAGGCATAACACCATCATCAGCCGCAACAATTATGATAACAATATCGGTAACACTAGCACCTCTAGCACGCATTCCTGTAAAAACTTCATGCCCTGGGGTATCAATAAATGTAATTAACTGATCTTTATATTTAGTTTGATACGCTCCTATAGCTTGCGTTATTCCACCAGCTTCGCTTTCAGCGATGTTAGCTTTTCTAATAGTATCAAGTAAAGTGGTTTTTCCATGGTCAACATGTCCCATTATAGTTACTATTGGTGGTCGTGGAACAAGGTCTTTATCATCATCTACAATTTCAAATTCTTCAAAGTTCGAAATATCAACCGCTTCTTCTCTTTTTAATTCTTTATTGTAGTCAATAGCAACAATTTCAGCACTTTCATAACTTATATTATTATTAATTGTTGCTACTATTCCTAAAGAAAATAATTTTTTAATGACTTCTGTAGGATTTATATCAAGTGCTTCAGCAAACTCCTTTACAGTCATATTTTCTCTGTAAATAACTATATTATCATTATTTTTCGTAACATTCGAGGTTAATTTTTCTTTCTTTTTATACATTTTTTTCTTTTGTTTAGCAAATTCAGCCTTTGAATGATTGGTGTTTGTTTTTTTCTTATTTCCCTTTAAAAACTCTTTGGAATCATCCATTTTTATTTTTGTAGAGTTTACTAATTCTTCTAAATCTTCATCTTCAACTTCTAAATTAATAAAATTATCAAGTTCTACAATATCATCTTCTGATAGCATATCTTCTTTACTAAAAGCATTAATACCTATTTCCCTACAATAATTCAAAATTTCCTCTACAGTCTTTTGCATTTCTAATGCATATTCTTCAACACTCATCATTGGCGTCACCTCTTTCTAATTTTAATTTTGCTCTTCTACTATCTGTCTTAATTCATCATAAATTGAATCAGGTATTTCTACCTCTAAATGCTTTTCTAAAATTTTACTTTTTTGTGCTTTATTTATAACTTCTATATCTTTTTTCAAATATGCTCCTCGACCATTTTGTTTACCTGTTAAATCAACAATAACCTCACGTTCTGGTGTTCGAACAACACGAATTAATTCTTTTTTTTGTAGTTGTTCTTTAGTAATAACACATCTTCGCATAGGTATTTTTCTTTTTTTCATGATCATCACCCTTTACTCAGGTATTTCTATTCCTTCTTCTTTAGCTTGTTCATAAGTTTTGATGTCAATGCGATAATGAGTTAATTTTGCCGCTAAACGAGCATTTGCTCCTTTTTTACCAATAGCAAGTGGTAAATTTTTATTATCTACGATAACAATCGCTTCTTTTTTGGTTGGATCAGGAATAATTACTTTTAAATTTTTAGCTGGACTTAAAGCGTTTTCGATGAATTTGGCTGGATCTTTATCATACAAAATAACATCTATTTTTTCACCATTTAATTCTTCACTAATACGATTGATTCGCGTACTTCTTTCTCCTATGCAAGATCCAACCGCGTCAATATTTGGATTTTCTGTAAAAACCGCAACTTTACTACGGTTTCCTGCTTCGCGTGCTACAGAATGAATTAGGATAATTCCTTCCTGAATTTCAGATATTTCTAATTCAAATAAACGTTTTACAAATCCATAATGATTACGGGATAAAAAGATATTCGTTCCCTTTGTTGTAGTTTCTACCTTAGTTACATAAACTTTAAGATTTGAGCCCATCTTTATTTCTTCGCCAGGGATAATTTCTGTTTTTGGTAAAATTCCCTGAACACGACCAAAATCGATAAAGTAATTACTAGTATCTTCCATAGCAACTATACCAACAAGCATCTCATCTTGTTTATCTCCATATTCTTCACTAATAACAGCTCTTTCTGCTTCTCTAATTTTTTGAATAACAACTTGTTTAGCGGTTGATGCTGCAACACGACCAAAATCTTTTGGTGTTACTTCTTCTTCAATAGTTTCACCTAGTTGAATATTAGGATCTATTTTTCGTGCTTGCTCTAACGTTAAGTGAATTCTTTCGTCAAAAGGAAATTTAACTTTTTCTTTAATTTCTTCTCCATCAAATGTTTCATCAACAACAATTTCAATTTCACTTTCTGGATCAACAACAGTTTTAAATGAGAAAACTTTTATTTCACCAGTTTGACGATTAATATCAACTCTAACATTTGATAAAGATTTATAATTTTTCTTATAAGCAGAAGTTAAAGCAAGTTCAAGCGCATCATAAATAACATCTTCAGGAATTCCCTTTTCTTTGACTAATAAATCAACAGCATTTTTTAAAGATTTGATATCCATTTTTACTCCCTTCCTCTCTCTTTTGAGCAAACATCTAAAATATAACTATGCTCAATTGGATCGTTTTTATCTAAAATTGGATTAATTAAATCTGTAACAAAGACACAATCATCTAAATCGATAATTCCATCTTTATTAATCACTATTCTTAAAAAATAATTATTATCCTCTTTTTCAAATTTTACTTCTTCTAGTTGATAATTATTAGCAACAATAACATCTTCAATTAAATTTTTAACTTTCTTTTCAATTTCCATAAACATCCCCCATTTACATTAAAAAGTGGGCTAAACCCACTTTTCTTTCTCTATATGTACATTATACCACAAATATTCTTTTTTTTGTATAAATTTTACAAGTTTATTGTTTATATTATAATTAAGTATATTATTTTTTCTATTTTTTGATATAATTATGTTGGAGATGATATGATGAAAGAATTTTTGAATATGAAAAAGAGTAAAAAAAATTTAATTGGAATCATTGTTTTTTTCCTGTATTCAATAGTAAGTTTGACAAAAGGGTTCCCTCTTCAGCTTTTTGATATTACCAAGTTAAATGAAAATATAATTTTACTTTACTCATTAATTGTATCTATTTTATTAGTAATTATTATAAGTTTAATTTATAAAAGCAAATTAATAAATAATTACAAAGAACTTAAAAAAAAGCATCAAACGTATTTTTCTAAATACTTAAAATATTGGTTGATTTCATTATTTTTTATGGGGTTGTCTAATTTAATTATATTAAGTTTTGTTCAAGATGGACTTCCTACTAATGAAGAAATGATTAGAGATATCTTTAATAGTAGCCCTATTCTGGTATTTTTATCTGCCGTTATTGTGGCCCCTATTATTGAAGAATTGGTTTTCCGTCAAAGTTTTAGAGATATGTTCAATGATGATGCTGTATTTATTTTTATGAGCGCTTTAACTTTTGCTTCTTTTCATGTTGTTGGCACTGTTACTAGTCCAATTGATTTGATATATATTATCCCTTATGCATTTCCTGCTATTGCATTTGCACTAATGCTTAAAGAAACAAATAATATTTTTGTACCAATGGGATTTCATTTTTTGCATAATGGCCTTCTAATGGCCGTTCAATTTGCAATTTTAATTTTTGGTCCATATTAATTGAATTAAGGAGGGGGCTATGAAGAAAAAGTTGATAAAATTTTTGATATTTGTCTTTTTTGTTGTTGTTTTGATATATGGATACGCCTATTTTATTGGCACTAAAGGATTAATTGTTAAGGAAATAAAAATTACAAATAAAAATATTCCTAATTATTTTCATGGTTTAAAAATTGCTCATATAAGTGATGTTCACTATGGAAGAATTATTAATGATAAAAATATTGAAACAATTGTAAAAAAAATAAATTTATTAAAACCAGATATTGTAGTTATTACAGGTGACTTGCTTGACCGCGATCGAGAATTATCAGAAGAAAATAAAAAAACTTTAATTGAAAATCTTAACAAAATTGAAGTTACAATCGGAAAATATGCCATAGCTGGAAATCATGATTATGTGTATGGAATAAACCAATGGGAAAAAATTATTGAAGAAAGTAATTTTATTAATTTGAATGATACTTATGACTTAGTTTATAATAATGGAACTACTCCAATATTAATAAATGGGATGAGTTCAAATTTGCAAAACAAAACAACAATCAACGAAAAGTTAAAAGAAGTTCAAAAAATATTAAAGGAAGAAAAAAATAAACCTATTTATAATATTATGATAATGCATGAACCTGATTACATTGAAAAGTTCGAATATGAACAATTTGATCTAATCTTAGCAGGTCATTCCCATAACGGTCAGATAAAGATACCTTTAATTGGAGCGATAGTAACACCAGTTGGGGCAAAAAAATATTATGATGAATATTATAATCTTGGAAAAACAGATTTATATATATCAAGTGGATTAGGTACATCGGGATATGATATTAGATTATTCAATAAACCATCATTTAATTTTTACAGAATCACTAACAAATAAATATAATAGAAAATTAAAAAGAGTATGATCTTCATAGTTCATACTCTTATTTATTGTTTTTTGTCATATAGAAACCATGGATATTACAATAAGTATATACTGTAAAATTATCACTTTGTACAGTAAAATTTGCAATCGGCTCATCGCCTGGTTTTAAATTAACTTTTTGAATAAAGTTGTCTTCAATAAGCGCGATCCATTCAATGTAGTGTTCATCTATCATTGGATGGATTGTCTTTCCAATTTGCACTTTCACCTTATTTCCCTCTTTTTGAACGAATGGTATGTGTTTTTCGTATGTGTTTTCTTCTGTGTTGATTTCAATTTCTTCCATTTCTTGTCCACAACATACCAAGGTTCCTCCACCATCATTTATCAATTCAACAATATTTCCACAAATTTCGCATTTAAATATTCTCATACTTTACCTCCTATCTTAAAAAGATTATACCAAAATAATTTATAAAATTAAACACCTTTATTTTTATTATGTTTTTTTAGCCAAATCTTTCTAATCCAATCAACGGGAACAACAGTGAAAGCAAGTAGTAAAACAAAAATGAATTCAGGTAAAGTTAGTCCTACTACTCTAAAGATCGTTCCACCATAATAGACTATATAAATTTGGATTATTGTTATTAGACACATAATTATAATAAAACCTCGATTTTTTAAAATGTGAGCCATAATATTTAAACGATGAGTTCGAGCATTAAATGAATTAAAAATTCCAATAAAAATAAATAAAACAAAAAAGGCGGACATTAACATTAATTCATTATTATCTTCAACAAAAATTGATTTAATGATAGGCAGTTTTAAAAATAAAAGACATAAAATAAATGAATATATACCTGTAAAAAGAATTTGTCCTAGCATATAGCTATTGATAATATTTTCATCACGTTTTTTTGGTTTTTCTTTCATGTATTCAAGAAGTGCTGGTTCTCCAGCAAATGCTAAAGCTGCTAAAGTGTCCATTATCATATTTACCCATAACATTTGAATAACTGTTATCGGATTTTCAATTCCAATAAAGGGGCCAACAATTGAAATTCCAACAGCACATATATTAATTGTTAATTGTAAAATAATGAATTTTCTAATACTTTTAAAAATAGTTCGTCCGTACAAAATGGCTTTGGCAATTGATTTAAAATTATCATCTAATATTACAATATCCGACGCTTCTTTTGCCACTTCAGTTCCACTTCCCATAGCTATGCCTACATCTGCTTTTTTGATCGCAGGAGCATCATTAACTCCGTCTCCTGTCATACCAACTACTAAGTCTAAGTCTTGTGCAATACGAACAAGTCTACTTTTATCACTTGGCAGTGCTCTGGCAATTACAGCAATTTTTGGTAGTTTTTCTTTTAATTCATTATCAGACATCTTTTTTAATTCTTCACTTGTTATTACTATTGAATCTTGCTTTAACAAACCGACCTCTTTTGCAACAGCAATAGCAGTATCTTTCGCATCCCCAGTTACCATTACAACTTTAATTCCAGCATTCATTACCTGATTTACAGATTCTTTTACTTCTTTTCTTACCTCATCTCTAATTCCAATCAATCCCACTAATGTAAGACCTCGCATTTCATTTTTTGTATTAGGTTCATTATTAATAGTAGCAACCGCGATAAAACGAATTCCTTGTGATGCTTGTTCTTTCATTTTTTCTATAATTTTGGATTTGTTAATCAAAGTCTTTTTACTACCATTTCGATCATAATAAAAATGGCTTTTTTTTAGTATTATTTCTGGCATTCCTTTAACTAAAGTTGTGTTAAGTGTCCCGGAAACACTAACCATTGAATATTTTAATTTACTATCAAAAGGTATTTGTTTTTCTTTTTTTAATGATATATCGATATGGTAGGGATAGGCATATTCAAGTAAAGCACGATCAGTTGCATTACTTCCAAATGCTAGTTTTTTTTCATTATCGTAAGTAGAAGCATTATTATATATTAACGAGATATTTAACAATTCAATTAATTTGTTTTTTTGTTTTGGAAATTCTTTACCATTTTCATTATTATTACCATCTATAAAATTTACTACTTCTAATTTTCCTTTTGTTAATGTACCAGTTTTATCTGTAAACAATATATTTAAACTTCCAAAAGTTTCAATACCTAATAATTTTCTCACTAAAATATTATCTTTTAACATTTTTTTCATATTTTTTGATAAAACAAGAGTTATCATCATTGGTAGCCCCTCAGGAACAGCTACAACAATTACTGTTACAGCCAAAGTTACTGCATGAAGAATATAACCAAACATTAAATGAAAATTAGTAATTGTATCTTTTATTTTAGTTAAATCAAAAAAATTTTTGATAACCACTACATCGATTAAAAATGAAATTGCTACTAAAAAAGCCCCAATATAACCTAACTTGCTAATGGTATGTGCAAGCTTTCGAAGGCGATACTTTAGCGGTCCTTCTCTTTTTTCTTCCTGTAATTCAAGCCCTATACTACCATATATTGTTTTATCACCTATATTTTGCACAAGCATTATTGCCTCATTAGCACACACTACACTTCCTCTGTAAACTTTATTATTATTTATATCTTTTGTAATTTCTTTAGATTCCCCACTTAAAGCTGATTCATCTACTTCAATAGAACCTTTTATAATAATCCCATCAGCGGGAATTTTATCCCCAGCTTGTAATAAAATTACATCATTTTTAACTACTTCACTAATAGGTATTAGTGTTAAAATCCCATTACGGTAAACACGACAATTTATTTTCGAAGCTTCTTCTTGAAGTCTTTTAAAAGATTCTTCACTACCATATTCTGATAATGTAGAAATTAAAGATGCAACAAATATGGCAATGGCAATTCCAACTGTTTCATACCAATCAAAATTTTTTAATAAAAACAATGTTTTTATTGCAAGTGCGATTAATAATATTTTTGTCATTGGTTCGCCTAGACTTTCAATAAACAATTTAATAAATGAATTTTGTTTTTTGTTACTTATGTCGTTGCTACCATATTTCAATCGTGATTTAACAACTTCCTCATCCATAAGTCCAAGTTTTTTTGTGTCCAAACTCATCACCTATAAAATAATATTAAGGTGATTATATATATACCACATTAATAATTCGACAAAAAATATAATTTATAGTATTTAATGAGAATATGATTTTTCATCATCTTTTTTCACAAAAAATATGATAAATGTTTTTATGTTATTATACACCAGCTTGTAAAACTGATTAGGTTAATTATTTGTGTTTTATTTCTAACATTTCACTTATAAATAAAATATTTCCTAATGCTTCTATACTTATTGACAACTTGCATCTTATTCAACTTACTTTTAGGGATTCAAACAAAATCAAAATTATAATTTAAAAAAGTTATTATTGCCAAAATTAAAAGAAGCATAAAATTTTATGCTTCTAACTTAAGAATTTAATATAGGTTTTTATCTTCCAATATTTAGCAAAAACATAATAGAATTATTCGCTTTTTCCCTTTTGAATATTATAATTAATTTTCAACAATAATTTTCTTGGCAATAATCGTGTCATAAATACACCTATTTTATTGATTATCCCAGGAATAATGATAAGTTTTCTTTTAAACATTTTATCAATGGCATATTTAGCCACTACATCGCTTTCCATTGCTTTAACTGAAAATTTAACTCCTGCTGTCTTATTAAAATTTGTGTTAACCGGTCCAGGACATAAAACACCTATGTAAACATTACTTCCCTCTCGTCTTAATTCCTCATAAATTGCCTCTGTTAATTGTAGTACATATCCTTTAGTAGCATAATAAGACGCCATAAGTGGTCCGGATAAAAAAGCTGCTGATGATGAAACATTTAAAATATAGCCACTATTTCTTTTCTTAAAATCAGCTAAAAATAATTTAGTTAATGTATGTACAGCTTTTATATTTAAATCAATCATATCTAATTCTTTATCTAATTTAGTATCATTAAAATTACCAAAAACACCAAATCCAGCATTATTGATTAATATATCAATATTTTCTTTCTTAACTTTATTATAAAGCCTCATACAATTAAATGTACTTGAAATGTCCATAGCTATTATTTTTACATTACCATCTAACTCTTTTTTTATCTTTTCTAAATTTTGCTTATCTCTAGCAACTAAAACTAAATCATGTCCTTGCTTGTTCAAAATTCTTGCCATGTCTGCACCTATTCCTGAGCTGGCACCTGTTATTAATACCTTCATATTATCACCATCCGTTATTTATAATTATATATGATGTTATCAATTTATTCAACTTTCGCTTGTTAATAATTTTGACAAAAAAAGAGAGACAAATATTGCCCCTATTCTTCTTCAACTAATTTTATAATAACCATTAAGGCATCGTCACCACGGCGTTCGTCTATTTTTAAAATTCTAGTATATCCGCCATTTCTCTTTGCATATCTAGGTACCAAAACGTCAAATACTTTTTTAGTTGCTTCTTTATCATTATGAAGAAATGATAAAACTTTTCTTCTTGATACTAAAGTACCTTTTTTTCCATAAGTAATCATTTTATCTAAAAACTTACGAACTTCTTTTGCTCGACTTTCTGTCGTTTGAATTTGTTCGTTCATTATCAAGTCTCTAGTCAAATTAGCAAGCATACTTCTTCTATGTTTATTATCGCGTCCTAATTTTCTGTACATATTATTCCTCCTACCTATTAATCTTCATCACGGAATTTAAGGCCTAGTTCTTTTAATTTATCTGATACCTCTTTTAGAGATTTTTTACCTAAATTGCGAATTTTCATCATTTCTAATTCAGTTTTTTCGACCAAATCTCCTAGTGTGTTAATATTTGCTCTTTTTAAGCAATTATAAGCACGAACTGAGAAGTCCAGCTCTTCAATAGTTGTTTCCAATTTCTTTTGGTTGCTATCTTCTTTTTTAGCAGTCATTACACCTGTTAAATCAGTTATTTCACTTAAATCAGTTAAAATTTTCAAGTGTTCAATCAAAATTTTAGAAGCTAGTGCAACTGCATCTTCCGGTTTCATTCCACCATTTGTATGCACATGTAATGTTAACTTATCATAACTATCATCTTGCCCTACTCGGGCATTTTCAACTTCATAACTTACACGCTCTATTGGTGAATAAAGAGCATCAATTGGAATATACCCAATTTTTTCATTATCAAGATGAATTTTGTTTTCGTTTGCTGGAACATAACCACGACCATTAGTTATAAGCATTTCCATGTTTAATTTACCGCCCTTTGAAACAGTAGCTATTACTTGATCTTTATTAATGATTTCAATATCGGAATCAACTTCAATATCTGCTGCAGTTACAGTTTTTTCTTCTGATACTGATAATTTTACAATTTTTGGTTCTTTCGAATGGTTTTTAATAACAACATTTTTTAAGTTTAAAATAATAGTAGTAACATCTTCAACGATTCCTTCAATAGTTTGAAATTCATGCATTACTCCATCGATTTTAACAGCTGTAATAGCACTGCCTGGTAAACTTGATAGCATAACCCTTCTAAGAGCATTACCAATAGTCGTTCCAAAACCTCTTTCTAAAGGCTCTAATTCAATTTTTCCATAATTATTACTTTTTATATATTCGGTAATTTTATACGTTGGTTTTTCAAAATTTAACAATTTAACACACTCCTTTTCTTTTTATCCTCGTGGTCGTTTTGGTGGACGACATCCATTGTGTGGTATTGGTGTTACATCTGTTATTGAAGCAATTTCTAAGCCTGCTGTTTGTAATGAACGAATCGCTGTTTCACGCCCTGGTCCTAGACCTTTGACGAATACTTCAACTTTTTTCATCCCAGCTTCAACTGCTGCGCGACCTGCAGCTTCTGCTGACATACCAGCTGCATATGGTGTTGATTTTTTTGTTCCTTTAAAACCTAACGTTCCAGCAGATGCCCAACTAATTGCATTTCCTTCTTTATCACTAATTGTTACAATAGTATTGTTAAAGGTTGAATGTATATAAGCATTTCCTTCAGGTACATTCTTTTTTACCCTTCTTTTTCTTGCTTTATAAGCCATTAATTAACCTCCTTTTTAATTAAAAATTATTTTTTCTTATTAGCTATTACTTTTCCTCTACCTTTGCGAGTTCTAGCATTGCGGTTGGTTCTTTGACCTCTTACTGGTAATCCACGGCGATGACGATCTCCTTTATAACATTTTATTTCAATCATGTTTTTTATATTTTGGTTCACTATACGTCGAAGATCACCTTCAATAGGATATTTTCCAAGTTCATCACGGATAAGCGTAAGTTCTTCAGAAGTTAATTCTGATACTCTTTTATTTGGATCAATATTTAAATCTTTTAAAATCTTTTTTGATAAACTTCTGCCAATCCCATAGATATATGTCAAAGAAATTTCCACTCGTTTGTTATCTGGTATGTCCACACCTCTAATACGCGCCATAATATACCTCCTTATCCTTGTCTTTGTTTATGTTTTGGATTTGTACAAATCACATAGATTTTTCCCTTGCGTTTAATTACTTTGCATTTATCACACATTTTTTTAACTGATGGTTTTACTTTCATATTAGTCCCTCCTAGTTTTTTCTATAGGTTATACGCCCACGTGTTAAATCATATGGTGAAAGCTCTACAGTAACCTTATCTCCTGCTGAAATGCGAATGTGATTCATTCGGATTTTACCAGAAACGTGGGCGATTACTGTATGCTTGTTTTCAAGTTCTACTCGAAACATTCCGCTAGGTAATATTTCTATTACTTTCCCTTCAACCTCTATTGTACCTTCTTTAGCCATCACATCACCTCTTTGTTAAAATTTTAACTCCTTCTTTGGTTACTAAAACAGTATGTTCAAAATGTGCAGATGGGGAATTATCTTTTGAAACAATGGTCCATCCATCTTCTTTTATATAAATTTCATGTGTTCTAAGATTTATCATTGGTTCTACGGCAATAACCATTCCTTCTTTTAAAAGGGGGCCTGTTCCTGGTTTACCATAATTTGGAACATCTGGTAATTCATGAAGTTCCTTACCTATTCCGTGCCCTACAAGTTCTCTTACTACTCCATAATTGAATTTTTTAACATAACTTGATATAGCATGACCAATATCACCAATACGCACTCCTGATTTAATTACTTTCAAACCTTCATATAAAGCTTTTTCTGTATGTTTTAGTAACCTTTCTTTCTCAGGACTAATTTTTCCTACTGCATAAGTCCAAGCGGAGTCACCGTGATAACCTTTATAACAAACCCCAATATCAATTGATATGATATCCCCTTTTTTTAACTTACGACTACTGGGGATTCCGTGAACAACTTCTTCATTAATTGATGTACATATTGATGCTGGGAAACCTTGATAATTTTTAAATGATGGAATAGCTCCTGCTTCCCGAATAAATTTTTCAGCAATTTCATCAAGTTCTTTAGTTGTGATACCTGGTCTTATGAATTGTTCTAGATGTTTATGTGTATCACTTACAATTTTACATGCTTTTTCTATTAATTCTATTTCATATGGCGATTTAATATTAATTATAATCACCACCTATATCTAAAATCTTAGTAATTTGTTTAAAAGTATAATTTTTATCAATACTACTGTCAATTTCATAAAGTTTATTTTGGTTTTGATAATAACTGATTACTGGCATTGTTTCAATTAGATAAAGTTGATATCTGTTTTCAAAAACATCATTATTATCATCTTTTCTTCTAACTAAAATACCATTACATTTATCACAAATACCACTAGCTTTTGGTTTTGTTTCTTTTAACAATTCGTTATAAACTGCTTGACAATTACTACATATTAAGCGACCTACAATTCTTTTACGGGCTGTTTCCTTATCAATTTTTAGATGGAAAACATAATTTAATTCCATGTTATTTTCTTTTAAAAACTTGTCGTATAATTTTGCTTGTTTTAATGTTCGCGGAAATCCATCTAAAATAAATCCTTTTTCACAATCTTTTTGCTTAATTCTATTGATCAATAAGTTCATAATTATGTCATCATCAATTAAATTACCTTTTTTCATATCTTCTTTAATATTAAGTCCAACAGCAGTTTTTCTTTCAACTTCATTTCTTAATATAGCACCAATAGAAATATGGGGTATATTGTATTTTTCTTTAAGGAGCTGAGCTTGTGTACCTTTACCTGCCGCTGGGGGAGAAAGAAGAATTATACTTTTCACCTTCTACGACCTCTTTTACGTGTACTAGTGTACATACGGCTTGATAATTGGCTATCTAAACTCTTATATGTTTCTAGCGCTACACCTACAACAATTAGAATTCCGGTTCCTCCAATTGAAATATTAGCTGGTAACTTCGAAACCATACTAAACACTATTGGAAGACCAGCAATGAAGGCTAGAGACAATGAACCAACAAAAGTTAATCTATAAATAATTGTTTTTATATAGTTTTCTGTTTCTTCTCCTGGTCTAATTCCAGGGATATAACCTCCATTTTTTTGTAGATTTTCGGTCATTTCTTTCGGTTTCAATTGAACAAATGTATAAAAATATGTAAATAATATAATAAGTATAAAATACATTATAAATCCTGTTACTGTATCAAGAGCAACATAATTAGTTATAAATTCTTCATATTTTGAATTATTAATCATTCCTACAAACATAGCAGGGATTGATAATAATGAAGATGCAAAAATTACTGGTATAACTCCTGCTGAATTTAATTTAAATGGTATATAATTTTGTTTTCCTAAATAGCTAGTTGATTTATTAGCATATTGAATAGGTATTCTTTTTTCCGCAGATTGTTCAAAAATAATACCTATCACGATTAATAAATAAATTATTACAAATAGTACAAAGAATAATATTCCTAATGAAGAATAATCTTCTGTAAATATCTCCCAAGTTTGCATGAACATGGTTGGAACACTTGCAATGATACCAGCCATGATAATTAGTGAAATTCCATTTCCTATACCTTTAGCAGTAATTTGATCTCCCATCCAAAGTAAAAACGATGTACCTGCAGTTAAAACAGTCGCAAATTGCATGTAATCTAATACCGTTCCATTTTTTATAAAAGCAAAGGACATTATATATCCTTGAATAAAAGCTAAGATGATCCCTAATACCCGTGTGATTTTATTAATTTTTACACGACCAGTATGTCCTTCTTTAGCTAATTCTGCAAGATAGGGTATAATATCCATTTGTGCAAGTTGAATAACGATTGAGGCAGTAATATATGGCATTACACCTAAACCGAAAATCGAAAATCTTTCTAGGGCTCCTCCACCCATAACATTAATTAATTCAAGAAAACCTAAGTTATGTGTTCCAAGTTCATATTTGTTAATTCCTGGGACAATTATAGTTGTTCCAAGTTTAAATATGAAAAGGGCAAATAAGGTAAAAAGTATTTTTTTTCGAATATCTTTATTTTTGGAATTAAATATTTGCTTCAAATTAGCAAACATTTTAGATCACCTCAGCTTTTCCACCTAGTTTTTCTATTTTTGCTTGCGCTGTACTAGAAAACTTATTGGCTTTAACATGTAGTTTCTTATCTAAATTACCTTTTCCTAATACTTTGATTCCATCTAATTGTTTTTTAACTATACCCATTTCTTTTAATAGTTCTGGTGTTACAACAGTTCCATCTTCAAATTTATTTAAATCATCTAAATTGATTACTGCATAAACTTTTTTAAATGGTGCATTTGAAAAACCTCTCTTTGGAATTCTTCGGAATAATGGTGTTTGACCACCTTCAAACCATATTTTTACGCCACCACCACTTCTAGCTTTTTGTCCTTTATGTCCTCTACCACTTGTTTTTCCTAAACCACTTCCTGGTCCTCGTCCTACACGCTTTGAATTTTTGGTCGCACCAGAATTTGGATAAAGATTATGTAACTTCATTAGATTATCTCCTCCACTTTTTTACCTCGAAGTTTAGCAACTTCTTCAACAGTTTTTTGACTTTTTAAAGCTTCAAGGGTAGCGTACGCAACATTAATTTTAGTTTTTGAACCCAAAGATTTAGAAATTACATCCTTAACACCAGCTAGTTCTAAGACTGAACGTACTGCTCCTCCAGCTTTTACACCAGTACCTTTATATGCTGGTTTTAGTAAAACTTTACTTGCACCACGTACACCAATTGCTTCATGAGGTATAGTTCTTCCTTCAACAAGTGGAATTCTAACAACATTTTTAGTTGCTGCTTGAACAGCTTTTTTAATAGCGTCTGGTACTTCGTTAGCTTTTCCAGTTCCAAGACCAACAAGACCATTACGATTACCGACTACCACTAAAGCTGAGAAACGAAAATGTCTTCCACCCTTAGTCACTTTTGTTACACGACTAATATTAATTACTTCTTCGTCGAATTGTTTTGGGCGTGGTTCTCTTCTTCTGCGTTCCATTAATTAACCTCCTTAGAATTTTAATCCATTTTGACGTGCTGCTTCTGCTAAGGCTTTAACACGTCCGTGATATTTATATCCACCTCTATCGAATTTAACTTCAATAATTTTGGCTTCTTTTGCTCTTTTTGCAAGCAATTCTCCTACTTTTTTAGCAGCTTCTACATTGCCACCGTTTTCAAGCTTTAATTCTTTGTCGACAGTTGATGCACTTACTAATGTATTTCCTGTTTCATCGTCTATAATTTGAGCATAAATATTACTATTTGATCTAAAGATATTAAGTCTTGGTACAGTAGCAGTACCTTTTACTTTATCTTTATATCTTGCTTGTCTTTTTTTTCGTAATTCATTACGAGATACCTTTTTAATCATAGTAAATCTCTCCTTTACTTTTGGTTATTAAGCAGCTTTTTTACCTGCCTTACGGATAACAACTTCGTCGCTATAACGAATTCCTTTTCCTTTATATGGCTCAGGTTTTCTAACTTTACGAATATTTGCCGCAAATTCTCCTACCTTAAATTTATCAATACCTTTTACAATTAACTGAGTATTAGATGGTAGTTCAACAGTAATTCCCTCAGGTATTTCCATTTCTACAGGATGAGAAAATCCTACTGAAATAACTAATATATTTCCCTTTAAGCTAAAACGATATCCAACTCCTATGGCTTCTAATTTTTTTTCAAAACCGTTAGTTACACCTTCAATCATATTTTTAATATGGGCATTAGTTGTTCCATGAATATTTTTTAAGTTTTCATCGGCATGCACTCTTAATTCATTGCCTGTTATTTCAACTTTCACATTCTCATCAATAGTAGTAGAAAGTTCACCTTTAGGACCTTTTACTGTTACAACATTACCATCTACTGTTACAGTCACACTTTCAGGTAATGTTAATACTCTTTTTCCAATTCGACTCATAATAATCCTCCTTGTTTCTTACCAAACGTATGCGATTACTTCCCCACCAAGTGATTTTTCTCTTGCTTCTTTATCAGTCATTAATCCTCTTGATGTTGAAATAATTGCTATTCCTAAACCATTTAATACTTTTGGTACTTCATTAGTTTTAACATATACTCGTAAACCAGGTTTTGAAATCCTTTTTAAACCTGTAATTACTCGTTCTTTTTTTGGCCCATATTTTAAGGTTAAAACAATAATGTTTTGAACTCCGTTTTTCTTAATTTGATAATCTTTAATAAAACCTTCTTCTTTTAAAATTTTTGCAATTTCTATTTTAATTTTTGAAGCGGGTACTTCTACTTCTTTATATCGCATTTGATTTGCATTACGAATCCTTGTAAACATATCAGCAATTGGATCGTTAACAACCATAAATATCCTCCTTTCAATTTACCAGCTTGATTTTTTAACGCCTGGTATTTGTCCTTTGTACGCTAGTTCTCTAAAACAGATACGGCATATTCCGTATTTTCTTAAAACGGCACGTGGTCGTCCACATCTTTGACAACGAGAATACTCTCGTACTTTAAATTTTGCTTTTCGTCTAGCTTGAACAATTTTACTTTTTTTAGCCATGCTACCCTCCTTTTTAGAGTTAATTCCTAAACGGCAGTCCTAGTCTTTTTAATAATTCATATGCTTCTTCGTTTGTTTTGGCTGTAGTAACAAATACAATATCCATTCCACGAACTTTGACAATATTGTCATATTCAATTTCTGAAAATATTAATTGTTCTGTTATACCTAAGGTATAATTTCCGCGGCCATCAAAAGATTTCGGTGAAACACCTTTAAAATCCCTTACACGTGGTAGGGCTATACTGATAAGTTTATCTAAAAAATTATACATTTTTTCGCCTCGTAATGTTACTTTACATCCTACTGGATGACCTTCTCTTATTTTAAATCCCGCAATTGCCTTTTTAGCACGTGTTATAACAGGTTTTTGACCTGTAATTAATTCAAGATCTCTAACTGCTCCTTCTATTATTTTAGCATTGTGTGCACCGTCACCAGCACCAATATTTATAACAATTTTTTCTAATTTAGGCACTTGCATAACTGATTTATAATTAAATTTTTCCATTAAACTAGGTATAACCTCTTTTTTATATTTTTCTTTTAGGCGGCTCACTTTTTTCCTCCTTCCAACTAGTCAAGTTTTGTACTTGATTTTTTAGTTACTCTTACTTTTTTGTTGTTTTTATCATATGTATATCCTACTCTTGTTCTTTGATTTGTTTTAGGATCTAAAATCATAACATTAGAAGCATGAATAGGTGCTTCCATCTCAATAATACCACCAGGATTACGTCCATCTGATTTTTGATGCTTTTTGACGATATTTACATTTTCAACAATTACTTTATTTTCTTTACGTAAAACTTTTAAAATTTTTCCTTCTTTTCCTTTATCTTTACCAGCTATAACAACAACTTTATCTCCAGTTTTAAATTTCATATTTTAACCTCCTATAACACTTCTTTAGCAAGTGATATAATTTTCATATAATTTTTGTCACGTAATTCACGTGCAACTGGTCCAAAAATACGAGTTCCAACTGGACTTTTATCATCTTTAATAATGACGCATGCATTATCATCAAATTTGATATAAGATCCATCTTCTCTTCTTAGACCAAATTTAGTTCTAACAATTACAGCCTTAACAACTTTTCCTTTTTTTACAGTACTATTTGGAATAGCCTTTTTAACAGTTCCAATAACAACATCGCCGATATTTCCGGTTTTAACAGTACTGCCTCCTAGCACACGAATAACCGAAATTTCACGCGCACCAGAATTGTCAGCTACTTTTAAGCGGCTTTCTTGTTGAATCATAATTATTCCTCCTTATCCGTTGCAATTATATAATAACTGCTTTTTCAATTATTTCTACTAAACGATAACGTTTAGTTTTTGATAATGGTCTACATTCAACAATACGAACTACATCTCCAACCTTAGCTTCATTTTTTTCATCATGAGCAGAATATTTTTTAGAACGCTTTACACGCTTACCATATAATTTATCAACAATATAATTTTCAACTAAAACAGTAATTGTCTTATCATTTTTATCACTTACTACTTTACCAATCAGTTCACGCTTTCTATTTTCTTTCATAATGCCCTCCTTTTAATTATTTTCCAATTCACGTTCACGAAGTACGGTTTTCATACGTGCAACAGTTTTTCTTAATTCTTTAATTCGAGAAGGCTTTTCTAAATTTCCAGTAGCTTGACTAAAGCGTAAATTAAATAATTCTTCTTTATATTCTTCTATTTTTTTGGTGATTTCTTCGTTAGAAAGTTTTCTAATTTCTTCAATTTTCATTAGTATCACCACTTTCTTTTTTCACAAATTTACACTTAATAGGCAATTTGTGCATTGCTAAACGTAACGCTTCACGAGCTACTTCTTCACTAACACCATCTACTTCAAACATTATTTTTCCTTCTTTTACAACAGCTACCCATTTTTCCGGTTGACCTTTACCTTTACCCATACGAGTTTCTAAAGGTTTTCTTGTTAATGATAAGTGTGGAAAAATATTGATCCAAACTTTTCCACCTCTTTTCATATATCTAGTCATAGCAACACGAGCAGCTTCAATTTGTTGTTGACTAATCCATCCACCTTCCATTGCTTTTAGTCCATACGAACCAAAGTGTAGTTCTAAATTTCCTTTTGCTTTACCTTCGTATTTAAGACGATGAGGCTTACGATATTTAGTTTTTCTTGGTATTACTGCCATCTTTATTACCTCCCTTATTTTTCTTTTCAGGAAGGATTTCCCCTTTATAAATCCATACCTTTACACCGATTTTTCCAAATGTAGTATCTGCTTCTTTATGTGCATAATCAATATCGGCTCTAAGCGTGTGAAGCGGAATAGTTCCTTCTGTATATCCTTCTGTTCTTGCCATATCAGCTCCACCTAAACGTCCTGATACTGCAGTTTTAATACCTTTTGCTCCTGCTTTCATAGCATTTCTAATTGCTCGTTTTTGTGCAACACGGAAAGAAACGCGATTTTCTATTTGTTTTGCAATATCTTCAGCTACTATGTTTGCATCAATGTTTGGATTTTTAACTTCCTTAATTGAAATAATAATTTCCTCATTAACTAATTTTGATAATTCTTTTTTTACTTTTTCAATCTCTTCGCCACCGTGTCCAATTACAACTCCTGGTTTGGCAGTATTAATAATTACTTCAACTTGTTTAGGTGTTCTTTCAATTAAGATACTTGAAACTGCTGCGTCTTTATATTTTTTTTCTAAATATTCTCTTATCTTAATATCATTAAGTAAATATTTAGAGAAATCCTTATTTTCGGCATACCATTTTGACTGCCAATCTTTATTATTTCCTAATCTAAGTCCTATTGGACTAACTTTTTGACCCATCAGTTACCTCCTTTTTCTATTTTTCATCACTTACAACTATGGTGATGTGACTTGTTCTTTTTTTGATTGGATCAACATACCCACGTGACCCAAATCGATATCTTTTCATCGTTGGACCTTCGTCAACAATTGCTTTTTTAATGATTAAATTTTCCTTTTTTAATTCAAGATTATTTTCAGCGTTAGCTATTGCTGATTGTAATACTTTACGGATAATTCTAGCAGCTTTTTTGTTTTTGTTTTTTAAAATTACGTCTGCATCTTCAACATTTTTACCACGAATTAAATCTATAACTAAACGAGCTTTACGAGGCGCGATTCTAACAGTTTTTGCGATTGCTTTTACTTCCATTTTAGTCCTCCTCTCTGGCTAATTATCCTCTATCTTGCTTTTTAGCATCGCCATGACCACCGAATTTACGTGTTGGTGCGAATTCACCTAATTTGTGACCAACCATATCTTCAGTTACATATACAGGAATAAATTCTTTTCCGTTGTGTACAGCAAAAGTATGACCAATGAATTCTGGAAAAATTGTTGAACGACGTGACCATGTTTTTATTACCTCTTTTTTACCAGAAGCATTTAATTTTTTCACTTTTTCCATTAAATGACTATCTACAAATGGTCCTTTTTTTAAACTTCTTGCCATTTAAACCATCCTTTCAATTATTTTTTACGACGTCTAATAATTAATTTAGATGATGCTTTCTTCGGATTACGAGTTTTAAAACCTAATGCTGGTTTACCCCATGGAGTAACTGGTGCAGAACGTCCAATAGGAGATCTACCTTCACCACCACCATGTGGATGATCATTAGGATTCATAACAGAACCACGAACAACAGGTCTAAATCCTAAATGTCTCTTACGACCAGCTTTACCTAAATTAATTAATTCATGATCTTTATTTCCAACTTCTCCAATAGTTGCACGACATATTCCTAATACTTTACGAACTTCATCGCTTTTTAAGCGCAACAGTGTGTATTTTCCTTCATGTCCAAGGATTTGCGCTGATGAACCAGCTGAACGAGCAAGTTGTGCTCCTTTTCCTGGTTTTAATTCAATATTGTGCACCATTGTTCCTTCCGGAATATTTCTTAATTCTAATGTATTTCCTACTTTTATATCAGCATTTGCACCGCTTATTACTTTATCTCCTACTTTTAATCCTTCTGGAGCAATAATATATCGTTTTTCACCATCTTTATAATTGATTAGCGCAATGTTTGCTGTTCTATTTGGATCGTATTCGATTGAAGCAACAATACCCTCGATACCATCTTTATTTCTTTTGAAATCTATAATACGATATTTTCTTTTTGCTCCACCACCGCGATGTCTTACTGTAATTCTACCTTTATTATTACGACCTCCTGATTTTTTTAGTGGTACAACTAATGATTTTTCTGGTGCTTTTTTTAGTAAGATCTGAAAAATCTATTGATGTTTTTCCTCGATTACCACTAGTTACAGGTTTATAAGTTTTTATCGCCACATTAATCCTCCTTTTAACTATTCACTATTCAAAATCAATCGAATGTCCTTCACTTAATTTAACCATTGCTTTTTTTACTTTATTTCTTCTTCCAAAATAACGTCCAAATCTCTTCTTTTTTGGTTCAACATTTATAATATTAACACTTTCTACTTTTACATTAAAAATCTTTTCAATCGCTTGTTTAATTTGCACTTTATTTGCTCTTATATCTACACTAAAAGTATAAGTATTATGATTACGTTTTAAATCTTCACTTTTTTCAGTAATAATTGGTGCTTTTATAATATCTCTATAATTACTTATCATTTAGACAAGCACCTCCTCTAGCATATTAACAGCTTCAACAGTAATTATCATTTTATCGGCACTTACAATATCAACAGTATTAATTTCATCAACATGTAATAGTATCACATTTTCTAAATTTCTTGTTCCTAAAATCATATTTTCTGTTAATTCATCAACTACTATTAAAACATTTTCATCAACAACTCCAAGTTGTTCTAAAGTTTTAATCATATCTTTAGTTTTGTGACTTTCAACATCAAATTTATCAACAACGATTAAATTATTTTCAATTGTTTTGTAAGAAAGTGCTGATTTAAGCGCTAGTCGGCGCTCCTTACGATTCATTTTTTTACTATAATTTCTAGGTTTTGGTCCAAAAACTATTCCTCCACCTACCCAAATAGGTGATCTAATACTTCCATGACGTGCTCGTCCTGTTCCTTTTTGGCGCCATGGTTTACGTCCTCCACCACTTACTTCAGCTCGTGTTTTTGTTGAATGTGTTCCTTGTCTTTGAGAACTTCTAGTTAAAATAATCGCATCATATAAAACAGCATCATTTGGTTTAATTGCCCAAACATTTTCATTCAAAGTAATATCTTTCACTTTTTCACCATTTATATTTAATACAGATAATTTACCCATATTTTATAACCTCCTAATTATTTTCGTTAGTTTCTACGTTTTCAACAACAGGTTCTTCTTGTGGTGAATTTTCTGATATTACTTCTTTTTCTTCTATATTTTGGACATTAAGTTCTTCTACTTCTTTCACCTTACCTGGGTTTTTAACTGCTGTTTTTATAGTTACTAGCGACTTTTTAGCACCAGGCACATTTCCTTTTACTAATAACACATTATTTTCGATATCAACCATAACAATCTCAAGATTTTGAATAGTTACAGTTTCTCCACCCATGCGACCTGGTAATGTCATTCCTTTAAAAACACGTGCAGGTCTCATTGAACCTAATGAACCTGGTCTTCTGTGAAAACGAGAACCATGACTTTCAGGACCACGACCTTGATTATGACGTTTAATGACACCTTGGAACCCTTTTCCTTTACTTGTTCCAGTTACATCAACTAATTCTCCTTCTTGGAAAATATCTACTTTTATTTCTTGTCCTAAAGTATAATCACTTGAATCAACACCTCTAATTTCTCTAAAGAAGCGCTTAGGTGTTGTATTTGCTTTATTGGTATGACCAATTGATGGCTTATTAGCTAATTTTTCACGAATACTACCATACCCTAATTGAATAGCATTATATCCATCTTTTTCGACAGTTTTAATTTGTGTTACTATGTTTGGTTCAACTTCAATAACAGTTACCGGAATTAATTTTCCTGATTTAGTAAACACTTGTGTCATACCAACTTTACGACCTAAGATTCCTTTCATATCCTTTCCTCCTATTTTCTAATTTTTTTACCTATATTTTTATTTTGATGTCAACGCCACTAGGAATATCTAAATGAGTTAGTGCATCAATAGTTTCCTTCGTTGGGTTGATAATATCAATTAATCTTTTATGAGTTCTTTTTTCAAATTGCTCTCGTGAGTCTTTGTATTTGTGAACCGCTCTTAAAATGGTAATTTTTTCAATTTCCGTTGGTAACGGAATCGGTCCACTTACTTCCCCACCTGTTCTTTTTACAGTTTGGATTATTTTTGCACATGCATTATCCAAACTTTTGTGTTCAAATGCTTTTAATTTGATTCGAACTCTATTTTTTGACATCATTCTTCCTCCTTTCGCCTACAATCTAGTGTAGACTAACTCCGCACGAATTACTTGATAACGCCTTATTCTTTTGTTTTTATAACAACTCACCCTGGCGTATCAACAACCTCGCACATCATCGCTCACACACATACAAAATTATACACATTTATTATATTCATTGCAAGCTTTTTTTGTTAATTTTATAAAATTTTTTGTATATTTCTTTTTTTTGATACCATCTTTTTCAGGTTAATTGTAATTACTCTTTACTGTGTTTTTCTATTTTAGTATATATTATTTATAATAATCGGTAATATTGTTTATTTACTTATTGTAAGTATTTAACATTTTTATCACTATATACTAAATTAATAATTTACTAAAAAAAATAGATCGAAAAATTGACCTATTTATTTTACAAAAGGCAATAGAGCCATAATACGTGCTTTTTTAATTTCTTTAGAAATATATCTTTGATGTTTAGCACATGTTCCAGTTACTCTTCTTGGTAAAATTTTACCTTTATCGGCACTTATGAATTTTTTTAATTCTTCAACATCTTTATAATCTATTTTTCCATTTGTACAAAGTTGACACACTTTTTTCTTTTTTCTTCCGTATTCTGCCATACAACCCTCCTTATTAATCTATATCTTCATCATCATCACTATCAGCTAAGGTAACAATATCGCCCATATTACTATAAGCGTCATTCATATTGTCAAGATTGTAACCATAACTACTTTCATCCATATAATCATATGGACTTGATCCGAAATTATTCGTAGCATCGATATTATTATTACCATTATTACTTGCCATTCTTGCTTGTGCTTGTGCTCGAGATTCTAAAAATTGAACATTATCCGCAACAACATCAAATGTATATCTGCGATTGCCGTCTTTATCATCATAAGTGCCTGTTTGAATTCGACCATCTACAGATATTAGACTACCCTTATCTAAATAATTACAAATATTTTCAGCTTGTCTTCGCCACGCGACTACTCCAATAAAATCTGTTTCCCTTTGTCCTTGAGAATTACTAAAAGTTCTATTTACGGCAATAGTAAATCTCGTATAGGGTATTTGGCTATTCGTATAGCGAAGTTCTGGTTTTGCGGTTATTCTACCAACTAGAGTCACTCGATTCATACTTTACCTCTTTTCATTTATTTATCTTTTTTTAAAATTAGATGTCTAATTATATCGTTATTGATTAGTGCCAAACGATCAAATTCTTTGATTGCTTTATCATCGTTAGATTGAACATTGTAAACAAAGTAATAACCACTGTTATTTTTCTTAATTTCGTATGCTAATGTTCTTTTTCCCATTTCCTGAAAATCAGTTATTTCTGCTCCATTAGAAGTTAAAATTTCTTCGAAGTTTTTCACAACTTCCTTGATTTCATCTTCTCCTAGAGTTGGTCTAACGATTATCATTATTTCATAATTTTTCATCATTCCACCTCCTTATGGTCTATTTGGCTTTAAACAAAGCAAGGAGTAAATAATTACTCGCGCTTAAATTATAACAAACTTATTTCTACTTGTAAACTATTATCTTTTATTTTTCTCTTCATTATATTAAATATTAAAACGAAAATGACAAATATCTCCGTCTTGCATAATATAATCTTTTCCTTCTAGTCTTACTTTGCCTGCTTCTTTTACAGCTTTTTCACTACCTAATTCCTTTAAGTCATTATAGCTTATGACTTCAGCCCTAATAAAACCTTTTTCAAAATCACTATGAATGATTCCTGCGCACTCTGAAGCTTTCATTCCTTTCTTAAAAGTCCATGCTCTTACTTCTTGCTTTCCAATAGTAAAATAGGTAGCTAGCCCTAATAAATCATACGTTGCTTTAATTAGTTTATTCAATCCACTTTCTTCAAGTCCAAGTTCTTTTAAAAACTCTTCTTTTTCCTCTTCCGGAAGTTCATTTAATTCTGCTTCAATTGTGGCACATAAAGTTATAACTTTAGCACCTTCTTTATTGGCATATTCACGAATCAACGAAACATACTTATTTTCCTCAAACATATCTTTTTCACTAACATTTGCTATATAAATAATTGGTTTTGCCGTTAAAAGATTAAAATTTTTAATTAAAGTTTGCTCTTCTTCGTTTAAATTTAAATTACGAACAGGTACATCTTTTTCTAAACCTTCTTTAATTTTATTTAATATTTCAAATTCTTTTAATAATTCCTTATCCTTTGACATTGTTGCTTTTTTACTGATTCGATTTAATCTATTTGTTATAACTTCTAAATCAGCTAACATCAATTCGATATTAATAATTTCTATATCTCTTATTGGATCTACATGTCCTTCAACATGAATAACATTAGGATCTTCAAAGCAGCGCACCACTTCACAAATAGCATCAACTTCACGAATATTTGCTAAAAACTGGTTACCTAAACCTTCACCAAGAGAAGCACCTTTTACTAACCCAGCAATATCGATAAATTCAAAAGTAGTAGGTATCGTTTTTTCAGGATTAGAAATTTCAGTTAAAAATTTTAGTCTTTCATCAGGAACAGTTACAATTCCTTGATTTGGCTCTATAGTTGCAAAAGGATAATTAGCTGCTAAAATATTTTGTTTTGTAATAGCATTAAATAAAGTTGATTTACCAACGTTTGGAAAACCTATAATACCAGCTTTTAGACTCATTATCTCACCTCGTAATTTTGTGTATATGGTATTATATCATGTTTGTTATTAATAAACAATAAATTTAGAAACAGGAAGGCATTTTGGTTTCTAAAGTGCTGGATAACTATATGGTCCCAATGGTAAACCAATAATAAACCATCCTACCACAACAAGAATTAAGATTCCAGCAATTGCTAAAATACTTGGTATTAGTATCCGATACATTCCAAAAATTGTTATTTTTTCTTCTTCAACATAATTCTGTACATATCCAAGCATAATGATAAAATATAAGAATAACGGTGTTATTGCTTTTCCAACGCCATCGGCCATTTGAAAGATAAATTGTGTAAACTCAGGCGTAAGATTTGATCTCATAAATAATGGTACAATCAATGGAGAAATTAATAGCCATTTTGCTACTGCGGAAGGAATAAAAATTCCAATTATGACGGTTATAATAAAAAATGTTAAAATTAATAATACTCCCGAAAATTCTAAACTAGCCATAAAATTTATTAAATTAGCTGCTATTACTTCTCCTAGATTTGTCCAATTGATGATGGCTATTAATTGTGAAATAAAAAATAACATTGCTAAAGTATAACCAAGCCCTTGTAAATTTGGCGCAAGATGATTACTAAAATTTTTATCTCTATTTATATTGTTTGAAATTTTTCCATAAATTAAACTAGTAATCATCATAATAAGTAAAATTATATAGGATAAACCTTCCTTAAAAGAAGCGTTATCAGAAAATAAACTTACTATATAATTTGGCGCATCATTATCTAATAATATACCAGAGTAAGGAAGTCCTGGAATTATTAAATATACAGTTAAAGCAATTAATAAAATAAATATTATCAAACTTACAATAAAACCTCTATGATTATTTTTTTCTTGTTCAACCTCTACTACTTCAATATCCTCTTTTTTTATTTTTGGTAATTTGGGCGCTATTCTTTTTTCGATTAAATATGTAATTATAATACTTAAAATTATAGTTGTGCTTATCATTATATATAAATTAGAAGCTAAGTGGAATTTATAATTTTTATCAATATCAATAACCGCTGCTTGCTCAGTCATTGTTCCTAATAAGTAGCTATTATAATCAAATATAAATCCTGATCCATAACCTAATGTCAGACCCAAAAAAACAGTTACTATTCCAGTTACAGGATTTTTATCTATTTCTTTATAAATTAGCGCCACTAATGGCATTAATAATAGAAAACTATAATCACCTATAAAAGAAAATAAATAACTTATTATTAAAACAATAAAAGTTAGTGCAAAATTTTTTAGTTTTGCAAAAGGTTTTGATATAGGCTTAATTATACCACTATAATTCATAAAACTTATACCAATTAATGAAACAATTAAAAATCCAATTGGTTCTAGTATTTGATAATTAGTAATTGCATTTCCAAAGATAAAACGAATTCCATCTATTGAAATAATATTTTTTATAGTTATTAATGATGTTTCTAGTTTATTGTTAACAATAGTAGTTTTTTGAGCTTCAAAACCTATTAAATTTAAAATAAAACTAATTATTATTATAAAAACAGTTATAATTAAAATTGTTATAATAGGATTAAATTGTTTTTTTCTTTTTTTATTTTTCGTCATACATCCTCCTAGTATGTCAAAATTTTTTTCACTTTTTTATTAAACTCAACACGTGGCATCATTACACTTCGACCACAATTTGAACATTTAATTTTAATGTCTGCTCCTGTTCTAGTAATTACCCACTCATTTGTACCACATGGATGTGGTTTTTTCATTGTTACAATACTACCTAGTCTATATTCTTTTTGCATTTCTATCCCTCTTTTTTAGTTGATAATTCATCTTTGTGTTTATCTAACGCTTTCCTAACTTCACTATAAATTGCATCTTGTACTTTTAATTTTGTTAAAAAATCAATTTCTGCTCGAATACGGTATCTAGTATATAAATTTGTAACTGAAGTGATTCCTACTACATTAATATCTCCTCTAATTTCTTCCATTTCTTGGGCAAGATTTTGACAAACGTCATTTAATAATTTTTTTGTTTTTTCTACATCATACGAAGTAGGAATTGGAATTTCTAAATTTAAAATTGGTGGCTCAATACTATGATTAATTGTTTGTTCAACATATCTATTAGGAATTGTTTTTATCTCTCCATTATAAGAAAGAATTTTTGTTGATTTAAGTCCTAGACTAACAACTTTTCCGCTAAAACCATCAATAGTTACGTGATCACCTACTGCATATTGGTTTTCTAAAATAATGAAAATACCAGATATTGTATCTTTTAAAATATCTTGAAACGCTAAACCAACAACAACTCCAACAACTCCTAATGAAGCAATAATAGCTTTAGTATCTACACCAAAAGCATCCAAAATAATTATACCGCATAATACTATCATAAAATATTTTAAAATGTTTGTAAAAATACTTATAAACGTACTTCTTTTTCGATCATCTATTTTCCTTAAATTTAAAACACGTTTGATTACTCTTTTTAATATAAAGTATAAAATTATAATTACTATAATGGTAATACCGGTAACAATTACATCTTTATTTAAAATTTTTTCAATCATATACCACTACTCCTTTATATTGAAAATTTCTAAAATTCTATTTAAATCTGCAACATTATTAAATTTTATGATAATTTTATTGTCTTTTATTTTTACTTTTGTGTCAAGCTTTTCACACAATAATTCTTCAACATATTTGTAATCTTCGTTTTTCTCAGATATATTTGTTTTACGTTTAATTTTTACTCTTTTTTCAAATTCTTTAGAATCTGTTTTTTCTTCTAATTCGCGAACTGGTATATTTTCCTCAACTATTTTTTGCGCTGTTTCAATGATTTGTTTTTCATCTTCTAATTTACTTAAAACTCGAGCATGTCCCATCGATATTTCTTTTTTTGTAATCATATCTTGAACTTCTTTAGGTAGTCTCAAAAGTCCTAGCATATTAGTAATATGACTTCTACTTTTTCCTACTTTTTTTGCTAATTGTTCATGAGTTAAATTTAATTTATCTATCATTGATTGGTATGCTATAGCTTCTTCAATGGCATTTAAATTTTCTCTTTGTAAATTTTCAAGAAGGGCGATTTCCATCATTTGTTCGTCAGTAAAATCTCGAATAATTGCAGGAATTGTTTCTAACCCCAATTTTTTGCTAGCACGAAATCTTCTTTCACCAGCAATAATTTCATATCCTTTAATACTCTTTTTAACGATGATTGGTTGAATTACTCCGTGCTCTTTAATTGAAGATGCAAGCTCATCAATAGAACCTTCGTCAAAAGTTTTTCTTGGTTGATACGGATTTGGACGAAGTTCACTTAATTTTAAATTTACTATTTCCTCACTATTACTTGTTTCATATATTCTTTTTTCTATGCTGGCCAAATCTAAATTTTCGCTATTGAAAAGTTGTTCTAAACCCATTCCTAATGCTCTTTTTTTATTTTCCATTTCGTTCGATCACTTCCTTAGCTAAATTTAAATATGCTTCTGTTCCTCTACTATGAGGATCATATGCTAAAATTGGTTTTCCGTGACTTGGTGCTTCAGATAAACGAACTAATCTTGGAATTATTGTATCATATACACGTTCTTTAAAATAACTTTTAATTTCTTCAACAACTTCGAGTCCAAGTTTTGTTCTACTATCCAACATTGTTAATAAAACACCTTCAATATCTAAATTAGGATTTAGATTTTTTTGAGCTAACATTATAGTATTTAGTAATTGCATTATACCTTCTAAGGCAAAGAATTCACATTGAACAGGTATAATTACCGAATCACTTGCTGTTAGAGCATTAGTTGTCAAAATTCCTAATGATGGCGGACAATCTATAATAATGTAATCAAATTTTTCTTTTATCTGGTCCAAATGTTTCTTTAATTGTCCAACTTTTGAAAACCCTGGTTCCAATCGACTCCTATCCATCAATTCAATATCAATTCCTGCTAAATTAATGGTTGCTGGAATAGCATATAAATTTTTAAATTTAGTTTTTATTATTACTTCACCTATAGTTGCTTTATCTATTAATAAATCATAAATACTTTTATTTATATCTGCTTTAGTAAGACCAATTCCTGTTGTCGTATTTCCTTGTGGGTCTAAATCAACCAATAAAACTTTTTTTCTTAAAATTCCAAGTGATGCAGCTAGATTGATACTTGACGTTGTTTTTCCAACTCCGCCTTTTTGATTAACAAGTGAAATTATCTTTCCCATATTATCACCATCTTCTATAAAATCATTCCATATTCATTTTAACATAAACTACTAAATAAATCTAGAAAATGAATCCATAAAAAAAGATATTTTAAGTAATATCTTTTTTTGCTGTGGTTGCAGCTATTGTCCCTTCACCAACTGCTGTTGTAATTTGATAAATTTCTTTTTTTATAATATCTCCACAGGCATATATATTTTTTATGTTAGTTCGCATTTTATCATCAACAACAACATAATTTTTGTCTAAATTAATATCTAAATTAGACAAAAATGATACATCTGGTTCATGTCCAATGTAAATAAACATCCCATCAATTTTAATTTCTTTTTCTTCTTTATTGTTTGTTTTTATTTTTATAGCTTTTAATTTGTCTGATTCAGTAATTAGTGTAGTTACTACACTATTATAATTTATTTTAATATTTTTAATTTTTTTTAATTTTTCTTGAGCATTTAAATCAGCCGTTAATTGATCACGTCTGTGAATTAGAATAACTTCTTTACAAATACCAGATAAATAAATAGATTCTTCAACTGCACTGTTGCCACCACCTATAACAGCAACTGTTTTATCTTTATAAAAGAAACCGTCACATAGCGCGCAATAACTTATACCTCGACCAATTAATTTTTCCTCATTTTCAAGTCCTAATCTTCTTGGTTTTCTTCCACTTGCAATTATTACCGCTTTACATTTTATTTCCTCAACATCAGTTTTTATAATTTTATAATCACCATAATCCTGTATATCTAACACATTTCCATATCGATAGTCAACACCTAAATCAATAACTTGATTGTACATATTTAATGATAGCGTTGAACCATCAACAGAACGATATCCAGGATAGTTTTCAATATTTGATATTTTTGTCATTTGCCCACCTGGAGCATCTTTTTCAATTAGTGCAACACTCAAATTAGCACGTTTTAAATATATAGCAGCAGTCATTCCAGCTGCACCACTTCCTATAATCACACAATCAAAATTTAACATCTTCCATATTCTCCTTATCATTATAAAGATTTGATAACTTAGACCCCCTGTTTTTTATTATAAATAATATTATTCCAGATATAATCATTGAAATTGATAAAAGTTGAGCGGCTTTGTAATCACCAAACATTAAACTATCTGTTCTTAAACTTTCGATAAAATATCGTCCTATTCCATACCAAATTAAATAAAATGATGTTATTTGACCAATTTTGATATATTTATATCTTCTAATAAATAATATAGCAATAAATCCTATAAAACACCACAGTGATTCATATAAAAAGGTAGGATGATAGTAAGTGCCATTTATATACATGCCATCAATTACAAATTGTGGTATAAATATACTTTTTAGAAAAGTCACTGTTGTTTCTGCACCATATGCTTCTTGATTAAAAAAGTTTCCCCATCGACCTATTGCTTGCCCTATTAACATTCCAACTACTATTATATCTAATAGTCTAAATATATTAACCTTATGTTTTTTACTATAAAAAATTATAAATAACAATCCCATAATAATAGCGCCATGAATAGCTAAACCGCCTTCCCAAATTTTAAAAATTTCTATCGGATTAGCCCTATAATAATCAAAATTAAAAAACACATAATACAATCTTGCACCTATTATTGATAATGGAATTAAATAAAAGAATAAGTTTATCATAAAATCTTCCGAGATTTTCCATTTTTTTGCTTCATGTAGAGCAAAAGTTCCTCCAATAAGCAATCCTGATAAAATCATGATTGAGTACCAATAAATTTTAATTATTCCTAAATCTAAAAAAATAGCCTGCATCAATCATTCCTCCTTAATATTGGTTCAATAACTAATGCACTCATTAGTAAATTCATTACCGATATACATATTGCTACAAAAAAACCCATAAATATACCATTTATATCAAAATGATTACCAAGAATAAAGTCAACCATTTTTAATATAAATACATTGATAAAAGGATAAAAAAGGCCTAGTGTCAAACCAGTTATTGGTAGTGTTAACCAAATCAAAACCGGTTTAATTGATTTATTTAAAAAATAAATAATTATAGATGCCATTAATCCCCAAAAACCAAAATAACTATTATCAATATATATAGTTTTTTTGAAAATTAATGATACTGCAATTAACACTATTGCGTACCCAACCATATGAATTAACCAGTCTAAAAATTTGTTAAGTCTTTTAGTTTGATTTTTAATTATTACAATTTTCATATTTTCATCTCCCAACAAGCTTAAATTTTAGCTTCTTGACTTCTTATATTATATAATATTAATTTCTTTATTACAATAATTTGCAACTATAAACTTATTTTGTGTAAGAAAAACACTATTTTGTTTTACTTTTTAATTCAAATAATATATCCCTTAATTCCATTGCTTTTTCAAAATCTAAATTTTTAGCTGCCTCTTTCATTTCTTTTTCTATTTTATCAATTAAATCTAATTTTTCCTTTTCGCTTAATTTTGTAGATTCTTTCATTTCAATTTCTTCAGTGTTACTTATTAATTCTCTAATTTCTTTTTTTATTGTTTTAGGAACAATATTATGTTTTTTATTATATTCTTCTTGAATGGCACGACGTCTATTAGTTTCATCTATTGCTAGTTGCATTGCTTGACTAATAGTATCAGCATACATTATAACATGTCCATTCGCATTTCTTGCTGCACGTCCAATTGTTTGAATTAAGCTTCTTGCACTACGAAGGAATCCTTGCTTATCTGCATCTAAAATAGCTATTAAACTAACTTCAGGTATATCAAGGCCTTCTCTTAATAAGTTTATTCCAACTATTACATCATATTTACCTATTCTTAAATCTCTAATAATTTTTAATCTTTCTAAAGTTTCTATTTCGCTATGTAAATAAGCTACTTTAATATCCATTTTTTTTAAGTATGCTGTTAACTCTTCTGCCATTTTTATTGTTAAAGTTGTAATTAAAACTCTTTCATTTTGTGCTATTCTTTCTTGTATGTTATTTATTAAATTATCTATTTGTCCTTTTGTTGGTCTGATTTCTATTGTTGGATCAAGTAAACCAGTTGGACGAATTATTTGTTCAATAATAGTATTGTTACTTTTTTTAATTTCATAGTCTCCTGGAGTTGCTGAAACATAAATCACATTTTTTAATTTTTGTTCAAATTCTTCAAATGTAAGTGGTCTGTTATCTAAAGCACTTGGTAATCTAAATCCATACTCAACTAATGTTTCTTTTCGAGATCGATCACCATTATACATTCCACCTATTTGTGGAATTGTAACGTGTGATTCATCAATTATCATTAAAAAATCATCGCCAAAAAAATCAATTAATGTTGTAGGAGTTTCACCTTCTTTTTTAAGTGCTAAATGACGAGCATAATTTTCAACACCGTGGCAAAAACCAGTTTCTGCTAGCATTTCTAAATCATAATTTGTTCTTTCTTTTAACCGTTGATATTCCAATAATTTTCCTTCTTTTTCAAATTTTTTTAATTGCTCTTCTAATTCTTCTCGAATATTTTCAATTGCTTTTTTTAATTTTTCTTCACTTGTAACAAAGTGACTAGCTGGAAAAATGGTTATAGTTTTTTTTGATGATATTAATTCACCTGTTAAAGTATCAAATTCGCTAATTTTTTCAATTTCATCACCAAAAAAATCAATTCTTATTGCTTTTCCGTGTTGACTAATTGGCACTACTTCTAAAATATCGCCTCGAACTCTAAATGACCCTCTTTTTAAATCAATATTATTTCTTTCATATAACATATCAATTAATTTTTCAATAACTTCATTTCTATCTACAACATCTCCTACATTTAAAGTTAATACTTTTTTCTTATATTCTTCTATTTCACCAATACCATATATACATGATACAGATGCAACAACTATGACATCATCATGATTTAAAAGTGCAGATGTGGCAGAATGTCTTAATTCATCAATTTCATCATTTATTGATGCATCTTTCTCAATATATGTATCAGTTCTAGGTACATAAGCTTCTGGTTGATAATAATCATAATATGATACAAAATATTCTACTCGATTATTTGGAAAAAATTCCTTTAATTCACTATAAAGTTGTCCTGCTAGAGTTTTGTTGTGTGCTAAAACAAGAGTTTTCTTATTAACAGCTGCTATCACATTAGCTATTGTAAATGTTTTTCCTGTACCAGTAGCACCCAATAAAACTTGATGTTTTACATTATTTTTTATATTATTAACTAATTTTTCAATTGTTTGTGGTTGGTCACCAGCTGGTTTAAAATTTGATACTAATTCAAATTTCATAATTATCCCACCATTTTTATATTTATTATCTTTTTTTTAATCTTGATAAAGATTTTATCATAAAATTTTCTTTTTTGAAATAACAAAAATTTTAACTCTTTAATATTTTTTATTTTAAAAAAAACTGCCTTTTAAAGCAGTTATTTATTTTTAGTTATTGTAAGAATTACTTGATAGCTATCACCTAAATCTAATTCATCAATTTCTAAAAAGTATCCATCTTCTTCTATTCTTTTTGTAAATTCTCTAATTTCTTTAATTATTTCGTTGAATGATTTTTCATTTTTTACATCCTCGTTATTATTACTTAAATCAGATATTGTATGGTTAAATGTATATTCATTATTATTGTTTTCAATTATATTGGTTGGTTGTTCTATATCTTCAAAATCATTAAAATTAAAATTATAATCAGGTTCATATTTAAAATTATTATCCTCATTATTATTATTTGCTTCAGAGTCAGGTTTATCAATTATTGTTTCATCATAGTTTATTTCTGGTAAAGTTAATTCTTCATCTAGAAGTAATTGTGAATTTGATAAATCAAATTCAAATCCTTCATTTTGTTCTTTATTTTGTTGACTTAACTTATCTTCGTTTTCATTTTCTTCTATAAAACTGAAAAATTTACCATGTTTTATTTTTACATCATTTTTATCTTCTTCAACTGGTTTGCTATCTACCATATTTTCATCAGCTTTAAGTAAACTATCAATATCCGCTAAAGGTTTTTCGACATTTATTTCTTCAGCAGTTTGCTCAATTTTATCAATATCTAAAAATCCAGGTTTTACATTATTATCATTAAAAATATTAGTACTACTTGTAGTAACTGGTTCAACAACCTGATTACCATCTAATTCATCAAATATTTCAATATTTTCTATTATCGGAGATGAAGGAATATTAAATTTATCTTTTTGTTGCTCATCCATAATATTTTCCTCTTTTCGATCAGTTTTTTTTGGGTTTTTAACACGTAGTAATTTATCAATTTCGTTATCTGTTTTTCTTACAGTTAATCTTTCGTTTATTATTCTTTTTAACATTTCTTTTTGATCATTTTTATCTTCTAATTTTAACAATGAACGGGCATGTCTTTCTGATATTTCATTATTTAATAATGCCTCTTGTACTTCTTCATCTAAATTCAATAGTCTTAATTTGTTAGAAATTGTAGATTGACTAACATCTAACCTGGCAGCTAGTGCATCTTGATTCAAATATCCCATTTCTAGTATTTTTTTATACGAAATAGCTTCTTCTATTGGTGATAAATCTTTTCTTTGAATATTTTCAATTAGCGCGACTTCAGCACTTTGCTTATCATCCATATTACTTATTATCGCAGGGATAGTTTGCTTTCCAGCAATTAAACTTGCCTTATATCTTCTTTCACCAGCAATAATTTCATATTTATCTCCAATTTCTCTAACAATAATTGGCTGTATCACACCATGCTCTTTAATTGAATCAGCTAATTCATTAAGTGCATTTTCATCAAATTTTATTCTTGGCTGAAAACGATTGGGTAATATATCATCAAGATTTAATTCAACAACTTTTTTATCACTTTCATCGTTCATTTACAATCGTACCTCCCCTATTTATCCCTTATAATTATATAATACTATATTTTAATAAATAAAACAACTTTTTTTGGGAAATATTTCCCAAAAAAAAAGAGAGAGAAATCACTTTATAGGGGCTCTTTTTTTATTTTGGCATAATCTCGTGGATAAATATTCGGAATTTTTCCTTTTTTTTGCACTACAATTAATGCTCGTTGGCTATTTTCAATTGGTAATTTAAATTCAATAACTTCTTTAATTTTAGTGTTTAATTTTTTTATAGCTTTTTTTGATAAAAATATTTCCCGGGAAATATTTGCTTTCATTGCAATAAAAAATTTTTCTTTTTTCACAATTGGTATACAATATTCTAGCAAAATATTAAGAGGGGCGACCGCCCTTGCTGTGACAACATCAAATCTATCTTTGTTTTTTCGACCAAATTCTTCGGCACGAGCATGAATTGTATAAATTTTCTTTAGTTTCAATTTATTTATAACTTCATTTAAAAAGATAATTCTTTTTTGTAACGAATCAACCAGTGTGACTTCTAGATTGGGAAATAAAATTTTTATTACAACTCCAGGAAATCCTGCTCCTGAACCTACATCACAAAAGTTCTGTTGTTTTTCTAAATCAATAGCACGCACCAAGGTTGCTGAATCATAAAAATGTTTTAAATATACATCTTCTTTTTTATTTATTGTAGTTAAATTCATTTTGTTATTCCATTCTATTAGTAATTTATAATACATTTGAAATTGCTTAATTTGCTCATCTGTTAGTTTAATACCTATTTTTTTTATATTATCAATAAATTCTTTTTCATTCATTCTTTTTCATTCATTTTTTTTCACCTTTTTTTAAATATACGGTAAGAATTGATATATCTGATGGATTAACCCCACTTATTCGCATAGCTTGACCAATTGATGTTGGTCTTATTTTTTCTAATTTTTGAATTGCTTCACTAGCTAAATTAGGAATTTTTTTATAATCAATATTTTCTGGTATTCTTTTCATTTCCAACTTTAACATTTTTTCTGCTTCTTTTTCTGCTTTTTTTATATAACCTTCATATTTAACATTTATTTCAACTTGTTCAATTATTTCTTTATCAAACGGAATTTCTATAAATTTTTTAAAATGTGAAATATTGATTTCTGGACGTTTTAATAAATCATATAATGTTATTATACCTTTTAATGGTGCAGAATTTAACATTTTTAAATATTCATTTACTTCGTTAGTAGGGGTTAATTTATGATTTTTTAATATTTCTTCCAACTCATTTATTTTTTTTAATTTTTCTTGAAATTTTTTATATCTTTCTTCATCAATTAAACCTACTTCATAACCTTTTTGCCTTAATCTTATATCAGCATTATCATGTCTTAAAAGTAAGCGATACTCGGCTCTTGAAGTAAGTAAACGATACGGATCAGTTACTCCTTTTGTTACTAAATCATCTATTAAAACCCCAATATATGCTTCATTTCTTTTTAATATTAATGGTCCTTTTCCTTCTAATTTTAATGCAGCATTAATTCCCGCTATTAAACCTTGACCTGCTGCTTCTTCATAACCACTTGTTCCATTAATTTGGCCTGCAGTAAATAGGTTTTCGATAATTTTCGTTTCTAAATTTTGCTTTAATTGTGTCGGATTAATAGCGTCATATTCTATTGCATAAGCATATTTTAATATTTTAGCATTTTCTAATCCTTCAATACTGCGTACTATTTGTTCTTGAATATCGTGTGGTAAGCTTGTTGATAAACCTTGAATATAAATATCATCATAATATCTACTTTCTGGCTCTAAAAAGATTTGATGGTGGTCCTTATCACTAAATCTTACAACCTTATCTTCAATTGATGGACAATATCTTGGACCAACACTTATAACATCAGGAAGTCCACCATACATACTAGATTTATGAAGATTTTCATTTATAATTTGGTGTGTTTTTAAATTAGTATAAGTTAAATAACATGGTTCTTGATTTTCTATATCGTAATTATAATAATCATCATGATTGAAACTCAAGTAAACAGTATCTCCAGTTTCGATTTTAGTTTTATTAAAATCAATAGAATCACGTGCGATTCTTGGAGGTGTTCCGGTTTTTAAACGAATAATTTCGAATCCTAATTTTTTTAAATTGTCACTTAAATGTTGACTTGGTTTTTCTCCATGAGGACCTTGTCTTGTTCTAGTGCTACCGATTAAAATATCTGATTTCATGTATGTACCCGTTGTCAATATTACAATTTTACCTTTTATGATACTTTTATCTTTTAAAATAACACCTTTTACTACATTATTTTCAATTATTAAATCTTCGACCATTGCTTCAATAAGATTTAAATTTTTTTGACCTTTTAAAACTTTCATCATTTCTTTTGGATAAATTACTTTATCAATTTGTGCTCTTAGAGCTTGAACAGCAGGTCCTTTTTTGGAATTTAATTTTTTTATTTGTATTTTAGAACGATCTGCTAGTTTTCCCATTTCACCGCCTAAAGCATCTATTTCTCTAACAACAACTCCTTTTGCACTACCACCAATTGATGGATTGCAAGCCATGTCAGCAATATTATTTAAATTACTTGTTATAAGTAATGTTTTATGATTTTTTCGAGCTGAAGCAAGCGCAGCTTCACAACCGGCATGACCTGCTCCAACAACTATTACATCATACTCCATTTTTACACCTCCATTAATCAAAAAGTTTTTATTTATTTTCCTAAACAAAATTGCTTAAATAATTGATCTATTAATTCATCATCGTATGTTTCACCAATAATTTCACCTAACAATTGCCAAATTTTTTTAAGATCTATTTCTATCATATCTATAAATTCATTATTAGCTATAGCACCTTCAATGTCTTCAATAATTTTTAAAATAGTTTTCATTATTGAAATACTTCTTGCATTTGTTAAATATGTCAAATCTTTAGTTTTTATTTTTTCTAAATTATAAATTTCTTTTATTTTGTTTTTTAACTCATCAAATCCAATATTTTTAACGGTACTCATATAAACAATATTTTTATTTTTTAAAATTTCTTCGTTTATTTCTTTTTCTAAATCAATTTTGTTGACTATAATTATGTGATTTTTATTCTTTAATTTTGATATTATTTCTAAATCTTCTTCTGTTATTTTTTCATTATTATTTAAAACATATAAAATTAGATCGGATTTATCTATTAGTTCTAAACTCCTTTTAACCCCAATACTTTCAACTACATCATCTGTCTTTCTTATTCCAGCTGTATCAATGATATTCAACAATAAACCATTTATATTAAGTGTACCTTCTACAAAATCTCTAGTTGTCCCTGGTATATTGGTAACAATAGCTTTTTCCTCATCTAATAATTTATTTAAAATACTACTTTTTCCAACATTTGGTTTTCCAATTATAGCAGTATTTATTCCTTCTTTAATTATTTTTCCATTTTCACTTTCTTCAATTATTTTTATTATTTGCTTTTTTATATATTTAATTTTTTCTTCTAATTCTTGAATTGTAAGTTCTTCAATATCTTCATATTCAGGATAGTCGATATTAACAGCAATATTAGCTAAAACTTCAAGTATTTGCTGGCGCAAATGATTGATTATATTTGATACTTTTCCAGCAACTTGATTTATTGCAAGAGCACGAGATTGTTCTGTTTTTGAATTTATTAAATCCATTACTCCTTCAGCTTCTAACAAATCAATTCGACCATTTAAAAATGCTCTTTTTGTAAATTCTCCTGGTTCTGCCAAACGACAACCATTATTTAATAATATCTCTAATATACGGTTAGTAGTAATAATCCCACCATGACAATTTATTTCAACAACGTCTTCACGAGTAAATGTTTTTGGTGTACGCATTACAGAAACTAAAACTTCATCTACTATTTCTTCTCCATCTTTAATGTGACCATAATGAATAGTATGAGAAGGTACTTTTTCTAAATCTTTTCCTAGAAAAACTTTATTTACAATTTTTATTGCCTCATTACCACTAACACGAATAATAGAAATTGCTCCAACACCAAGTGCTGTTGAAATTGCTACAATAGTATCATCCATTTTTATCACATCCGTTTTCCTTTTTACAGTTGTATTCTACAGCAAATATATAATATAGTCAATATAAAATAAAATCAATTATTTTGCTAGAACAAAATAATTGATTCTTCTTTACTATTTTCGTTTATTCTTTAAATTTTATTATTACGTATCGATTTGGTTCTTCACCTTCACTTACTGTTTCTAAATTTTCAAATTTAGAAATAATAGTGTGAACTAATCTTCTTTCATATGAATTCATTGGATCTAATTTTGCATCTACTTTTGTTTTTAATACTTCTTTTGCAATTTTTATTATTTCATTTTCAAATTGTTTATTTTTTCTTGATTTATAATTCGAAACATCAAGATTAATTTTAATATCAAAAGGAATCTTATTTTTTAAAGTTTGCTTTAATAATTGTTGTATGGATGTTAAAGTTTTACCATCTTTTCCTATTATTATTGAATTATCAGAAGACAATAAATTTACATTTATAATATCATCTCTTATTTTTATTTCACAATTAATATCTATATTCATTAATTCAGATATTTTTGAAAAATAATTTTTAATAAATGAAACTACATCTTCTTTTTTTAAGATATTTAATTCATATTTTTTTAATTTAAATAATTTTCCTTCTTTCTTATTATAATAAACAAAAACTTCTTCATTTTTTACATTTAAACTTGTAAGTGCTTTTTCTAATAGTTCTTCTTCATTTTTTCCTTCAAAACTATAAATTTTTAGCATCTTTATAACTTCCTTTCGAAATTAAATTCTGAACTATAGTAAAAGTACTATTGAATATCCAATATAAACCTATTCCTATTGGTAAATTAAATGAAAATATAAAAAATATTACCATCATTATATTCATTGTTAATTTCATTTGTTTTTCTTGTTCTTCTGACATTGCTACAGTTCTATTAAGTTTGAATGAAAAATATGTTGTGAAAATTATTAGTGCCACTATTATTAAGTAATAAAATTGATTCATACTAAAGGCTTCTAATGGTGTTCTTCTTAATTCAAATAGTCCTAAAAAATTTTCTTCAAATAAAACAGGTAATCTATTTATAGCTTCAAAAAAGGCAAAAAACAGTGGAATTTGAATGAAAGCAAACAAGCAACCCGATAATGGTTTAATATTATATTTTTTATATATCAATAATTGCTCTTGACTTTTATTCATCAAAGATTCAGTATCTGTTTTATTTGCATATTTTTTGTTTAATCTTTCTAATTCTGGTTGTGCTTTTTTCATATTTATTGATTGTGCTGCTGTTTTAGCAGTTATTGGGAGTACTAATAATCTAAGTAAAATAGTAACTACAATAATTGATAAACCATAACTATTTAAAAAATTTCCAACTTTTATTAGTAAAAAAGCTAGAGGTTTTACAAAAATAGTATTCCATAACCCTTCATATCCACCATCGGTAATTTTAAATTCAGAACATGATTTTAATTTATCAATATCTATATTATTAGATTGATAAACTTCTATTGTTTCTTGTTTTTCTGGTTTACATAAAATATTTTCCGCATACATTCTTCCTTCATGATTAAAATTTTTTGTGCAACCGGTTAACCCAATAAGAAGAACTAATACTAATATAATTTTTGTATATTTTTTTTTCATTAATTAACCTCCATTATTTAAAATATCTAACCTTTTTAGGGCATCATTTATATCCTTTTCAATTTCTTGAAATGTTCTATCCAAAATACTACTATTAACAATTATAATACAATTAAAACCGTTTTTATATTTATTTTTTTGAATTATCGCTTTAATTTGCCTTTTAATTTTATTTCGCACCACGGCTTTTCCAATTTTTTTACCAACAGAAAATCCAAAATAATAATTATTATCCTCTATTCGCTCAACATAAAATTTCAAATACTTATATCTGAATGGTTTTATTGTATTTATTATCCTGTTAAATTCATAACTTTTTTTTAAAATATTTTTCTTTTTCATATTATTATTATATAAAGAAAACACCGCCTTTTCTAAGTAGTGATTAATGCGATAATACTTTACGCCCTTTTTTGCGTCTCCTCTTAATTATATTTTTATTCATGCGAGCAAAAAAGCCGTGTTTCTTACTTCTTTTTCTTTTATTTGGTTGATAAGTTCTTTTCATTTTTTTCACCTCCATGTTTTTCACATTTGCTTTTCTAATTATATATATCTTTTTCCTGTTTGTCAAACATATCAACATAAATATGTGAATAACTTTATTCTTTTTTTTGTTTATTTTATTATTCTATTATATTTTTTCCACACTTATGTGGAAAAAATATTTATTTTAATCTGTTAATTACATATTTTTATTCACAAAATTGTGGAAAAGTTTATTTTATAATATTTTTTATTGTGGAAAACTATATTTCGCTTGGTTTTTTATGATTTTTATTGTAAAATAATCTTAGTTGATTAGTTTGGTGGTGGAAAAATGGAGATTAATAATATTTGGAATACTTTTTTAAAAAAAGTTCAAAATAATCTTGCTCCAATGTTATACGAAGCTTGGTTTGCTGAAACAAAATTAATTTCATTAAATGATAATAAAGCTACAATATTAGTTCCTATGGATATTCATAAAAAACACTTAAAAGAAAATTATATTACTTTAATTGAAACTATTTTTAATGAGATTACGGGATCAAATTTTATTTTTGAATTTTTAACAGAAGAAGATATCGAAAAAAGGAAAAATCAAGAAATTTTTATTAATAATGATGAAGAAAAAAACTCTTTTAAATCAAATTTAAATCCAAAATACACATTTGAAAATTTTGTGGTTGGCGATAGTAATAAATTTGCTAAAATGACAGCACTTGCGGTCGCAGAAAAACCTGGTATTATGTATAATCCTTTATTTATATATAGTAATAGTGGTTTAGGAAAAACTCATTTGATGCACGCAATAGGAAATTATATCGTTAAAAATAGTAATAAAAAAGTTTTATATGTTACAAGCGAGCAATTTGTTAATGATTTTATTGAATTATATAGAAAAAATAAAGATAACAACAATTTTGAAGAAGTGGAAAAATTCAAACGAAAATATCGAGATGTTGATGTATTAATGATAGATGATATTCAATATCTTGAAATTGCTAACAAAACCCAACAAGAATTTTTTAATACTTTTAATGAACTTCATACTAATAATAAACAAATCATTATATCTTCTGATAGATCACCTGATGATTTAAAACAATTAGAAGAACGATTACGGACAAGATTTACTTGGGGTTTAATGGTTGATATTATGCCGCCAAACTATGAACTTAGATTATCTATCATTGATAAAAAAATCGAAGGACATTCTTTAAATACTGATTTTCCAAAAGAAGTAAAGGAATATATTGCAAGTCATTGTACCAATGATATTAGAAAATTGGAAGGAGCAATTACTAGAGTTGTTGCGTATGCGACAATGATGGGATGTACAGATATAACTTTAGATTTAGCTGCTGAAGCATTAAAAGATTATATAGGAAATTGTAATATTTCTAAAAATAATATCGAACATGTACAACAAATTGTTGCTAATAATTATAATATAACCGTTGAAGATCTGAAAGGAAGAAGGCGTGTTTCATCAATTGCAGTACCAAGACAAATAGCTATGTATATATGTCGTACTGTATATAATGAACCTTTAACAAAAATTGGTCTTCATTTTGGTGGAAAAGATCATACTACTGTTATTCATTCAGTAGAAAAAATAAAAAAAGAATTAAAAAATAATACAAATTTAGCAAAAGAAATAAATAGGATTATAAAAAAATTGAAGTAGGTGTGAATAAATAAAAAAAACAAAAAAGTTATACACATAAAAATAATATTAATTATCCTTTAAATATAAACTATAAATAAAGTTTTCCACATTTTCCACACCTATAATAATAATAAATTTTAAAAAAGAATAAAAAAAGGAGAGATAATTTATGAATTTTGAAATTGAACAAAAAATTTTTATGGAACATTTAAATAGCGTTATAAAAGGAATTTCTAACAAGAATTTAATACCAATATTAAATTGTATAAAAATGGATTTAACTGAAGAGGGACTTTATTTGTTAAGTACTAATAATGATATTGCTATAAAAAGTTTTATTTCAGCAGATAAAATAAAAAATATAAAATCAACAGGAACTATTGTTGTGTATGGAAAATATTTATATGAAATAATTAGAAAATTGCCTGATAAAATAATAAAAATAGAAGAAGTTTTTGAAGACAAGATTAATATATATACAGATAATTCTTCATTTTATTTAAATTGTAATAAAGTTGAAGATTTTCCAACTTTAAATTTAGAAGAAAGTAGCCAACCTATAAAATTAAGTATTAAATCTTTAAAAAATATAATAAATCAAACTATATTTGCAACTGCTATTAGTGAAGAAAGACCTGTATTAACAGGAATTAATTTTTATATAAAAGATAATATATTAAAATGTGTTGCAACAGATTCTTATCGTTTAGCTTCAAAAGTTATTGAGCTTAATCAAAAAATAGATAATGAAACTAATATTATAATACCTAGTAAAAATATTCAAGAATTAAATAAACTTCTTAGTGATGAAGAAGATTTTGTTGAATTACATGTTTTTAGCTCTTATGTTATTTTTAAATTTTCTGATATTATTTTTATGTCTCGTTTAATTCAAGGAACTTATCCTAATGCAACAGCATTAATACCTACTGAATTTATGTTGAAAACAAAAGTTAAAAAAGTTGATTTTTATAATTCTATTGACCGAGCTTCTCTTCTTGCAAATGAATATGAAAAACATACTATAAAGTTAGAATTAAAAGGTCAAGAAATAACTATTTCTTCCAATATTCAAGAAATAGGTAAAGTTGAAGAAAAAATAATTATTGAAAAAGATAATGATATAGATATAGTAATTTCATTTTCTGCTAAATATATGTTAGAAGCATTAAAGGCGATGGATGATGAATTTATTGTGATTCATTTTAATGGGGATTTAAATCCAATAGTTATTACTAATCAAAACGACAATAATCTTATTCAATTAATTTTACCAATAAGAACTTACTAGTAACAAAAATTTGTTTTAAATATAAAAAATAATGTCCGAAATGTAAAAAACTCGGACTTTTTTTTATTGTAGTTACAAATTTAGACAAATAAGTAAGCATTTAAGACAAAAAAATGAAAAAAATGTGAAAAATATTGTATCATAAGTAGGAATTTAGCAATAAATGTAGAATGTTATTTATAGGAGGTGATTTTTTTAAATGTATGAGATCAATTTAGCAACTATCGCAATATTAGCAATTGATGAAAATAGAAGTAAAGTAATTGAGGATGATGAAACTTTTATAGTTGAACGTCCAACTCCAAAAGTAATTGATGATAGTTGCAGATATTTTGGAAGCTCTTATATTGGAAGATTTGAAGGAAGTAAAAATTTTTTAGGTAGAACTATTTATAAATCTCCTATTATTATTGAAGAAACTAATGAGATTATCTTTTTTCCAACTGGTTCAGCACGATCATCAGATTGTTCATGGATTTGTTTAAAGAAAATAGAACGTTTTGAGAAAAAAGATAATCAAACATTAGTATATTTCAAAAATGGGAGTTCAATAACTGTTCCTATTAGATATGCTTCTTTTCAAAATCAGGTATTAAGAGCTTCACGTCTAGAATCTGTTTTAAGACAGAGAAAAGCAAAAAAAGCGTAATTTACGCTTTTTTTGCTTTTTAAGCTTATTTTATGGTATAATTGTTGTGTATGTATAGGGGGTAAATTGAATATAAAAAACAATTTAAAATACCTTAAAAAAGGAAAAGAGGGAAAATGGTTGTAAAAAGTCTTAAAATAACAAATTTTCGTAATTATAAAAATTTATCCATTTCATTTAGTCCAAATATTAATATCATTTATGGTGATAATGGACAAGGAAAAACAAATTTATTGGAAAGTATATACGTATTAGGAATTACAAAATCACATAGATCTTTTATTGATAATTACCTTATAAACAATGAATCAGTTTTTGCTAAAATATCAGGTATTGTAGATGATGGAGTAATTTCATCAAAATATGAAGTGATAATTGAACCACAAAAAAAAATATTAAAAAAAGATGATAATGTAATAAATAAAATAAATGAATATATAAGTAAGATGAATATAATTATTTTTTATCCGGAAGATTTAGAATTAATAAAAGGTTCTCCTTCTGAAAGAAGAAAATATTTAAATATTCAATTATCCCAAATACATAAAAACTATTTAAAAATATTAAATGATTATAACAAAATTTTAAAACAAAGAAATGAATTGCTAAAAAAGTATTTAAAAACACAAGAAATTGATAAAGATTACTTTGAAGCCCTTACTGAAACTTTAATTGAAAGGGGGACTAAAATATATCAATATAGAGAAAATTACATATCAAATATAAATAAAAATGTAAGTGATATTTATTATAATTTAATTAAAATCAAAAATTTCAAAATATTGTATAAACCTTCAATTAAATTTAATAATTATGATACAGAATACATTATCAAAAAATATAAAGAAGAATTAGAAAAAACTTATGATTCAGAGTTAAAACAAGGAATGACTATCATAGGACCACATCGTGATGATTTTGAATTTGTAGTAGGTACACAAAATTTAAAAATATTTGGTTCACAAGGACAGCAGCGCCTTGCTGTTTTATCTTTAAAATTATCTGAAGTACCAATTTTTAAAAGTTATAAAAAAACATATCCAATTTTATTGTTGGATGATGTTTTTAGTGAGTTAGATGATAGAAAAAAAAATAATTTATTAAAGTATATTACTAATAATATACAAACCTTTATCACAACTACTGATTTGAAGAGTATAAATCCAGAAGTTTTTAAATCAGCTAAAATAATAAAAGTTGACAATGGAAAAATAATAACAGAAGAAGAGGTGTAAAATGAAAAAAGAACAACATTATGATGCATCAGATATTCAAGTATTAGAGGGATTAGAAGCAGTAAGAAAACGTCCCGGTATGTATATTGGATCAACTAGCTCAAAAGGTCTTCATCATTTAGTATGGGAAATTGTAGATAATGCTATTGATGAGGCTCTTGCTGGTTATTGTGATGATATAGAGATAATTATTAATAAGGATAATTCTATTACGGTAAAAGATGATGGTCGTGGAATACCTACTGGAATTCATCAACAAACTAAAAAATCAACAGTTGAAACAGTTTATACTGTTCTTCATGCAGGTGGAAAATTTGGTGGTGGAGGTTACAAGGTATCAGGAGGCCTTCACGGAGTTGGTGCTAGTGTTGTAAACGCTTTAAGTAGTTGGTTAGAAGTAACTGTATATCAAAATGGAAAAATTCATTTTATAAGATTTGAAGATGGTGGGAAACCTGTAGATAGTTTAAAAGTAATAGGTAACTGTTCACCAGATAGAACTGGAACAACAGTTACTTTTAAACCAGATCCAAAAATTTTTACTGAAACTACTATTTTTGATTATGAAATTTTAAAAAGTCGTGTTCGTGAATTAGCATTTTTAAATAAAGGATTAAGAATAATTTTAATCGATGATAGAAATGATGGTAAAAAAGAAACTTTTGTTTATGATGGTGGAATTATTGAATATGTTGAAATGATTAATAAAAATAAAAACCCAATTCATGAGCAAATAGTATATATAAATGGTACTGAAAAAGATATTTCACTTGAAATTGCTTTCCAATATAACCATGGTTATAGTTCAAATTTATATACATTTGTTAATAATATTAATACATATGAAGGTGGAACCCACGAAGAAGGTGTTAGAAGAGCTTTAACACGAGTTATTAATAATTATGCAAGAAAAGTAAATATATTAAAACAAAATGATGATGCTCTTAGTGGAGAAGATGTAAAAGAAGGTTTAACTATGATTATTTCTTGTAAACATCCAAATCCACAATTTGAAGGACAAACAAAAACAAAATTTGGTAATAGTGAGGTAAGAAAAATTGCAGATAATATTTTTAGCGAAGGTTTAGAAAGATTTTTATTAGAAAACCCAAATGAAGCACGTATTATTATCGAAAAATGTATGACAGCTGCGCGTGCTCGAATTGCTGCTAAAAAAGCTCGTGAATTAACAAGAAGAAAAACTGCTTTAGAAGTATCAAGTTTGCCTGGAAAACTTGCAGATTGTTCATCTAAAGATGCAAGCATTTCTGAGTTATTTATAGTGGAAGGGGATTCAGCTGGAGGTTCAGCAATTGGTGGTCGTGATTCTAAAACGCAAGCTATTTTACCTTTAAGAGGAAAAATTTTAAATGTTGAAAAAGCTAGATTAGATCGAATTTTAGCAAATGAAGAAATAAGAAGTCTTATTACTGCTTTAGGAACTGGAATAGGTGAAGAATTTGATATAACTAAATTAAGATATCACAAAATAATAATAATGACTGATGCTGATGTTGATGGTGCTCATATCAGAACTTTATTATTGACTTTTTTCTATCGCTTTTTTCTACCATTAATAGAAGGTGGATATGTCTACATTGCTCAACCTCCTCTATATGCAATAAAACATGGTAAAGTAATAAAATATGCATTAAATGATAAAGAAAAAGATGAATATATAGCTACTTTAGATGAAAGAACTAAATACGAGATTACTAGAAATAAAGGATTGGGTGAAATGAATGCATCTGAATTAGCTGAAACAACTATGGATCCAAAAAACAGACATTTATTACAAGTTACTATAGAAGATGCCATTAGGGCAGATAATGTATTCCAAACATTAATGGGTGAAGAAGTAGAACCACGTCGCCAATTTATAGAAGAAAATGCAACATATGTCAAAAATCTTGATATATAAAAGGAGATGTATAGTATGGATAAAAAGATACAAGTTGTAAATATATCCGATGAAATGGAAAGCTCTTTTCTTGATTATTCAATGAGTGTCATAGTATCAAGAGCACTTCCAGATGTCCGAGATGGTCTAAAACCAGTTCATAGACGTATATTATACACAATGTATGAGGAAGGATTCTTACCGGATAAGAAGTATGTTAAAAGTGCAAATACAGTTGGTAATGTTCTTGCCCATTATCACCCACACGGAGATGCTGCTGTGTATGATACTATGGTAAGAATGGCACAACCATTTAATTATAGATATCCCTTAGTTGATGGTCATGGAAATTTTGGTTCTATAGATGGTTATGCTGCGGCTGCACAACGTTATACAGAAGCAAGACTAGCAAAAATTTCAATGGAGTTGTTACGTGATATAAATAAGGACACTGTTGATTTTATGAAAAACTATGATGGTGAGCGAATAGAACCAGTAGTTTTACCAAGTCGATTTCCTAATATTTTAGTAAACGGAACAATGGGAATTGCGGTAGGGATGGCTACTAATATTCCTCCCCACAATCTAGGTGAAGTAATAGATGGATGTATAGCTTATATAGATAATAATGATATTACAACGTCGGAATTAATGGAATTTATTAAAGGTCCTGATTTTCCAACTGGTGCTAGTATTTTAGGAAATAGTGGAATAAAAAAAGCATATGAAACAGGAAAAGGTAATATTACAATCCGCTCAAAATGTGAAATTGTTGAACATAAAAATGGAAAACAAAGTATTGTTATCACAGAAATTCCATATCAAGTTAATAAATCAACATTAATTTCTAAAATTGCAGATTTAGTAAAAGATAAGGTTATAGATGGTATAACGGATTTACGTGATGAGACTGACTTAAATGGAATAAGAATTGTGATCGAACTTAGAAGAGATGTGATTGCAAATGTTATTTTAAATAATTTATATAAATATACAAATTTACAAACTTCTTATAGTATTCATCTTTTAGCGCTAGTTGATGGTGAACCTAAACTTTTAGGATTAAAAGATATAATTGAAAAATATGTAGAACACCAAAAAGTAGTAATTTATAGAAGAACAAAATTTGATTTAGAAAAAGCTGAAAATCGCGCTCATATTTTAGAAGGTCTTGTAATTGCGCTCGAAAATATTGATGATATAATAGAAATAATTAAAAAAGCTGCTGATGATAAAAGCGCTATTGAACAATTGATTAGTAAATATAATTTAACAATTGAACAAGCAGAAGCAATACTTGAAATGAAGTTAAGAAGATTAACAGGCCTTGAAAGAAGTAAAATAGAGGAAGAATTAAAAGAATTAACTTTATTAATTGCAGATTTAAAAGAAATATTATCAAGTAATGAAAAAATTTCCAATATTATAAAGGAAGAATTATTAGAAATAAAAAGTAAATATAAAGACGAGAGAAGAACAAAAATTGATATTACAGCTATTGAACATATTGAAGATGAATCATTAATTCCGGTAGAAGATATAGTAGTAACTTTAACGAATAATGGTTATATAAAAAGAATAACAAGTGAAACATATCGCACACAAAACCGTGGTGGTGTTGGAATTAAAGGAATGTCGATAAATGAAGAAGATATTGTAGATCAATTATTAATAGCAAAAACTCATGATTATATTATGTTTTTTACTAATAAAGGAAAAGTTTATCGAACAAAAGGTTACACAATACCTGAATATAGCAGACAATCTAAAGGATTACCAATTGTAAATCTATTACCATTAGAAAAAGATGAAAAAGTAAAAGTTTTATTAAAAATAAACGAAGAAGACAAAAATAATTATTTTGTATTTTGTACACAAAAAGGGTTGGTAAAACGAACAAAAATATCAGAATTTGAAAATATTAGAGTAACTGGAAAAATTGCCATAACATTAAAAGAAGATGATGAATTAATTTCTGTAAGAAAAACAAATGGTAATAATGATATTATGATAGCAACAGAAAATGGAAATATGATTAGATTTAATGAAAAAGAAGTAAGAGTAATGGGAAGAAATGCTAGTGGTGTTAAAGGAATTAATATAAACAACGACAAATGTGTAGGATGCGAAATCGCCACTAATAATCAATTAGTGTTAATTGTTACTGAAAAAGGTTATGGTAAAAAAACTGATATAAATGAATATAGAACAACACATCGTGGCACGAAAGGTGTTAAAGCACTAAATATTACTGAAAAAAATGGTAACATTGTAGCATTCAAATTGGTGAATGGGGATGAAGATTTAATGATAATTACCGATTCAGGAACAATTATTAAATTATCTTTAAAACAAATTTCGACTACAGGTCGTATTGCTCAAGGAGTAAAACTAATAAATTTAAAAGATGACCAAAAAGTAAGTTCCATTGCTATAGACAATAATATAGATGACAATTTAGAAAACGATGATAAATAATTTATCATCGTTTTAATGTTTCACGTGAAACAATACTTTTACATTTTATAATATATTTTTATTCAAAATATTTTTGTAAACAAAAAAAAGAGCACATTATTAAATATCATCGACGATTTGTTGAAATTAAAAAATTTTTTAATGATTAATAAATTTAAATTTTATATGAAGTATTAAATTGATCTAGTGTAAATAATATATGAAATTATTTCCCGGGAAATAATGTTTCACGTGAAACATCATTTTATTATTATATTGATATGTTAAAAAAATAATAATTAATATATTAAATAATTTGATACAGTTTTTTTTATTTTTTAGTAGTAAAACATATAAAATATTTTTCACTAACCAATGTTTCACGTGAAACATTAAATTGATCTAGTATAATAATGTATAAAAATTTTTTTCGAGAAATAATGTTTCACGTGAAACATTATAATAAATGTGAAAAAGTAAGTAATTCTTGCTTTTTTTTAAAAAATGTTATATTATTAATTTGACACAACATATATAATCGAACCAGGTCAGGATCGGAAGATAGCAGCCTTAAGATTCCCTATATGTGT
>JAAYMD010000023.1 GCA_012521575.1 Mollicutes bacterium
ATAATATATTAAATAATAATTATTCATTTGATATTAAAGATTATGAAGAGGGTATAATTAGTGATTTGAAAAATGATATATATATAATAACGGTTCTTTTAAAGGAACAAAGTGAGGAATCGATAAAAGCAAAGAAGCATTTACAACAAGTTTTATCAGATATTTCTCACCAATTAAAAACGCCATTAACTAGTATGTATGTTATTAATGATCTATTATTTAATGAAAATTTAAATCCAAAATTAAAAAAAGAATTTTTGATTAAAAATAGAAACCAATTAGAACGAATAGAGTGGCTTGTTTCTACTTTGCTAAAAATATCAATGTTAGATAGTGGAACAATTATTTTAAAAAAAGAAAATGTTAATGTTTGTGAATTAATAAAAGATGCGGTTGAACCATTAAATATTCCGATTGAATTAAAGCAGCAAAAAATAATTATTAATGGAAAAAATGATATTGTGATTAATGTAGATTATCATTGGACCTTAGAAGCAATAATAAATATTTTAAAAAATGCTCATGAACATACACCGCGTGGTGGAAGTATAAAGATTGAATATAATTCTAATCCAATTTATACAGAAATTTCTATTACAGACAATGGAGAAGGCATTGCAAAAACAGATATAAAGCATATTTTTGAACGCTTTTATAAAGCAAAAAAAAGTAATAAAGAAAGTATTGGTATAGGATTAAATATGGCTAAAAAAATTATTGATATGCAAAATGGTATAATTAGTGTCTCAAGTACTATTGGAAAAGGTACGACTTTTACTATTAAATTTTTTAAATCAAATATTTAGTGACAAAATTGTAATGATTTTAGTCATTTGAAAGTCATATTAATTATATATAATGAATTTGAATTGAGGAGGATATTATGGAAATATTAAGAGTTGAAAATTTATGTAAAACATATGGAAAAGGTAATACTTTAGTAAAAGCATTAGATAATGTAAGTTTTTCAGTAAAAAAAGGTGAATTTATTGCTGTAGTAGGGGCAAGTGGTACTGGGAAAAGTACTCTATTGCATATTTTAGGAGGAGTAGATCGACCAACAAGTGGTAAAGTATATGTAGATGGTGAAGATATTTATCAATTAGATGAAACAAATTTAGCGATTTTTCGAAGAAGACAAGTTGGACTTATATATCAGTTTTATAATTTAATTCCTATTTTAAATGTAAAAGAAAATATAACTTTACCAATTTTACTTGATGGCAAAGAAGTTGACGAAGATTATTTACAAGAAATTATTGATATATTAGGGTTAAATGATCGAATTGATCATTTACCAAATGAGTTATCTGGTGGTCAACAACAAAGAGTATCAATCGGCAGAGCATTAATGAATAGACCGGCATTATTATTAGCTGATGAGCCAACTGGTAATTTAGATAGTAAAACAAGCCGTGAAATTATAGAACTTTTAAAATTATCGAATAAAAAATATAAACAAACAATCATAATGATAACCCATGATCACGACTTAGCCCTAAATGCTAATAGAATCATCACCATAGATGATGGAAAAATAATTAGTGATGAGGTAATAAAATAAAATGAGCATTTTAAATAAATTAACTATTAAGCATATGACAATGAATAAAAAAAGAACTATTGTGACAATTATCGGAGTTATTTTGTCTACTGCTTTAATACATAAGTTAACAGGAGAAATAGCTAGCTTTAGTATGATGCTTATCCCTTGGAAAAGCATTATATATGCTGTTATTGGAGTATTTATAATAACATCTATTACTATGAGATATGCTACTAAAAAAATTAAAAAAGAAAATATATTAGATGCAATAAGAGAGGAAAATATATAAATAAAAAAACTAATCGTGATGATTAGTTTTTTTGTTTTTCAATTTTTCTGTTATATTTTCATTTTCTATTATTTCGGTTAATATTTTTATTTTTTCAATGGTTTGGGAACTTAAAACATGTTCCATAAGTTCAGTTTCTTTTAAAATATTATTTTCAATACCAATCAATTTTAAAAATTTTTCTATGGTGTTATGTCTATCTAAAAGAATTTTTCCTATTTTTTTTCCTTCATTAGTTAAAGTAATAGCTTTATATTTTTCGTGATTTAAAAGATTTAATTTTTCTAATTTTTGAATCATTTTGGAAACAGATGATTCTTTTACATTTAACAATTTAGCCAAATCGGAAGTTTTAACATAATTATCATTTAGATGAAGACGATAAATCATTTCTAAATAATCTTCCATAGCATGAGTTAATTTTTTATTTTTGTCTTGTAACTCATAACCTCTTACTGTTCGAAATTTACTTTTCATTAAATCACCCAAATCTTACAATATTGTATGTTTTAACAAGAACCAAATATTCAAAAATTCATATTTTAATATAGGGAACTTTCCCTAGACTAAATTTTAGGAGTGATATGTATGGAAGATATTTTTCCTCTTTCGAAATTGGAAATTAATGAAAAAGGAATTGTAAAAAAAATAAATATTGAAGGTGAATTTAGAAGAAGATTATTGGATTTAGGACTTATTCCAGATACAGAAGTGACAGTTTTACAAAAAAGTCCCTTTGGTGATCCAGTTGCATATTTAATTAGAGGTGCCGTAATAGCACTACGAAGAGAAATAGTAGATAAGATATTAGTTGAAAGGGTATTGGTGTAATTATGAAAAGTAAAGATATTGTTGTTGCTTTGGCGGGTAATCCTAATGTTGGGAAAAGTACTGTTTTTAATGGTTTAACAGGATTAAATCAACATACAGGTAATTGGGCAGGTAAAACTGTTTCAGTGGCAAAAGGGGCCTATTTTTATAATGATAAGAAATTTATTTTAGTTGATTTACCAGGTACATATTCTTTGTTATCTAATTCAATTGATGAAGAAGTTGCACGTGATTTTATTTGTTTTGAAAACCCCGATGTAGTAATAGTAGTAGTTGATGCGACATGTTTAGAGAGAAATTTAAATTTAGTTTTACAAATAATTGAAATAACATCAAACGTAGTAGTGTGTGTTAATTTAATGGATGAAGCAAGAAAAAAGAAAATTGTTGTTAATCTTCAAAAACTTTCTAAAATACTTGGTGTTCCGGTGGTAGGGACAAGTGCAAGTATTAAAGAGGGGTTAAATCAGTTGATGGAAGCTGTAGATAAAATGTTGGTTAATAATCCCAAAGAAGTAATTAAAATAAAATATGATGACAACATAGAAAAGGAAATAAAAAACATTCAAAAAGAATTAACTATAATAAAAAATATTAATGCAAGATGGCTAGCGCTTAGATTATTAGAAGGGGAAGACAGTTTTATTAAAACGTTTGAAAAAAATGAAAGTTATAAATTGTTGAAATGTGTGAAAGAAAGTCAAAGAAGGTTAAGAAATGTTGGAATTGACAAAGATGAATTTCGGGATAAAATTGTTTCTGGTATTGTTAGAAGGGCAGAAAATATAAGTGAAAAAGTGGTTATAAAAAATGAAAAATATTATCAACGAGATTATAAAATTGATAAAATCATTACATCTAAATTATTTGGGATTCCCTTAATGATGATGTTATTAGGAATTATATTTTATATTACGATAATTGGTGCGAATGTACCTTCCGAAATACTAGCTAATATATTATTTCAAGGTGAAGAATATTTATCTCAAATATTTGAAAAACTAAATGTTCCCTTGTGGCTTCATGGAATGGTTGTTCATGGAATGTATCGCACCTTAGCGTGGGTTGTTTCTGTTATGTTACCACCTATGACAATTTTTTTTCCGTTATTTACAATTCTTGAGGATTTAGGATATCTTCCAAGAGTAGCTTTTAATTTAGATAAACTTTTTAAAAAGGTAAGTGCATGTGGAAAACAGGCTTTAACTATGTGTATGGGATTTGGGTGTAATGCTGCTGGTGTAATTGGATGTCGAATCATTAATTCTCCAAGAGAAAGATTAATTGCTATTATTACTAATAATTTTGTACCATGTAATGGCAGATTTCCAACCTTAATAGCAATAATTACGATGTTCTTTGTTGGAGTAATTTCTTCACCGTTACAACCTTTATTTTCTGCTTTCTTATTAACATTAATAATTATTTTAGGGGTAATGATGACTTTATTTGTTTCTAAAGTTTTATCAAAAACAATTTTAAAAGGATTACCGTCTAATTTTGTATTAGAACTTCCACCATACCGCAAACCACAAATTAGGAGGATTATTATAAGATCAATTTTGGACCGTACTTTATTTGTGCTAGGACGTGCCGTGATAGTGGCAATGCCTGCTGGTTTAATTATTTGGATAATGGCTAATGTAAAGATTTCAGATGTTAGTCTTTTAACTCATTTTGCTACATTTCTTAATCCTTTTGCCAATTTAATAGGGCTAGATGGATATATATTAATGTCTTTTATTCTTGGTTTTCCAGCTAATGAAATTGTTATTCCACTTATTATTATGAGTTACATGTCAAGTAGTACGATGCTTGAACTTAGCAGTTTAGCGGAATTAAAAACTTTACTCATTGATAATGGTTGGACATGGTTAACGGCAATTTGTGTAATGCTTTTTTCTCTAATGCACTGGCCATGTGGAACAACATATTTAACGATAAGGAAAGAAACGCAAAGTTGGAAATGGACATTAGTATCTTTTTTGGTTCCAACAATTATGGGGATAATTAGTTGTTTTGTAGTTACAAGTTTTGTTAGATTATTTGGTTTTCTTTAACTAATCAATGATTAGTTTTTTTATTGAATTATTTTAGAATTTATTATTTATAATTGGTGTACGAGTAACGAAAATTTTGGTTTTGTCCAAAAATATGTTATACTTATATAGAGAATAAAAACAATGGATGATTATAGAAATTGTTTATGTAATAAATAAAAAGTTAAGGGGTGAAGTAGTAGTGAAGCAAGAATTTAAAAAAATAAAAAATCATTATAAAAAATTAATAAAAATGATCAATAATAATTTTTATGTTGGAATAATTAATGAATGGATAGTAGATAATTATTATTTATTAGAAGAACAAAAAGGTGAGATCTTTCGCTTTGTTAAAAACAAAAACAAATATAAATATACTTATAGATTTATAGATATGTTTGAAATGTTTGAAAACATATTAGAAAAATATAATTACAAAATAGATGAGAAAATAATTATTGAAGAAGTATTAAATTATCAAAAGAATACGGGATATAATTTAAAATATAAAGAAATTGCTATAATACCATTAGTTATAAAAATTTTATTACTAAAAAAAATCGCGCATATTTGTGAAAGGGAAGATGCAAAACTTAAAGATAGAAAAGCTGTTCATAAATTAATTGTTCGTTTAAAAATTGATTTATTAAATCATCAAGAAATTTTATTAGAAGATTTTATTAATTTAAAAAATACTTCTAATTATTTTATTGTTTATTTGAACGAACAATTTAAAGTGTTGGGCAGTGATGCCAATTATATTTTTCAACAATTAAATAATTTATTGTTGAAGCATCGCATTGTTATGCGTGATGTAATTAATAAAGAACATTTAGAAGATTCACAAACAAATATTTTAATTAATAATGTTTTTCATAGTTTGAGACAGACTAATCTTTTTGATATTGAAAACATATGTGAAAAAGTTAACGATATTGAAAAATTATTAAAAAAAGATAAATATTATCCATTAATGACTTCGCAAACAAAACTTTTAATTCGTAATAAATTATTAAAAATTGCAAATAAGAAAAAAATAACATTAGACGAAGTTGTTAAAAATTTAATGCAAGATGATAATGATATTTGTGCAAAACTTGTGGAAATGGAAAAACCAAAAAATAAAAGAGTGATTGTATATTTAGCTACTATTTTCATCTTAACTTTTATTATTAGTTATTATTTATCAGGCTATCTTAGTTCTTATCGCTTTTTAGGGTTTATAATTTTGTTGTTTCCGGTAAGTGAATTAATAATCCCTCTAATTCAAAGAATAATGTTAAAAATTTATGGTACTAGACCACTACCTAAACTTGATTTTTCAGAAGGTATACCAGAAGAATATAAAACTATGGTTGTTATTCCAACAATTGTTAAAAACAAAAAGAAAATAGAAGAAGTTTTTGAAAGTTTAGAACAATATTATTTGATTAATAAAACAGAAAATTTGTATTTCACACTTTTAGCTGATGGTTTTGAAAATAAAGAAGAATATCATGAAAAAGATCCAGAAATTATTCAAGGTGGTTTGGAAGTCGTAGAAAAATTAAATAAAAAATACGGAGATAATATTTTTCATTTTATATATCGAAAAAGAAAATATAATCCTGGTGAAGGAAGTTGGTTAGGTTGGGAAAGAAAAAGAGGAGGTCTATTACACTTTAATGATTTACTTTTAGGAAATTTAACTGAAGAGCAAAAAAAAGAATATTTTCATGTTCATACATTTGATAAATTTTCTCACAAAATTAAATATGTTATTACTTTAGATGTTGATACTAGATTGGTATTAAATACCGCATTAAAATTGGTTGGAACAATGGCTCATCCACTAAACCGACCAATTTTAAATGAGGAAAAAAATAAAGTTATTCGTGGATATTCTTTATTACAACCACGAGTTAGTTTGGAAGTTGAAGCAACTAATAAATCATTATTTTCACAAGTTTATGCTGGTGTAGGAGGTTTTGATGCCTATAATCATATATATCCTAATTTTTATCAAGATGTGTTTGAAGAAGGAACTTTTTATGGTAAGGGTATTTATGATTTAGAAATTTTCCAAACAGTTTTAAAAAATCGTTTTCCTAATAATTTAATTTTAAGCCATGATTTATTAGAAGGTAATTATGTTAGAGCGGGAAATGTAACGGATATTGATTTTATTGATGGATTCCCATCAAAATATTTGGTTGATGCTTCACGTCGTTCAAGATGGGCACGCGGAGATATGCAAATTATAGGATGGCTTAAAAGATATGTTAAAAATGAAAAAGGAGAAAAAGAAAAAAATCCAATTACTCTATTAGGTAAGTGGAAAATATTTGATAATATTAGACGGGGATTAATGAGGTTTTTCTTACTACTAATAATTCTTGTTGCGCTATATAATAAAGTTGTTAATCCTGTTTGGTGGATATTATTTGTCATGCTTATTTATTCAATGCCATATATTATTCAGCTTTTGAATAATATAAGTTTTAGTCGTGCAAATTCTATTTCATTAAAATATTATCGCATGCTTGCACATGGTTATCGCGCATTTATTTTAAAAGTTATAACTGAATTTTCTACTATTCCGTTTAATGCTTATTTATATTTAAATTCTTTTATTAGATCATTATATCGTATGACAATAAGCAAAAAGCATTTATTAAATTGGATAACAGCAGATGATGCAGCAAAATTGGTAAAAACGAGCATTACTAATACATTAAAACAATTTTGGATGAATTATTTAGTTGTATTACTATTAATAATATTTGCTTTCGTTTCTAAAGATTATCAATTAGCTAAAATTTTTGTGGCTTTTATGTTTGCGGCTGGACCATTTATTACTTACTATTTAAGTAAAGATTTAGTTAATGAGAAAAAAGAAATAAGTAATGATGATGTTGAATATTTAAAAAATATTGCATTTGATACATGGAAGTTTTTTGAAGATCATTTGACTTCTGAAAATAATTATTTAATTCCAGATAATTATCAGGAAAATAGAGATATAAAATTAGATGTTAAAACATCACCAACTAATATAGGATTATCTCTTTTATCAATTATTTCAGCATATGAGTTAGGATTTATTACTTTTGACAGAGCAAATGAATTGCTTGAACAAGTAATAAATACAGTGTGCAAATTAAATAAATGGCATGGTCATTTGTATAATTGGTATGATATTAAAAATTTAAAAGTCTTACATCCACATTTTGTTTCGAGTGTTGATAGTGGTAATTTTGTTGCTTCTTTAATGGTTGTTAAAGGATTTTTAGAAAAACATAATAAATCTGAATTATGCGAAACGGTTGCAAGATTAATTGAAAAAACAGATTTTAGTAAGCTGTATACTAAAAACGATGTTTTCACAATTGGATATCATGTTGATCGTGGATATATGGAACCATTTAATTATAATAAATTTATGAGTGAAAGTCGTATTTTAAGTTATGTAGCTATTGCTAAGAACGATGTTCCAAGTAAACATTGGTTTAGTTTAGATAAAACTTTAATTGCCTATAAAAACAAAAAAGGATTATCATCATGGTCTGGTACCTTCTTTGAATATTTAATGCCTGTTATCTTTATGCCGAATTATCCAAATACCGTTTTAGATGAGGCTTATTATTTTGCATATTATGTTCAATCAGATTATATGCGTAAAATCAATCGTAAATATCCATGGGGTATTTCTGAATCTGCCTATAATGAACTTGATGATGCTCAAAACTACAAGTATAAATCTTTTGGAATTTCTCAACTTCGACTTCGTGAAGAAGTTATTGATAGAATTGTTATTTCGCCATATAGTTCGATGTTGGCACTTCCATTATATCCAAAAGAAGTTGTTAAAAATATTAAAAAATATGAACCTTTAAAAATGTTTGGTAAATATGGTTTATATGAAGCTTATGATTGTACTGATGAAGTTCCAGTCATGTCTTACTTTGCGCATCATCAAGCGATGATTCTTGCAAGTTTAACTAACTATTTAAAAGATGGAGTGATCCAAAAATATTTCTTTATGGATAATCGCAATCAAGCAATTGACATGTTGATTAAAGAAAAAGTTCAACTAAAACCATATATCGATTATCGAATAATGAAATATAAGAAATTTAGCTATGAAAAAGAACCTTTTGTTAATGATATTAGGGTTTTCAATAACATTTCTAAGTTACCAGAATTATCAGTTTTATCAAATTCAAAATATAGTTTAATTATTGATGATCGTGGTAATGGTTATAGCAAGTATCGTCAAATTCGTCTTAATAGATATCGTAAAGTAACAGAACAAGATTATGGTATGTTTGTCTATATTAAAGATTTAAATAGTAAAAGAGTATGGTCAAATACTTATTCACCAATGAATGTAATGCCAAAAAAATATGAAGTTGTTTTTGCACTTGATAATATTAAGTTTGTTCGTTCTGATAAAGATGTTATTACGACAACAGAAATTGTTGTAACAAGAACACATCATGCAGAAATTAGAAAAATTACACTAAAAAATATTAGTAACAAAGATAAAAAATTGGAAATAACTACATATACAGAACCAATTTTATCGATGAATATGGATGATGTAAGCCATCCTGTATTCAACAACTTATTTGTCTATAGTGAATATGATAAAGAAACTAATTCAATTATTGTTCGCAGGAAACTTAGAAATTCAAAAACAACATATTACATGATTAATCGTTTATTAATAGAAGAACCACTTGGTGAATATGAATTTGAAACAAACCGTGCTCAATTTATTGGTCGTGGTCGAAATACTAATAATCCTATCGCTCTTAATAAAAAACTTAGTAATTTTGTTGGTACTACTCTAGATCCTGTTATTAGTATTAGAAATAGGATTTTGGTACCAGCTGGTAAGGAAAAAACAGTTTATTTAATAAGTGGTTTTGGAAAATCAAGAGAACAAGTTTTAGATATTGTTAGAACTTATTCAAATAAACAGGTAATCACTGAAAAAGGATTTGAAACGACAACAATCATGAGTAATGTTGGAAACAAACTAGTTAATATGAGTAACGATGATTGTCGTTTATATAATACAATGCTTAATTACTTGTTACAGACAAATTATATTGTGACAAACCAAGAGATTATCGAAAATTTATCAAAGAACACTTTAAATCAAACTAATTTATGGGGCTTTGGTATTTCTGGTGATAATCCAATTATCTTACTTGATATAGCTGGTTTGGATGATTTAAGTCTAGTTAAGGAATTATTGCATGCGTTTGAATACTACAAAAGTAAATCAATTTTTGTAGATTTAGTTATTATCAATAGTGAAAATGAAGAAGATGCAAAGATTATTGCACAAGAAATTGAAAACGAAAAGTATCGTATCTATACTTTAAATAATTTTTATAAAACTCCAGGAAACATATATGTATTAGAAAGAAAAAATATTGATGAAGCTCATTATACTTTATTAAAAACAGTTGCCCGTCTTCGTATCGATAGCACACTTCACAATTCATTACAAGACTATATTAATGAACTACAAAAATTAAATACTGTTAAAAAGAAAATAAATGAAAAATTTGTACCAAGTAAACCTATTTCATATGACAAAAGTAAAATTGAAATCTTTAATGAATTTGGTGGATTTGTTAATGATGGTAAAGAGTATTTAATTGTTGATCAAAATACTCCGGTAGCTTGGACAAATGTTATGTCAAACGAAAAGTTTGGAACAGTAGTAACTAATAACAAATGTGGTTTTACTTATGCTGGAAATAGTAGGGAATATAAATTAACTTCATGGACTAATGATATACTTGTTAATGATTATTCTGAAGGGTTTAAAATTAATGATATTACAGTTAACTTTAGTTTAGTTAAGTTTGGTTTTGGTTATAGTGAATATATTGGAAACTTTAGAAGAGTAGATATTAATTTAACGGAATTTGTAGCTTTAAAAGATAGTGTTAAATTTTATAAATTTAAATTAAAAAATAACTCCGCTCGTAAGCAACGAATAATTTTAAAATATTGGATTAATCCAGTATTAGGATTTAGTGAAGAAAAAACAGGACGTTATATATTAAGTGAATTTGATAAAGAAAATAATTTCTTAAAAATTAGAAATGTTTATAGCAGAAATTTTAGTGATTTATATGCTTTTATGTCGTCAAACCTAGAAGTGAAAAATGCAGTTTTAAATAATTTATTGTTTAAAGAAATAGAGGTAGATTTTTATTTAGATGAAAAAGAGGAAAAAGAAATAGTCTTTACTTTAGGGAGTGCTAATGGGGAAAAATTAATACCTTTAGCAACAAAATATCAAGATGTAAGCAAAGTAAATGATGAATTTGAAAAGGTTAAAAAACATTGGAATAAAATATTATCAACTGTTCAAGTAAAAACACCTGAGCAAAGTTTTGATTATATGGTCAATGGATGGGCTTTATATCAGACAATTGCCTCAAGATTGCAAGCCCGTACAGGATATTATCAAGTTGGTGGAGCATATGGATTCCGTGATCAATTACAAGATGCAATGAATGTTTGTACAATTAATTCAGAAATAACTAAAAAGCAAATTTTATTGAATGCGTCACACCAATTTAAAGAAGGCGATGTCTTACATTGGTGGCATCCAGAACTTGGTATCGGTCTTCGTTCACGATATAAGGATGATTATTTATGGTTAATTTATGCCATAAGTGAATATATTAAAATTACCGAAGATATAAGTATTTTGGATGAAGAAATACCTTTCATCGAAGGAGATGTGTTACAACCACACGAGCATGAAAAATTAATTGAATACCGCGTAAGTGAAGAAAAAACAACATTGTTTGAAAGATGTAAGTTGATTATTAATAACGCGATGAATGATTTAGGTGAAAATGGTCTGTCACTAATGGGTGGTGGTGACTGGAATGATGGAATGAATCATATTGGTATTGAAGGAAAAGGTACAAGTGTTTGGTTAGGACTATTTTTACATATGTTAATTGAAAAATTTGTGGAATTTACAAAAATATATGATAAAAATATTGATTTAACTGAATATACAAAATTCAATGAAAAATTAAAAGAAAATATCCGTAAGGTTGCCTGGGATGATACTCATTATTTAAGAGCTTTTTTTGATAATGGTAATCCCGTTGGTTCAAACAAAAATAAAGAATGTACAATTGATTTGTTATCACAAAGCTTTAGTATTTTGGCAGATGTAGCTGATGAAAAACAGATTAAATCAATTTTCAATGAAGTAGAAACTAAACTAGTTGATAAAGATTTAAAAATCATTAAATTGTTAACTCCTCCATTTGCCAATAATAAAGATTATCCAGGATATATTATGGATTATCCGAAAGGTATTCGAGAAAATGGTGGTCAATATACGCATTCTGTTGCATGGTACATAATGGCTTTATTAAAAATTGGAAAATCTGATTTAGCGTTCAAATATTATCAAATGGTTAATCCAATTAATCGAACAAGTACGCGTCAAGATGTCTTAAAGTATAAAGTAGAACCATATGTTTTTGTAGCAGACATTTATAGTAATGAAGATCATCCGGGTCGTGGAGGATGGACTTGGTATACTGGAACTAGTGGTTGGTTCTACCGCGTTGCACTAATTGATATTTTAGGATTCAAACTTCGTGGGAATAAACTATACATCAAACCGAATGTTCCAACAACATGGGATGAATATAAAATAACTTATAACTATAAAGATACTGTCTATGAAATTAAAGTAGAACTTAATACAAACCAAGATGAAATTATTATTGATAACAATATTTCTAAAAAAGATTATATTGAACTTATGAATGATAAAAAGACACATAGAGTAGTTGTGAAGGTAGGTGGTATGAAGTGATAAAATTTGATTTTACAACATATATGAAATCATTAAACACAAAAGATTATCACACCAAAATAGAAGAAATAAAAAATAAGCTTGAAACAGAAACAGATATGAATGATTGGTATGATATTGATAAATGTATTTCAAAAGAAGTATTAGAAGATGTTATTAAAACAAGTAAATATATTCGCAAAAATTGTGATGTTTTTCTAGTTATTGGGGTTGGCGGTTCATCGCTAGGTGCTAGGGCAATTACGGATGCTTTTAAACCTTATTTTGGAAAAAGTGATGGTCCAAAAATTATTTTTCTTGGATCATCACTATCATCTACCTATTTAAAAGAATTGTTAGATTATATTGCGGATAAAGATGTTATTGTTAATGTGATTTCTAAATCGGGAACTACTTTTGAAACTAATTTATATTTTGAATATATTTATGAAGTATTAAAGAAAAAATATTCAACAGAAGAGCTATCAAAAAGAATTATTGTAACAACGGATGCTAAAAGTGGTAAATTAAGAAAACTGGTTAATCAAAAAAAATATAAAGCTTTTGATTTACCGAGTAATATTGGTGGTAGATATTCTGTTTTAACGGTTGTTGGACTTTTACCAATTGCTGTTATGGGTATTGATGTTAAAGAAATGTTAGAAGGAGCAAAAGCGGTAGATAAAGAAAAAGCGTTTGAATATGCAATTATTCGAGATTTATTATATAAAGAAGGTAAACTTGTTGAATCATTTACTATTTACGAACCCAAATTAGAAAATTTTGTTGAGTGGATAAAGCAATTGTTTGCTGAAACACAAGGGAAAAATAATAAAGGAATTCTTCCAGTTGCAACTTTAAATACGGGAGATTTACATTCTCTTGGTCAATTTTATCAAGAAGGAAGTAACTTTTTGTTTGAAACCGTTATTAATATAGAAAATAGTAGTGATATTTATATTAATAAATATAATTTAAGTTTAGACAAAATCAATGAAATAGTTGCACATCAAGTAGCTAAATCACATGTAAAAAATAAAACTTATAGCAATTTTATTTCAATGGATAAATTAACACCTTTTAATATGGGATATTTAATATATTTCTTTGAGGTTGCAGCAGCAACCGGAGGATACCTATTAAATGTTAACCCATTTGATCAACCTGGTGTTAACGAATATAAAAATTTAGTTAAGGAGGAGCTTTCACGTTATGAACAAAATTAATCCATTAATTTTTCGAGCTTATGATATTAGAGGAGTTTATCCAACTGATATCAATGAAGAGTTTGCCTATATTCTAGGTCGTAGTTTTGGGACTTATATTAGTAATATGGGAATGACTAAAGCAGTAATTGGTTATGATAATCGAGAATCATCACCTATATTGTGTGATTCTTTAATTAAAGGAATTACAAGTACGGGAGTAGATGTTATTAAACTTGGATTAGTAACAACCCCTATGTTTTATTTCGCCAGATATCATTTAAATATTTGGTCAGGAATTATGATTACAGCTAGTCATAATCCAAGTGATCATAATGGTTTTAAGATGTCTTTTGATAATAAAGGAAATGCTTTAGGTGATGAAATAAAAGAATTTTATAATTTTACGGTTGCTGGTGAATTTAAAGATGGTAATGGAAAAATAGAAGAATATGATATTAAAGAAGAATATATTAAAAATATTAAAGAGTCATTGCAGTTTGGCGACAAAAAAATAAAGGTAGTAGTTGATTGTGGAAATGGAACAGTTGGCAATTTTATTGATGATATTTTAAGACAATTGCCAATTGAATATAAATTGTTATATGCTGAAAGTGACCCAACATTTCCGAATCATCATCCCGATCCATCAGTTCCAGAAAATATGAGAGATTTACAAAAAACGGTTGTTGAATTAGGCTATGATTTAGGAATTGGTTTAGATGCTGATGGAGATCGTGTGGGAATAGTTGATAATTTAGGAAATATTATTAGTAGTGATTTATTTTTAGTTATTATGTATCGTTTTTTACAAGATAAATTGGAAGATAAAACAGCACTTTATGATGTGAAATGTTCAAAAGCATTAGTAGATGATTTAGAAAGAATGGGCTACAACCAAATAATGTATCGCACAGGTAATTCATATTTGTATCGTAAGACTCATGAAGAAGATGTCGCGCTTTCTGGTGAATATTCAGGTCATATTTTCTTTAATGATCGCTATCCAGGAATTGATGATGGTATTTATGCAGGACTTAGAATGGCTGAAGTTTTATCAATTACTGGAAAAACTATTCGTGAATTATTAGAGGGAGTAAATAAATATTATTCAACACCAGAAATTAAAATAACTGTTAGTGATACTGCAAAATTTGAATTAATGAATACTATTAAAGAAAATGTAAAAAAGAAAGATCTTCGTATTAATGATATTGATGGCGTTCGTATTGAAGGTGAAGATTATTGGGTATTAATTAGAGTTTCTAATACAACACCTAGTTTAACATTAAGGTTTGAAGCAAAATCCGAAAAAATGTTAGATCAAATAAAAAAAGAGTATACTGATTTAATAAACAATATAATGAAGGAAAAAGGTTTATAATCAAGGTAAAATAATAATTATTATCAAATAGTAGTGAAAAATTACATTTTTAAATAAATGACAGAAGCATAAAATTTATGCTTCTTTTAGTTTGGGTGAAAATAAATCTAAATTTTGGTTTTAAATCTTATAAAAAAGAAATATCTAAATGAAGTAATTAACATAAAATTGATTTATTTTGTAGAAATAGAAAAATGATATGAAAATATTATCCCAAACAAATATATATTGAACAAAAAAAACAGATACTATGTAGAATTTGGCATAGTATCTGTTTGTTATTATTTAATTTTGCTATGTAATTTTTTTGTTTTTACTTTTGAACGATTATTTAAAAATTTCTCAAATTCTCTATCAATGTTTGGAATTTTATTTTTAAAACTTCGAAAAATTTCTAATGTGAAAAAATCATTTTCTTGATAGTTTTCAATAGTTTCGATAATTGAATCTTCCCAAAGTTTCTTAATAAAATCTTTTTTATAGTTTTCATATTCTAAAGAAAGATTTATATATTTTTCGTATCTTTCTTTTTGGGTATTGTTTGCGACAAGTCGATCAATAATTGGGTAAATTAAATTAGAGTGTTTCATGTACTGATCGATAAAATTTATTTCAAGAGCAATATTACCTTGTTTAATTTTTTCGCATATAAATTTGATAATTTTCATCTTTAATGTTAAAAAAATTGTATAATAACTTTGTTCTTCATTATTTTGATAAGTAGATAGACGTAGAGTTTTTAAATAATTTTCTAATAATGTGTTTATTTCATTGTAGTATTTATCGTCATTGAATAAATCATTATAACTAGCAAGTAAAGGTTTGATATCTTCTTTTGTTGGAATTGTAAAATCATTATCTAATTTTTTCTTTTTTTCTTTTTTCTTTTTCCCCATAACTATTGCCCCCTAAAAATTATTTCACTAATATTATAGCACAAACCACCAAAAAACAAAAATTTTCTTTTTTTAATTGTTAGTACTTAACTTTTTTTCCAAATAATAAACAAGGTAATACATAATAGCTGAAACAATTGCTAGAATTACTATTCCAGTTATAACTAAATCTAGGTTAAATACTTGAGAACCATACATAATAAGATAACCTATTCCTTTTTTAGAAACTAGAAATTCTCCCATTACAATTCCAATTAGTGACATACTAACATTTATTTTTAAGGCGCTTATAATATTGTTAAAACTACTTGGTAATACTAATTTGAAATAGGTTTGATATTTAGTTGCACCTAATGCTTTCATTAATTTAATTTTGATGGGATCAGTTTCTTTAAATCCTTGTAAAACATTAATAATTGTAACAATTACTGAAATTAATAATGCCATAACTACAATTGAAGTAGTATTTGCACCAATCCAAATAATTATGATGGGACCAAGTGCCACTTTTGGCAAACTGTTTAAAACGATTAAGTATGGATCTAGTACTTTTGATAAAAAGCTGTTCCACCAAAGGATGGTTGCAATAACAATACCAATAATGGTACCAACGGAAAAACTAATGATTGTTTCAAATACAGTAGAAAAAATATGAGTGTATAAATTATTGGTTTGATGAAGATTGATTATTGTTTTTAAAACTCTTGATGGACTTGAAGTAATAAAGGTGTTGATTAAGTTAAAGTGCGCAAGAAGTTGCCAAGTGGCAATAAATAAAACGGCAAGCATTATTTGGGTTATCAATATTATAATTTTATTTCTTTTTAATTTTTTTAAATATCTAATATGTTCTTCACTATACATGAAAATCCAAATCCTTCCATATTTGTTCGTAATAATGGGCGAATTCTTTGGCTTTTCTATTTTCAATAGGAGTTGATTTGTTGGATAAGTTGATATCATAAATTTTTTTAATTTTACCAGGTCGTTTTGTTAGAACAATTATTCGATCGGCCATACTTATAGCTTCTGCTATATCATGAGTAACCATAATAACACTTTTTCCTTCTTTTTTTATAATGTTGTATACATCATCAGATACAGCAAGTCTAGTTTGATAATCAAGTGCCGAAAATGGTTCGTCAAGAAGGAGGATATCTGGTTTGGTAGCAAGTGTTCGAATAAGAGCTGCTCTTTGTCTCATTCCACCTGACAAACTAGTTGGATAATTGTTAATAAAGTCGCCTAAACCATAAGTTTTTAAAAGATTTAATACATATTGTTTATTTTCGTCTGTTAAAGTCTTTTTTATTTCTAATCCAAGTAAGCAATTATCTAAAATAGTTCTCCATTTAAATAAACTATCTTGTTGCAACATATATCCAATGGTAGCATTATTATGAAAAGTAACAGAACCTTTGGTTATTTTTTCAAGACCACAAAGAATTGATAAAATAGTCGATTTTCCACATCCACTTGGGCCAACTATTGCTACAAATTCTCCTTTGTACAAATTAAAAGAAAAATTATCCACAGCAAGGATTTCTCCTTGTTTAGTGTGATAAATTTTCTTTAGATTTTCAATGCTTAATATTTTTTTCTTTTTCATTCTTCACTAAAACTTGTATTTATTAATTTATTGTAAGGAGCTCGTTTGTTTAGTTCTCCAGCCGATTCCATAATTGTTTGAACGTGATTAAAGTCTTCTTCACTAATTTTGGTTGTGGTATACCATGAATCAATATCCTTATATCTTTTAACTACTGCTATAACATCATTTAGTGAAGTGTCAGGGAAATAATCGATAATGTGTTGTGCTATTTTTTCTGGTGCATTATTATGAACAAAGTTTAATCCTTTTTGTATTGCTCGGGTAAATCCTTCAATGATTTTGGGATTATTTTCAATATAACTTTTTTTGGCGTTATATGCTGTATATGGAACAGTTCCTCCTAATTCACCAACTGATGCAACAACATAGCCATAGCCCTGTTTTTCAACTTGAAGTGCTAGTGGTTCAAAAAGAGTTACAAAATCTCCTGTTCCACCGATGAATGCTCCAGCCATTGCCGCAAAAGCAATACTTGTATCAATAAACACATCATTTTTAGGGTCAATACCATTGTTTTTTAATGCCCATTCTAATGTCATTTCTGGCATTCCCCCTTTTCGACCACCTATAATATATTTGCCTTTTAAATCTTCTAATTTGAAGTTTTCTATTTTTTCTCTAGATACAATAAAACTTCCGTCCCTTTTGGTAAGTCCTGCAAAGTTAACTAGATAATCGCTTTCTCCTTCATTATAAATATAAATTGATGCTTCAGTACCACAAAAACCAATATTTACATCACCAGATAAGACTGCAGCTGCTACTTTATCTGCCCCAGGGACTAGTATTAATTCTACATCTAAACCTTCTTCTTCAAAATACCCTAGCGAATGAGCGATATATTGGGGAGCGTAAAAGATACTATGGGTTACTTCTGCTACTATCTCCTGTTGTCGTTCTACAATTGATAATAATAGTGTTATTTTGATAATAAACTGATGAAATAAGCATTTTAATATAATTTCTTGCTTCATCAATATTTATTTTTTCTAAAAATTCATGGTAGTTATTAATTATATTGTTAACAGTTTCATTTAAATTTATATTTGTTGTACTTGTTGATAATTTTTTTAATTTTTCTTCAATTTTTAAATTTTCTTCTTTTAAGGTTTGTATTTCATCTGTAATTATCCATGAAAGCTCATGACTGATAAAAGCAAGTTTGGTTATTAATTTTTTAATTTTTAAATTATTATTGTTTAAAATATTAGAAAGAGTTTTAAATTCATTATCATTGTTTAGATAATGAATATTTTTTTGTAATATTTCAATTACTTCTTTGTTATTAGTTTCAAATGAAGTTATAAATTTTAAAATTTGTTTATCAATTTCAATTCCTTTAATGTTTTTGGAGTTACATAATTCTTTTTTACTTTTACTTTTTAATTCACATAAATAAACAAAATTTCTTTTTCCATTTTCATGGTATGTTTTTAAAATTTTGGGTCGCATCCATGATCCACAATTGGAACATTTTAAAATACCTGAAAGATATGAATTGGATTTAGTATTAATTTTGACACTTCTTTTATTTTTAGTTCTTTCTTCCAAAGTATTCCACACTTCGATCCAATCTTTCCCATCGATTATTCCTTCATGATTTCCAACGGCTATAATCCAATCTTTCATATCTTTAATTATTTTTTTTCTCTTTTTTGCCTTTTTTTGAATTCTTTTGTTATAAGAAATAAGTCCAAAAGTTCCGTCTAACTTTTTGTTATTATTAAAAAGTTTTATTTTTTTTGATTCGAGAAATTTTTTTATATCTTGATCGGCTTTGCAATAGACAATGTTTCTTAGGATATTGGAAAGAGCATATCTTGAAAAATATATTTCATTTCTTGTTTTGATATTATGTTTAATTAAATAGGTTTCAAGTTTTGATAGAGATTTAAAAGCTTTATATTTGTTAAAAATGAGTTTTACAATTTCTATTTCTTTAGGGTTGGGAGTTAATTGATATAAATATTTTTTTTGGCCGTTAAGTGATGTGTTTTCTATCTTTTTAGAGTTAAATCCAAAAGGGCAGTTGCCCCCCAACCATCTTCCTGTTTTAGCTAGTTCATACATGTTATCTTTGATTCGCTCGGCAATGGTGTTTCTTTCAAGTTGGGCAAATACGGAAGTAATTAGGAGCATTGCTTCTCCCATAGGGGTGGAAGTATCAAAATTTTCTGTTATTGAAACAAAATCGATATTTAAATCAGATAGTTGGTCTTTTAATGTACAAAAATCAAGAACATTACGACTAATTCTGTCTAATCGATAAACCACTAACATTTTATACTTTCCGCTTTTAAATTCTTCTAGCATTTTTTGAAATTGGGGGCGATTAACATTAGTGCCCGTAAATCCTTCATCTTCAAAGATAACAATTTGTTTTAATATTTGTTTACCATATTTGTTAATTAAAAACTTTTTGCACATTTCAACTTGATTATCAATACTTTCACCAATTCCGGTATATTTAGATTTTCTTGTATAAATAGCGATTAATTTATCCATAAAACACCTTCTTTACAAATTATATGAATATATAAAACTGTATAAAAATACCAATTTTAACTAATAATAATCATAGACTTGAATAATCTGAGGTGATGTTATTGGGAATTTTTAATAAAAATAAGTTTAATAAAAAATTGGAAAATAGTATCAAAGAATTTAATAATGACCTAAGTAAATATAAATTGTCGAAAAAAATTGATGAAAATCTTAAACTTTTAAAATCCATTTTTAAGAATAATGAAAATCTAAAAATAAGAAAAATTGTTAATTCTTCTAATCCTAAAATATTTTGTTATATCGTTTTTATGAATGGGATGATAGATCCCAAAATTATTAATGATAATATTATTAAATCGTTTTCAACAGAAAATTTAAAAGGTAAAAAAAATATTTTTGATACTGTTTTAACCGAAACGATGCAAGTTAATGAATTAAAAAAAAGTGAAGATGTACGACAAATAGTTGAAGCAATCGCCTCAGGTGATACTGTTTTATTATTAGATAAAGAAAAAAAAGTAATTATTTTAAATACTAGGGGCTATGACTATCGATCAATTAGTGAGCCTGAAAGCGAAAAGATTTTAGCTGGTCCTCGAGAAGGTTTTACTGAATCATTAATTGTCAATATTTCGTTATTACAAAGAAAATTTCGAACTCCACAATTAAAAACAAAATATATGGGAATTGGAAAAACAACTAACACTAATGTTTGTGTCTGTTATATTGAAAGTGTTGTTAATAAAGATGTTTTAAATGAAGTATTTAGAAGGTTAAAAAAAATAGATATTGATGCAGTTTTAGATAGCAATTATTTACTTGAATTAATTGATGATAAAAATTATTCTCCATTTGCTAGGGTTCACACTTCGGAGAGACCAGATGTAATTGTTGGAAAACTTTTAGAGGGTCGAGTTGCAATATTAGTTGATGGTACTCCTGTTGTTTTAACAGTGCCACTTCTTTTCATTGAAAATTTCCAAAGTCCAGAAGATTATTATTTACGAGCTGATTATTCTTCAATAGCAAGAATTATTAGAATTATCGGATTTTTTTTAACAATATGTACGCCGGCATTTTATGTTGCAGTAGAAAGCTTTCATCAAGAAATGATTCCTACAGCCCTTTTTATAAATATGGCTATAGAACGTGAAGGAGCACCTTTACCAACTTCACTTGAAATTATTGTGATGTTGATTATTTTTGAACTTTTAAAAGAAACGGGTATTAGAATGCCAACTAAGGTAGGTGATGCACTTAGCATTGTTGGGGCATTGGTTATTGGACAAGCAGCTGTAGAAGCAGAGTTAGTAGCGGCGCCAATGCTTATTGTTGTTGGAATAACAGGAATTTCTAGTTTGCTTGTTCCAAAATTAAATTCTTCAGTTATTATATATCGCTTTTTAATTCTTACGTTTACTATTTTCTTAGGGTTTTTAGGTTTTATTTTAGGGCTTTCTATTATGATTATAAATATATTAAACCAAAAATCATTTGGCGTTTCTCAAGTTGAACGAATGGAAAGTTGGAATCCACAGGATATTAAAGACCAAATTATTAGAAGGGGGTGGCGCAACATGGTGAAAAGACCGGGGTATTTGACAAATAATGAAATTAGACAAGGTAAAAATAGGTGATTAGATGAAAAAAAGATTATTGGTTTTACTGTTATCAATTTTTCCCTTTTTTTTAACTGGTTGTTGGAGTTATTTAGGTGTTGATGAAATTACAATTGTTACAGGTTTAGCAATTGATAAAGATGAAAATGAAAATTATAAATTAACTTTCGAGGTTATTGATTTAACAAAATCAAATAAAGAAACCGGAATAGCTGTTAGCCAAGTTACTTCTAACGGGGAGACAATTTTAGAGGCGGTACGCGATGCAAGAAGGACGTCTTCTAGTAAATTATATTTTAGTCACACTCAAATAATTATTGTTAATAGTGAAATTGCGCAAAATGAAGGGTTAAATGCAATTATGAACTTTTTTATCAGAGATGAAAATGTAAGAGAAACGATAAAAGTGGTAATATCTGGAGAAGAAAATGCAGCAAGTTTATTAAATGCTAAAGGTATTACAAATAGTATTATTTCCTACAAGATGTTAGAAATAATTGAAGATGTTGAAGATTCAAATTTGTATTCAACAGAAGTCCAACTATATGAAATTATAAATATTTTAAATGGTGAAGGAATGGAATTAATACTTCCTGTCTTTAAAAAAGTTCAGGTAGAAGAAAATGAATATGTTAGTTTAAGTGGGACAGCTGCTTTTAATAAAGACAAAATGCATAGTTTTTTAACTGCTGAGGAAACAAAATACCTTTTATTTGCACTAGATAAAGTAGAAGGTGGGGTTCTTAATGTTAATATGGAAGATGAATCAAATCTAGTAATTGAAATATATAAAAATAAAACAAAAATTGATTATGAATACAAAAATGATATGTTAAAGTTTTTTTTAGATATCAATATGCAATGTCTTGTCAGGGAAATTACCAATCAAAAACAAAAGATTGATGGAGAGTGGATACAACAAACGGAAAAATTAATTGAGCAATTTTTAAAAAATGAAATCGAAAAAAGCATTAAAAAAATTCAAGAAGAAGGAATTTATGATATTTTAAGATTTGGTAATAAGATATATAAAACAGAACCTAAATTGTGGGAAAATTTAAAAAAAGATTGGGATAAAAAGTTTTCTACTATTGAAGTTGAGGTCAATCCTAAAGTGATTATTAAGAACACATCTTTTACAAAATAAAAGGAGGATTTCAATGGTTTTAGCAGTTGTTATATTTTTATATTTAGTTGTTGCCTTTTTTGATTACATTCCTTTAATAAAGAAAAAAGAAAAAAAAGAATTTGTGGTGTATACAACATTTTTGATAATAAGTTTTATTTTATTATTTTTAATTGCAATAGATATAGTTCTTCCTTCTCCTACTAATTTAATTAAATCTTTATTAGATCCGATAATAAAGTGAGGTGATTTGGTGCTTACAGAAACTGTTTCTGGAAAAAAAATGATTATTCTTTTATCAACGTTTATGTTAGGAAGTACAATTATTTTGGGGGGAAGCACTGTTTTGGGACAAGATTCATGGGTAAGTGTTATTACAGGTGCATTGTGGGCATTTCCAATAGTGATTATTTACGCAAGAATTGTTCAACTATATCCCAATAAAAATATTTATGAAATTTGTTTAGATTTATTTGGAAACTTTTTTGGTAAAGTTATTATTTTTCTTTTTTCGTGGTATGCACTTCATTTGGGTGCATTAGTGCTTAGAAATTTTTCGGAATTTATTCAAATATCATCAAAAACAGAAACACCTCAAATAATTGTGTTGTTATCAATGATGGTTGTAATTTTTTATTTAGTTAAAAGTGGCATAAAAACAATGGGAAGATGGTCGTTGATTGTATTTTGGGTAATTTGTTTAGTTGTAATTATTAGTTTTATTTTTAGTCATACTGGTGCTGATAATTTTGATAATTTACTTCCTTTTTTAAATCATACCCCAGGTGAGTTTCTTATCGATTCATTTTATTTGTTTTCTTTTCCTTATGCTGAGGTTGTTTTATTTTTAACCTTTTTTAATTCATTACAAAGAGGTGAATCCCCTTATAAAGTGTTTTTATATGCCCTTTTTATAACAATGATAATATTATTAGTGGTAGCAATTCGTAATATTACTTTGCTTGGTCCAGAAATGTTGAAAATTTCGTTTTTTCCTTCATATGTTGCAACTAGATTAATTAATGTTGGTAAATTTTTAACCAAAATTGAAGGGATAGTTATGATTAATTTTATATTATTAGGTATTACTAAAACAGCTGTTTGCCTTCTTGCAACTTGTAAAGGAATTACACACCTTTTTGATTTAAAAGATTATAAGGCAATAGCAATTCCAATTTCCTTTTTTATGGTGGCATTAGCTATGATCGTTTATCCAAATGTTATTGAAATGTTAGAATTTGCTGAGAGGGGCTATTACTGTGTTTATGCATCGTTATTTCAAGTAATTATTCCATTATTAATTTGGATTGTGGCAGAAATAAAAAATAAAAAAATAATTGAATTAAAAACAACTATTCATAAGGTGCATTAATATGCCCTTTTTTTATGCATATTTTTTATTGAGGTGATTTTGTGGATGTTGTAGTTAATTTACCCAAAGATGAAAAAGGTTTATTAATTTTGAGAAAAAATGCTTCTTATATTAAGGCAATGTTGATTTTAAAAATGATTGAAAGTTTAAATGTTGATCAAAATATTTGTAAACAGATTTTAAAAAAAGTAATAATTGAATTAGAAAAAAACGACAAGTAGTGATGTTTGCTTCTGCTACTTTTACTTTCGTTAAAGATTGTTCTTTATTTTTAGTTACAAAGAAAATTATTGTTCCAATTAAGACAAGGAAAATTATCAAAATAAAAAATTTTTTCAAAACTATACCTCCTTTTATTCATAGTTATTATATTCATTATTGATTTTTGGGTGATATATAGCTTTAATCTTTACATTTCTGGTTAAAAATGTTAATATATCAATACTAAAATTTGTATTTGTGTATTAGGGGGATTAGTAATGAATCATGTAAAAATGGAAGAAGTTAGAAAAAATCCAAAGTTTTTTGCCCAACTTTTTGCTGAGGGACATCAAGAATTAGAAAAGTTAATTTTAAATTTATGGGAAAGAAATATTGGGACTTATCAATGTTGTGCAGGTCATGAAGAAGGAGATTGTCCTTATATTATGTTGCATTTTTCTTTCAATCAAAAAGAAATTATTTATGCTCTTGTATCCTCAATTTATAATTTTAAAAACATAAGAATAATGTTTGAAAAAAAACACAATTGCAATGAAGTTGCGCTACTTATTGGAGCGTATGGTACTAATACTTTTTTTAGGGATATAAATCAAGCTATTGAAGGAAAAACAAACATCGATGATAAAGTGGAAAAATTTGTTGATATTATAGTCGATGAATTTTTGAAAGTTAAGGGAAAAAATTATGATTTATATTGTGAAAGAATATATGACGGAAATACAAGTAATGTAAATATTTATGCGCATCGCTATGAAAATGGAGTTCGTCACTTGTTTGAATTTAATACAAGTATAGATGAAGAAATAATTTTGGCAGAAAAAACCCTTTTTATTGAAGAATATTTAAAAACCATAAGAAATGAAAAAAATAAACAATTAGTTAAAAAAATAAAATGATATGTCCAAACATTGGGCATTTTTTAGTTGGAATTATGGTATAATAAATAAAGAAATAGAGGTGATCGTATGTCGGAAAAAGAGGTGGAAAAAGCAATTTCTGAGTCTAGTGCTAATGTTGAAGTAGAGGGTAGTTATCCTGGTAAAGAGGAACTAAAAAAAATAAAAGAATCAATATTAAAAGAAGAGCCACCAATTAAAGTTTTAAAAAAGTTAGTGGAACTACATAGTGAAAAACGAAAGGAAGAACAACGTGACAAAAGAACTTGATATTTTTGAAGAAATATTAAATCCACAATCAAAATATTGTTATCCTGGCACAGATGTTTTGATTAATAAATTAGATATTAAAAATCGTGAAATATTGGAAAGAGTTGAACGAGACTATTCAACTTATCGTTTGTCTCAAATTTATTTACGAACTTTCACGGGTAATTTTGATATTCAACATTATTTAGATATTCATAAATATGTTTTTGAAGATATATATGAATTTGCGGGGAAGATTAGAAACGAAAATATTAGTAAGGGTGGAGTGCCTTTTTGTCGTAATGAATTTATTTATCCTTATTTAAAAGAAACTCTAATGAATATGAAAAAAGATTTGTCAAAAGTTAACGATAAAGAAACTTTATTAACATACCTTGCGCATTACTATGGTGAACTTGATATTATTCACCCATTTCGGGAAGGAAATGGTAGAGTTCAACGAGAGTTTTTTCGACAGTATATGGAATATATAAGAGAAAAAAAGCCTTTTTTAGATTATAAAATAGAATATAGTAGATGGACAAAAGAAGATAAACAAAGATTAATTGAAGGATGTATTTTGAGTGCAAAAACAGGTGATAAATCAATATTAAGAGAAGTTTTAGCTAAAGTAATTGTAAAAGTAAAGGAAAAAGAATATAAAAGAAGAAGATAAATTATTTTATTAAAGTATATCATAAAGAAATGGAGGTTTAATTGTTAATTAACAATTTTTATATTTATTTTTATCAATTTTACTTATAACGCATGTAAGGTTATAATACATATGTTACAAATTTAATCCACAAAAAAAG
>JAAYMD010000024.1 GCA_012521575.1 Mollicutes bacterium
CTTATGCCGTACTCCAGCTATCCTTGGTTCCCTCGTGGCGGCAACTTCAACACTGGCGCGAATGCGGGCACGTTTAGCTTCAGCGGCAGCAATGGCACTGCGTACTCGCACATCAGCTTCCGGCCGGTGGTTGCGCCTCTTGCCCCCTCTGCGCCGTAGAAATTTAAGGCACAAAAGCAAAGCTTTTGTGCCGGTTTGTCGGGCGAAAGCCCGATTGTTTCGAAGGACAGTATACACGGAGACAGGAATAAAATAAAGAAAAAAGAAAGATGTGGCTTGGTGCACAAATGGCGCCATCCATCCTGCGGAAGCGAGATAGCAGTGGGTCGATTTTTGATACACAAATTCAAATGGGAGAACTAAAAATTTTAGAAAAGAAGTTATTTAATCTTGATTTTAAATTTATTATGGTTAAAACCTTTATATTTAAGTAGATTTATATATTATAATTTGAAACATAAAATTACCTTAAATTAAATTTTTTCGCAATTTAAATGGATAATCTATAAAACGACACAAAATCAAGTGTCGTTTTTTTATAATATAATTGGTTGGTGATAATATGACTCTTTATTTAGACCTTATTTTTCTTCTTAACTTTGGTTTTGATTTTTTACTTTTATTAACAGTTTCATGGCTTTTAAGAAGAAATGCCAAAATTAGAAAAATGGTATTAGGTGCTATAATTGGGGCGTTAAGTATTTTTGTTTTATTTATTAAAATTAATTCTTTACAATTATTTTTTATTAAAGTAATTATTAGTTTTATTATGATTATTGTCTCCTTTGGTTATAAAAATTTTAAATATACATTGAAAAATCTTTTATTCTTATATATTTCTAGCATTTTATTAGGAGGTTTTTTATATTATTTAAATGTTGAATTTGCATATAAACAAGAAGGAATAGTTTTTTATCATCATGGTCTTAGTGTAAATTATTTTTTATTAGTCATATTATCACCAATTATTTTATATACTTATGTTAGACAAGGGAAGGAGCTCAAAAATCATTATAATAATTGTTATGAACTTGAATTATATCTTACTAAAACTAAAAAGATTTTATTAACTGGTTTTTTAGATACTGGTAACAAGCTGAAAGATCCTTATTTTCAAAGACCTGTTATTTTAATTAGTAAAAATGACTTAAATTATAACATAGATAAATTAAAAACAGTTTTAATCCCTTATTCTACTGTTAATGATCAAGGCTTACTGAAATGTATTATTCCTCACAAAATAATTATTAAAGGAGTTGGAGTTAAAACTAAATTTTTAGTAGGAGTGATGAATGACAAAATTGAAATGGAAGGGGTAAATTGTATTTTACACTATCAATTATTGGAGGGTGGATAATATGAAAAAAATTATTAAATATTTATTAAGGCTTTTTGGTATTAAAAAAAGTATTTTTTTTGTAGGAAGCTCTGATAAATTACCAGAGCCACTTACCCGTGAAGAAGAAACAAATCTCATTATTAAAGCCTCTCAAGGTGATGAAAACGCTCGAAATAAACTAATTGAACATAATCTTCGTCTAGTTGTTTTTTTAGCTAAAAAATATGAAAATACAAAAGTTGATTTAGAAGATTTGGTAAGTATTGGGACAATAGGTTTGATAAAAGGGATAAATACTTATAAATTGGATAAAAACATTAAACTTGCAACCTATGCATCACGTTGTATTGATAATGAAATTTTGATGTTCTTAAGAAAGAATAAACGCCATCGTGGTGAAATTAGTTTTGAAGATAGTTTAAGTTATGATGCCGAAGGTAATGAGCTTCATTTGGAAGATATTCTTGGAACTGATCCCAATATTGTAACCAAAGGGCTAGAAGAGGAAGTGGAAAGACAATTACTTTATCAAGAAATAAATAAATTAAGTGGTCGAGATAAAAAAATTATGATTTTAAGATATGGTTTGTATAATAATAAAGAAATGACACAAAAAGATGTTGCTGAACTTTTAAATATCAGTCAGTCCTATATTTCTAGAATTGAAAAAAAGGTTATTAAAAAATTAAAAAATATTGTTAAGACATAATTGTTTTACAAATTAATATAAAAAATGTTATAATAAATACATAAGAACATTACAGCTATATTTAGAATTGTAAAGAAAGTAGGGGGAACTAATGAAACAAAAAATTATACCATTTATTATTACTATTGTTTTAGGATCATTACTTTATTACGTTATGTTGCCACCATTAAATTTATCTGACCCATCGTTTTATCCATTTGCTATTTTTCTTGCCACTATTTATTATGTAAGTGTTCAAATTTCTAAATTTAAATTAAACAACAATATTATTATTAAAGTTAAATCAAAAAATAGTAAACAATGGGAAGAAATGTATTTTGTCATAGGATTTGTAGCAGTATTTGTATTGATTATGTTTGTTAACCTTATTAATTCACCATTTTTTAATGCTAGTAAGTATTATAATCGTATTACTATTCAAGAAGACGGTGTATTTGAAAAAGATGTTCCAGAAGTTGATTTTAATGCATTACCCCTTCTTGATAAAGATTCAAGCCAAAAACTAGGTGATCGTGTAATGGGTCAGATGCCAGAATTAGTTTCACAGTTTTCTGTTTCAAACCTTTATACTCAAATTAATTATAACAATGAAATTGTGCGTGTTACTCCACTTGAATATGCTGATATTATTAAGTATTTTACCAATCGTAAAAATGGAGTTAAGGGGTATATAATTGTTAATTCAGTAAACGGTAAAGTTGAATTAGTTAAACTTGATAAAGGTATGAAATATATGCCTTCAGCTTTATTTAATGAAAATTTAAAACGAAAATTGAGATTTACTTATCCAACAACCATTTTTGGACCAGAAAAATTCGAAATCGATGAAGAAGGTAATCCTTATTGGGTAGTTCCTACTATTAAATATGCAGGTGTTGGTCTTCGCCCTGAGGTGACAGGAGTTGTTGTTTTAGATCCAATCACAGGGAAATCAACCAAATACAAAGTAGGAGAAGTTCCAAGTTGGATTGACCAAGTTTATCCATCTAGTTTAATTCTTGAACAAGTTAATGATTGGGGTAAATATAAATTAGGTTTTTGGAATTCAATTTTTGGTCAAAAAAGTGTCGTTGCAACGACAGAAGGTTATAATTATCTGGTAATGAAAGATGATGTTTATTTATATACAGGTATTACATCAGTTGTTGCTGATGAATCAAACTTAGGTTTTATTTTAACCAATTTAAGAACTAAGGATACAGTTTTTTATGCAGTATCTGGTGCAGAAGAATATTCAGCAATGGCAAGTGCCGAGGGGCAAGTTCAGCATCTTAATTATCGTGCAACTTTCCCACTTTTAATCAATTTAAATAATACCCCAACTTATCTTTTATCGCTTAAGGATAACGCTGGTTTAGTAAAAATGTATGCTTTGGTTGATGTTACCGATTATCAAAAAGTAGCTGTAAGCGATGCTAAAGATGGTATTGAAGCCGTTGTTCAAAAATATCTAGGTAACGATGATGCAACAACTGACACAGATACTTTAATTACTAAAGATATCACAATTTCTAAAATTAAAGATGCTATTATTGATGGTACAACTTATTACTACATAATTGATACTAATAACAATAAATATAAATTATCTATTAAGGTAAGTCCAAATACGGTACCTTTTATGGAAGTTGGAGAAACCTTTAATGTAAGTTATAAAGAATTAGCTGATATATATGAAATTGTAAAAATAAATGATTAAACCTATAAAATTTATAGGTTTTTTTAATTTGAAAAAAGGCTTAATAACAAATTAAAAACAAAAAATTAAGAGTTATAAAATACTCTTTTTTTAATTAATTTTATTTTTAATGTATATAATGAATAAAGGGGGAAAATAATGCAAAACGATTCATTAAATAATTTTATTTATGGAAAAGAAAAACGACTTCAATTACTTACATTCGCATCACAAGATATTTCTCATATAAGTCAATTGTTAGGTGAAATTACACTTGATTTAATGGATCAGTGCTACAAACATACTGTTGAATTTGATGAATATAATAAAAAGAAAAACAAGAAATATAATAAAATAAAAAAACAAGTAAAAAATCAACTAAAGGATTTATTATTTATTCAAAAGGAATTTATTCAAAAATTTTTACAATCAGGAAAAAAAACAAAGGAAGAGTTATATGAATATGTTTATGCATATCAAATGTATGATTTATTTTATGAACAATATTTATACCGCGTGTTAATTAAATCTTTAAAACAAGAATTTCCAGAAAATTTTTGGATTAAACATGATTTGCGCAAACACTTAGTTGGACATTTTAAAGCCGATAATTATACATTATATTTAGATACAAAACAAGAAATAAGCACTGGTCGTGTTAATTTTAATTTCCAACAGCCACTGGCTATTATTGATAAATATGTAAATGATTTTAATAAAAAAAATAAAACTATTACTAAGTTAGATTTGATTAAAGAAATAGGTAATGTCGTTAATAATTATCCTTATCAAAAAGTTTTGCTATTACATATGCCATTTAAAGATTCTATAAATAATTTAGTTGATGACATAAAAGTTTCCTTAGACTTAGAAAAAGCAAAGATATATAAAAAAATATATTAATTAAAATGAATAAAAAATCTCCAAACATTCCAATATAGGTATGAAAGGAGATTTTTTCTATGGCGCGCTACAAGGTAGAAATAAGTGGCGTGAATACTGCGAATATTAAAGTTTTAACAAATGAGGAAATGATTGAATTATTTAAAAGGATGCAAAATGGTGATAATAGTGCAAAAGAACAATTAATTAATGGTAATTTGAAATTAGTTTTAAGTATCTTAAAAAAATTTAGTAATCGAACTGATAATATGGATGATTTATTTCAAGTTGGATGTATTGGTTTAATTAAGGCTATAGATAACTTTGATTTAAAACATGAGGTGCGTTTTTCGACTTATGCTGTTCCTATGATTTTAGGTGAAGTGAAGCGCTATCTTAGAGATAATAATAGTATTCGGGTCGCCCGAAGTATTAAAGATATAGCATATAAAGCGTTAACTGTTAAAGAACAGTTAACCAATACTTTAGGTCGTGAACCCACAGTTCAAATAATTGCCCAAGAATTAGGATTATCTGAATTTGAAGTCAATAATGCTATTGATTCAATGAAAGATACTATAAGTATGTATGAGCCAATTTATAATGATGGCGGAGATACTATTTATTTGGCTGATCAATTAAGTGATAAAGATAAAAATTATTATAGTCAAGAACTTCATATCGCGCTTCGTGAAGCGTTATCCAAACTAAAAGAAAAAGAGAAATACATCATTTATTCGAGGTATATAGTTGGAAAAACTCAAATGGAGTTAGCAAGCGAAATCGGTATTTCTCAAGCTCAAATATCAAGACTGGAAAAAAGCGGATTAGAAGCTTTAAAAAAAATGATTGATTAGTCATTATTCTAATAGTTAAAAATATAATTAATTAGGTGGTGCGATGCGATTATCTGAATTACAAGATAAAGATGTTGTAAATGTAAATGATGGTAAAAAAATAGGTAATATTATTGATATTATCATTAGTAGTGATGGTAAAATGAATGGATTAATTATTGAAAAAACAAAATTTTTAATATCAATGTTTTCTACAAGAGATGAAATTGAAATAAAATGGGATCAAATTGAAAAAATAGGTGAGGATGTAATTTTAGTTAAATCAAATAATTAAATAAATATGTAATAAAAAACTAGGCAACCTAGGAAAAGATACCTAGTTTTTATTTTTTAATACATAATCGATTGTATAAACAGATATTCAAATATAATACAACAATAATTTAACATAATATTTTTAAAACCCTGCAATTTACTCTTAAAAGTAGATTTTATTTGCGAGATTTGTTATAATTTAAACGGTGGTAAGAAGTGAAGAAAAATATTATTTTAGGGACATTAATAATTATTATATCGATTATTATAGTTGTTTTTATTACAAACACAGAAAAAATGTTTTCCAAAAATTATTTTTATATGGATACATTAATAAATGTTAAAATTTATGCTAAAGAAAAAGAATTAGGAAATATTTTCTCGGAAATAGATAAAATATACAATGATTATCATAAGTTAACAGATCGTTTTAATAGTTATGATAATTTAATTAATGTTTATTATATAAATAATAATGATTTATCTGATGAAACATTAACTATTGATAATCGTTTATATGAAATGCTAGAATATAGCCTAAAGTGGAAAGAAAAAACAAACGGACTATTTAACATTGAATTTGGAAATGTTATTGCTATTTGGAAAGAGTTTTTACAAGGGGATTCTAATCTTCCAACCCAAGAACAACTGGAAAATGCTGTTCAAGAAACCAAAGAAGTTAAACTTTTAGGAAATAATCAAATTTTAAATAATAAACCAAATATTGATTTAGGTGGAGTTGCAAAAGGATATGCTACATCCAAAGTAGGTGATTATTTAAAGGAAAAAGGCTTTGATAAATTTGTTATTAATGCAGGGGGACATGTTTTAGTAGGAAGCAAGTATCGTCCATCAAGTTATAAAATTGGGATTAAAAATCCAATTAAACCAAATGAAAATTTAACTATTGTTAATGGTGAAAATATATGCGTTGCCACAAGTGGTAGTTACGAACGTTTTTATGAATATGAAGGAAAAATATATAGTCATATTATCAATCCAAAGACTTTACACCCAGCAGATTATATGAAAAGTGTAACAGTAATATCAAATGACAGTAAACTTAACGATATCTTAACTACTACTTTGTTTTTAATGTCTATTGATGAAGGTGTTGAATTTGTTAACAACTTTGATGGTGTTGAGGCAATTTGGGTATCTAATGATAATGAAATAATTAGAAGCAAAGGATTCGATAAATATGAACAAAAGTGATATAAAATTAATTTTTATTTTATTAATTGTTTCGACATTGACAATTGGTATTATGAAACTGAAAAGTAGTGAAGGAACCAAAGAAGCGAAAGTATATTATCAAAATGATTTATTATTGACTATTCCATTAAATCAAAATTTTAATAAAACATATACGGTAAATGGAGAAAATGGTGATGTAGTTATTGAAGTGGAAAATGATAAAATTAGAGTCGTTGAAGAAATAAGCCCTCTACATTTGTGTTCTAAACAAGGATGGATTAAAGAAACATATGAATCAATTGTTTGCTTACCAAACAAAATAATTATAAAAATAGAAGCATCAAATGAACTTGATGCGGTAGTAGAATAGGTGAAATATGGAGTTACAAAAAAATGCTAGGCTTTCATTATTATTAGCTTTTGCAGTTGTGTTAAATATTATTGAAAATTCTATTCCTTTGTTTGGGGGGCATATTCCTGGTTTAAAGCTTGGGTTAGCAAATTCAATTATTTTGTTTGTCCTATATATATATTCATTTAAAGATGCTATGTATATTTCCATTTTACGAGTGTTTTTGGTGGCAATTTTAAGAACGGGAGTTTTTAGCCAAGCTTTTTTCTTTAGTTTGATGGGTGCTTTATTAAGTGGAGGTGCGATGTTTTTAACTAAAAAATTTACTAAACTATCAATTGTTGGAGTAAGTATTGTTGGCTCTATTTTCCATAGTATTGGACAAGTACTTATGGCAATTATTATTTTAAATAATAATATGATTTATTATTTGCCATGGTTATTAATATTTTCAATTCCAACGGGAATAATAGTAGGGATAATTAGTAAAGAATTAGTAAACTATTTTAAAAATGATTTGCAAAATTTTGAAAATTGATATATAATTCTATATGGAAAATAAAAAGTAGTAGAGTAGGAGGAATAATATGAAAAAATACTTAGTTGGGCTAATTATGATTAGTCTTGTTTTAGCAACAGGATGTACCAAAGTAGAAGAAATGGGAGAATACAAAGAAGGAACTTACTTTGGTAGTTTTACTGATAGCTATGATGGAAAAGAAAGTGTTGCCACTGCCGTTGTGTATGTTGATGAAAATGGAAAAATCGAATCTGTCTTTTTAGATACTACTTATGAACATGACGGGGTTTTGACAACGAAAAAAACTTTAGGTGATGATTATGGTATGAAAGTTGCATCACCAATCGGTAAAGAATGGCATGAACAAATTAAAGTTTTAGAAGACAAAATTGTTGCTGAACAAGGACTAGATTGGTTAGAGTGGAAAGATGAACAACAAACTGAAACTGATTCAGTAAGTGGGGTTACGATTAAAATTAATGCTTTGTATAAAGCTGTAGAAGATGCTTTAAACCAAGCAAAATAGTCAAAAAGCATATCTTAAATATGCTTTTTTAATTTTTGAATAATTGTCAAACTTTATAATTAAAAACATTCATGATATAATAATTATGGTGATGCTTCTATGTATAAAAAAATAGGGCTAATTAGTTTAATATGTTTATTCGTTGATCAACTAACTAAATTCATTGTTATTAGTAAAATGAGTTTATTTAGCAGTATAGAAGTAATAAAATCTTTTTTTTCAATAACATATGTTAGAAATTATGGTGCTGCTTGGAGTATTTTAGAAGGTAGTAATATTTTTCTAATTCTTTTTGCCCTTTCATCTTTATTTTTAATTTATTGGTTATTTATTAAAAACCATAAACTTTCTAAATTAGATATTATTACTTATGGAATGTTGATTGGAGGAATAATAGGTAATCTAATTGATCGTATCATTTATGGTTATGTTATCGATTTTTTAGATTTCAATATTTTCAAATATGATTATCCAGTATTTAACATGGCAGATGTCTTTATTGTTGTTGCAGTAGGCTTAATTATTTTCTCAATATTGAGAGGGAAAGATGCTGCATGAGAAAATTTGTAGTTGACAGCCATAGCGAAAACCAGCGTATAGATATTTATTTAATTGATTTATTAGAACTAAGTCGCACAAAAATTCAAAAATTAATAAAATCGGGAGATATTTTAGTTAATAACAAAGGTGTGAAAACGAAATACTTATTAAAAGCAAATGAAGTTATTACTGTTAAAAATATTCCAAATGATGAAGTTAAATTAAAACCCGAAAAAATTGATTTAGATATTGTTTATGAAGACGATGATGTTGTTGTAATTAATAAAGCCAATGGAATGGTTGTACATCCGGCTAACGGGATAAATTCTGGAACTTTAGCAAATGCTCTTTTATATCACTTTAAAGAACTAAGTGATATTAATGGAGAATTAAGACCAGGGATTGTTCATCGCCTGGATGCTTATACTACTGGTCTTTTGGTTGTTGCCAAAAACAATGCAGCACATTTAACGTTAAAAAAGCAATTGAAAGAAAGAACAATGTCAAGAAAATATTATGCTTTAGTATGGGGAGTAATCAATAATGATAGCGGGACAATTGATGCTCCAATTGGACGTGATATAAGTAATCGCAAAAGATTTACAGTAACAGATATCAATAGTAAGGATGCTTTTACCCAGTTTAAGGTTATAAAAAGATTTAAAGATGCAACATTAGTAGAAGTTAAATTACAAACCGGTCGTACTCATCAAATAAGAGTACATTTCAATTATATTGGACATCCTGTAGTAAATGATCCAGTCTATGGTAGAAGAAAAACAATTGATAAAACAGGCCAATGCTTACATGCTAAAGTTTTGGGATTTGTACATCCAACTACCAATGAATATATGGAATTTACTAGTGAACTGCCAAATGAATTTATTAATATTATGAATAAGTTTGAAAGTTGAAAAATAAAATGCTTTACATAAAATAATAAAGAGTGTAAAATATAGCAAGGAAGAGGTGGTATAATGAATGAAATTATGAAAAATGAAGAAGATTTAATCCTCAAGTTGTTGCACTATTTCATAACGGAACAAGGATATAATCCAATTGTTTTACATGGTGCTAAGGACGAAATTTGGCTTGAAAATTTAGATCATGAATATCAAATTATTCGTATTGCATCAAACTATATCCATAATAAAGAACAATTAGATTTTGATATATATAAAACTACTCGTATTATGAATGATATTAAGAAAAAAACGTTAACATTTAATATGAATACTTTAAATATCTTTTTAAATTTAGGAGATAACGTTGATTTTAAAACCAAAAATATTAAAAATATTACGTGTATTAATATTAAAAAACTTGAAGATCTAACTAATAACGAAATAATTAAAACACATTTTCCAACGATTACTAAAAAAACAGATTATAAAGAAAAAGGATTAGGGCTTTTACTTAAATTAACAAAAGATATAAGCAAAAAAAATGAAGAAGAAGCAAGGCAGGCTGAAGACGTATTTGGAATTAAAATGCCAATAGTAACTTATATTATAATAGCAATTAATGTAATGCTTTTTGTGGCAATGTATATTTTGGGACAAGGAAGCACGCATATTCCAACTTTAATTAGTTTTGGTGCAAGTTACCCAGATTTAATAAGAAGTGGAGAATATTATAGACTTATAACCAGTAGTTTTCTTCATATTGGGTTGCTTCATTTATTATTTAATAATTATGCATTATATATTATTGGACCGCAATTAGAAAGTTTTTATGGTAAAGCTAAATTTATAATCATTTATTTATTTAGTGCTATTACCTCCACACTACTTTCAATGCTATTCTTTGATGGAGTAAGTGCTGGGGCATCTGGTTCAATCTTTGGTCTTTTAGGAGCACTTCTATATTTTGGATATCACTATCGTATTTATCTAGGATCAGTTATTAGATCACAAATAATTCCATTAATTATTATTAATTTATTAATTGGATTTACATTTAGTGGCATTAATAATGCTGCTCATATTGGAGGATTAATTGGTGGAGGATTAATTGCCATGGCACTTGGTGTTAAATATAAATCAACCACATTTGATAAAGTTAATGGTTGGATTATGACTTTAATTTTTACAGTATTTTTAATATATTTAGCCTTTATAGGCATATAAAAAAACAATTTAATAATTGTTTTTTTTTAATGTAAAATATTATAAACATGAAAATAAAATTTTGAATTATAAAATTATAAAAAAGAAAACTATAAGTTTGAAATTAGAAAATGAGTATATAATAAAAAATATCGGCATAATTCCGATATTTTTTATAATTTTCGATATAAACCAATTGCTCTTCCTAAAATCGAAACATTATCTAAAATAATAGGCTCCATATTGTCATTCTCTGGTTGCAAGCGAACATGGTCTTTTTCTTTATAGAAAGTTTTTAAAGTAACTTCATTATCATCTGTCATGGCTACTACAATATCACCATTTCTAGCTTCATTAGTTCTTTCTACAATTACAATGTCTCCGTCATAAATTCCAACATTAATCATACTATCACCAGAAACATATAATGTAAAAATTTCTTTATTGTTAGGTATTAAATTAGTTGGTAGGGCAAAATATTCACCGGGGTTTTCAATTGCTTCTATTGGTGATCCTGCTGTAATTTTCCCAAGAAGTGGTACTTGAACAATATCGTCGTTTTTATCTAAGTATTCGTTTTCTACTAAAAGTTCAATCGCTCGATTTTTAGAATTTTCTTTTTTAATCATTCCTTTTTCTTCTAGATTGCTAAGATGGGCATGAATAGTAGCGGGTGATGATACACCCATTGCTTTGGCAATTTCTCTTACAGTAGGTGGATAACCATATTTAACTATGTATTTTTTTATATATTGTAAAATTTCTTGTTGTCTACTGGTAAGTTTCAAAATCTCAACCTCCTTATAATATAATTTAATTTTAACATAATTTTACATTTTTGTCAAACATTCGTTCGTTTTGTTATTGACACGAACATTTGTTTGTGATAGAATTTGGATAACAAGGGAGGGATAGAATGCTAGATTTATTAAAAAATAAAGTTATGTTAAGTTTCATGATATTAGTTTTGGTAGCTGTGTATTTTGATTCAGTTAATATTAAGAAAATGGAGGAAATGGATGATAAATCCGAAAAAACAGAAATAATAATTAACAATAACAAGTAAACATTCTTTATTATTCACCTCTTTTTTGATATAATTGAATTATACTAATATACTAAGGTACTAAGGGGTGAAATAATGAAACAAAAAATTAATTATGACCAGATGAGTATAAATTATTTAAAAGCATTAGCAATTGATATGATTAATAAAGCAGGAAGTGGACATCCAGGAATAGTTTTGGGTGCTGCGCCGATAATTTATACTCTATACAAAAACCATTTAAATTTTAGTACTACTGATCCTAATTGGATAAATCGTGATCGTTTTGTTATGTCAGCAGGGCATGGATCTGCATTATTGTATGCAATGTTATATATGGCAGGTTTTAATATAACACTTGATGATTTAAAAAACTTTAGAAGAGCACATTCCAAAACCCCAGGACATCCAGAATATGGTGTTACAAGTGGAGTTGATATGACTACCGGACCACTTGGGCAAGGTATAGCAACGGCTGTTGGAATGGCACTGGGAAGTAAAATCAATGCCTCTAAATTTATATTACCTAATGATAAAAAAATTTTTGGGTCAAACGTTAAGAAACCAGTTATTGATTATAAAGTATATGTCCTTTGCGGTGATGGAGATTTAATGGAAGGTATTTCTTATGAAGCAGCATCTTTAGCAGGACATCTAGGTTTAAATAATTTAATTGTTTTATATGATTCAAATGATATTTGTTTAGATGGTGAGACTAATCATACTTTTTCTGAAAATGTTTTGGATCGTTTTAAAGCCATGGGATGGAATACAGAGTTTGTGAAAAATGGAGAAGACATCAATGCAATTGATAGGGCTATTAATCGAGCAAAAGCATCAAATAAACCTACTATTATTGAAGTAAAAACTATTATTGGTGCAGGAACAAGCCTAGCAGGTACTAATAAGGTACATGGAAGTGTTTTAGGTGATGCGGAAACAAAAAAATTAAAACGACTTTTAAATGTTTCAGAAGATACATTTTATGTACCTGATGACATCCTGAATCATGTAAGACAATCTATAAGTAAACGTTATCGAAAATATTTTTATAACTGGGATGATAGCTATAAAAAATATGTTGATCTAAAATATAGTGGTGATTATAACTTATTTAATAATATTTTGAATAGTCGATTCACTTATGATTTAACAAGATTAAATTGGGATTTTTTAGACAATGAAAAAGATGCTTTAAGAGATATGAATGGTAAGATAATGCAAAAAATATCAGAAACAGTTACTACACTTATTGGTGGTAGTGCTGATGTGGCTAGTTCTACTAAAACATATTTATATCAAAAACCAGATGTTACTAAAGATAATTATAATGGGCGCAATATTTGGTTTGGTGTCCGTGAACATGCTATGGCGGCTATTATGAATGGTCTTGCTTTAGCTGGTTTTCGTCCGTTTGGTTCAACATTCTTATCATTTGCGGATTATCAAAAACCAGCTATTCGTTTATCGTCTTTAATGAATTTGCCGGTTATTTATATTTATACTCATGATTCAATAAATATTGGACAAGATGGCCCAACCCATCAACCAATTGAACAATTAGCAATGCTTCGGTCAATACCCAATTTAAGAGTTTTTAGACCAGCAGATGCTCATGAATTAGTAGGATGCTGGCATGAAATATTGAATCATAGTTATCCTAGTTGTCTAGTTTTATCAAGAAATAAAACAGAAACACTTCCTTCCACTAAAGCAGAAAATGTTAAATATGGGGCATATCAAGTTTTGAGTGATCCAAATAAAAATGACGGCATTCTTATTGCAACTGGCAGTGAAGTACAAGTTGCCATTCAAGTGGTTCTTTCTTTATATAAAGAATATGGTATTAGATGCCACGTTGTAAGCATGCCATCAATGGAATTGTTTTTAGAACAATCAAAAGAATATCAAGAAAGTATATTACCTAAAAATGTAAAAAAAATTGTTATCGAAGCTGGTTCTTCTTTTGGTTGGCACCGTTTTGTAGATGATCCAAAATACTTAATTACAGTTGATAAATTTGGAATTAGTGGTACAAAAGATGAGGTTTTAGATTATTGTGATTTTACTTTTGAAAAGATAAAAAATCGTGTTATTGAGTTATTGGAGTTATCAAAACAAGAAGAAACAGTAGAAATAATTGATGACATTTAAAATTTAAGTCAAAAAATAGATGGATCATCTTCTTAGGTATTGTTTATTGATTTTATAGTGCTTCTTCAATACATTGTAATTTGAAAATAACATTTTTTTATGATAAAATAATCAAGAAATGAAAGTTGAACCATAGTACCCTGAAAAATAACAGGGGAGTTGGACTTTTTTTCCATATTCATTTCTCCTTTCTTTGCCATAGTACCCTGAAAAATAACAGGGGAGTTGGACTAGTTCTATATTCATTTTATTTCACTCCTTGCCATAGTACCCTGAAAAATAACAGGGGAGTTGGACCTCAAAATAACAAAAAACCGCTATTTTGCGGTTTTTTAATAAATATAAAAGAGTTTTTGTTAAATAGTTTGGAATTTCAAATCTTATGATAAATATCTATTGAAAGCATAAATTTTATGCTTCTTTTATTTTGTCAAAAAAACCTATTTATTTAGTTTCAAATTTATAAAATTAAGAATAAAATTCTACATATTTAGGCACGAATGTATTTTATAATGATGTGGGTGATTTAATGCGAAAGTATTACTTGTTTGTTATTAAAGATAAAATAATTAAAACATATAATAATGATTTAAAAGGATTATATATTAATTTGTATCAAATATATAAAAACAAGAAAAATAATATAAATTATCTTATCTCTTTGTTTGAACAACTTTGCCTTCCATTTCAAGTAGATATTTTGGCAAATTATTTAAATCATTTGCCCCATCTTCAGCAGAATGGTAAGAAATATTTATATAAGAAAAATGGGGAAGTAAGTTTAATGGAATTAAGTTATCCAACTATTGTAATTATGAGTAACCGTAATTTGCCATATTTTTTTAGGATGCTAAATTTATATAATAAAAAAATATTGGTTTGTGATTTTGATAATCATGATTATTTTTGGCTGAGTATGCAAAAAAGTCAAGAAATTGAATATAATTAATAAACTACTTGATAAATAAAAAATATTTTAGTAAAATTAATATACGGAAGGAATGATATAATGGATTGGGGATTATTTTTACTTGATTTATTAAAAGTATTAGGAGGCTTAATTGCTGGTATTGTAATTGGGTTTTTTATCGCCCGAAATTATATGAAAAAATATATGAAAAAAAATCCACCAATAAATGAACAAATGATTAAAGCAATGATGCAACAAATGGGTAGAACACCAAGTCAAAAACAAGTTAATCAAATGATGAAATTAATGACTAAATATTTAGATTAGTCATTTTTTTTATGATTAAAATATGCTACAAGGAATAATTATTTTATGTTAATTGAGCATACTAAAAAAAGATGTATCTTAAATGTTCAAAGATAAAAGTTTTTTGTTATAGTGATATTAATTATTTTATTATAATAGAAAAGTGATGGTAGATATATAATGGGTATAAAATTTGGAGGTAGTAACAATGATGTATTTATTGCGATTATGGAAAGATAAAATATCTATCTCACGGTTTGATAAACGCCAAGCAATATTAGTGACATTGAAAATTAAAAAAGCAGATTAGAGATCCCAAAATAAAAAATTAATTTTAAATATAATCATTTTATATCGTTGTAAATATGTTTGATTGGATAGTTTAAATGTTTATGAACTATGTATCTTTAATATACCAATAATTTCAACTAATAATGCTTTTGTTTATTGCAAATTAAATTTTGTTAAAGTGGGTAACTTTTAGGTTCCTCACAATTTTTGCTTAAAAACATGCATATTCATGCAAAAATAGTTGACATTAATACTAAAAATATGGTAAAGTTATGGTGACACGAAAGAGTGTTTTTTATTTTGAAAAAAACATATAATAATAAGGTGGTGTGGGATGAAAAAAATAATTGAATTTTTAAAGGACGTTAAAAAGGAAATGAAAAAGGTAAGATGGCCAAATAAAAAGGAAATGGCTACATATTCAATAGCTACAATTTCATTTATTATCTTCTTCGCGCTTTTCTTTATGATAATTGACATTGTTTTAGCAACATTAAAAACATGGGTGAGATAATGAAAAAAGAATGGTATGTAGTAAATACTTATTCAGGTCACGAAAAAAGAGTAAAAGAAAAACTAGAAATGCGCGCGAGTTCAATGGGAATGGAAGACTACATTTTTAGAGTGGTTGTTCCGGAACAAACAGAAATTGAAATAAAAGATGGAGCTAAGAAAGAAAAACAAAAAAGAATGTTTCCGGGCTATATCCTAGTGGAAATGATTATGACAGACGAATCATGGTTTGTTGTACGTAACACTCCAGGTGTTACTGGATTTATCGGTTCATCAGGAAAAGGTGCCAAACCATTTCCCCTAACTAATAAAGAAGTCGATAAAATATTAGGTAGCATGGGAATGACAAGATTAAAAATTGGTAGTGATTTAAAAGAAGGAGATATGATTAAAGTTATTAAAGGGCCATTTGCTAATATGTTTGGGAAAATTAAAAGTTTTGATTTACAAAACCAAAAAATAGAAGCTGCTTTGGATTTGTTTGGTCAAGAAACAATTGTTGAAATATCGCTTGCTGATATTGAAAAAGCATAGTTTACAAAATAAAAAAAATGTGTTATTATTAAATAGCTATATTTTTGATGTAGTTAAAAAACGTGGGAGCGCGGACATATATACTCGCATTTGGACCACAACGCGAAAAAAAATAGGAGGTGTTTTTCGTGGCAAAAAAAGTGATGAAAAAAATAAAATTGCAAATTCCGGCAGGGAAAGCAACGCCAGCACCACCAGTAGGTACTGTTTTGGGACCAGTTGGGATTAACTTACAAGAGTTTTGTACTAAATTCAATGATGCTACTAAAGATAAAATTGGTGATGTTGCACCAGTAGAAATTACTGTTTATGAAGATAGAAGTTTTGACTTTGTAGTTAAAACTCCGCCAACATCATTTTTGATTAAAAAGTATGCGAAAATTAATTCTGGTTCAGCTACTGGTTCAAAAGATATTGTTGGAACTTTAACACATGATCAAATTAGAGAAATTGCTGAAATTAAAATGCCTGATTTAAATGCATATACTATTGAAGATGCAATTAAAATTGTTGAAGGAACTGCCATTAATATGGGCGTAAAAATAGGTTAAACTGTTGCCCAATGTGGGAGGATTAAGTCCGCATATACCACAGAAGGAGGTTAAGAAATGAAAAAAGGTAAAAATTATGTAAATTCTTTATCTAAAATTGATAAAAATAAGTTATATTCGAAAGAAGAAGCTATAAAATTAGTAAAAGAAATAGCACCTGCTAAGTTTGATGAGTCAGTCGAATTAGCATTAAATTTAAATCTTGACACTAAAAAAGTAGAACAACAATTAAGAGGTGCAGTGGTATTGCCACATGGCACTGGGAAAACAAAGAAAATCTTAGTTGTTACTAAAGGTGAACAAGCGAAGGTTGCTAAAGAAGCTGGTGCTGATTATGTTGGAGATACTGATTTATTACAAAAAATCGAAAAAGAAAATTGGTTTGATTTTGATATAATTATTGCAACCCCAGAAATGATGCCTGAATTAGGTAAACTTGGTAAAATTTTAGGACCAAAAGGATTAATGCCAAATCCTAAAACAGGAACTGTTACAACTGATGTTAAAAGAGCAATTGATGATATCAAAAAAGGACGAATTGAATATCGTACTGATAATTATGGAAATGTTCATGTTATTATTGGTAAAGTATCATTTGATGAAAATAAATTATTAGAAAATTTAGAAGCATTTATGAATATTATTATAAAAAGCAAACCATCAGTTGTTAAAGGAAAATATATTAAAAGTGTTACCGTTTCATCAACGATGGGGCCAGGAATTAAAATTGATCCAAATAGCTTTGACATGTAATTAATAATTTGTTATAATTAAATTGTATTTAATTGCACAAGTGCCGTAGACAGTAGGGACCCATAGGGTGTAAAAATCCTACCGAGGACTTAAATGGGAATAATTTAAGACTTCAACTACTACGGACATTTGTGCCCGTAGTAGTTTTTAGTATAAGGAGGTGCAAGGTGGCAAACCCAAAGGTAATTGAAAAGAAAAAAACAATTGTTAATGAAATTACTGAAAAAATAAAAGAAGCGCAGTCAGTTGTCTTTTTTGATTATAGTGGATTATCAGTAGTTGAGTTAACAGAACTAAGAAAAGCTCTAAAAGAAATAGATTCAGAGTTTAAAGTGTATAAAAACACTTTAACAAGAAGAGCACTTAATAATTTAAATATTGATTTAGAAAATTATTTAGAGGGTCCAAAAGCAATTCTTTTTGGTCCTGATGCGGTCGCACCGATTAAAGTTTTAAATGACTTTGCAAAAAAACATGACACCCTTGAGATGAAAGTTGGCATTGTTGAAGGTCAAATAGTTGGTCTTGACACATTAAAAGAACTTGCAAAAATACCTTCAAAAGATACATTACTAAACCAATTTGCATATGGTTTAATGGGTGTTGTCAGAGATTTCGCTATTTGTGTTGATTTGTATGCTAAAAAATTAGAAGAAAATAAGAAGGAGGAGTTATAATGGCAAAATTAACTAAAGAAGAAATTATGGAGTCATTAAAAGAAATGACAGTTCTTGAACTTAAAGATTTAGTAGACGCCATGAAAGAAGAGTTTGGAGTAGATCCTAGCGTAGTTGTTGCTGCTGCACCAGCAGCCGGAGGAGCTGCAGCAGCAGAAGAAGGACCAGCTGAAGTAGATATCGTGCTTAAAGAAGCTGGTGCTAATAAATTAGCAGTTATTAAAATAATTCGTGAGATAACTGGACTAGGATTAAAAGAAGCGAAAGATATTGCTGATAAAGGTGGCGTTGTAAAAGAAAAAGTAAATGCTGATGAAGCAAATAAATTAAAAGCTAAGCTGGAAGAAGCTGGCGCAACTATCGAGTTAAAATAATTAAATAATATTTTTGTAGCCTATACTAATTTCTTAGTATGGGCTTTTACCGTCTATAAAAGGGATAGAAATAAGAGGTAAAATTATTGAATGTTGAACAAAATAAAAAATGACAAAAAGTTATTATTTACGGTTAAAAACATTTATTTATAGCTTATAGCGGTGGTTTTCGAAATATAAAAGTTGAACTTTGGACAATAATTATTTGAAATTTTAAAAATTAACAAAATAAAGTATTTTTTAACAATTTATTTATAAATAAAACATATTGATATATTTGTAATGAAATGATAGATATAATCGTTGTTAATGAAAAGGTACTATTTTTGGTGTGAAAAAAAGTAATTGTTGCTAATCCATCAAATTTAGTAGAATATTTTAATAAAAGAGTTGTCGGATGGTAAAAAATGTATAAAAGTTATGTTATTATAAAATTTGTTTTTTATCATATACTTTAAAATTGTTGACAAATTGACATCGATTTGATAAAATTGTAACTTGGTAATCCATTTTATTTTTTGTGTGAAAATGGTTTCGGGTAAATAAAATATAGGGGTGAGAAATAGTGTCTTATACTGTTCAAAAGTTTAGCGACCATCGTGAACGCAGAAATTATGCAAAATCTAAAAATGCAATTGAGCTAGGAAATTTATTAGAGATTCAAAAAAAATCGTATGAATGGTTTATTACAGAAGGAATTAAAGAAGTTTTTGAAGATATTTTTCCGGTTCAAAGTTTTACAGGTAATTTTTCATTAGAGTTTGGCAATTTTTATTTTGAAAAACCACGTTATTCAATTAAAGAATGTAAGGAGCGCTATGCAACTTATGCCGCGCCACTTAAGGTTGAAGCACGCTTATTTAATCATGAAACAGAGGAAATTAAAGAGCAAGAAATCTACTTAGGAGATATGCCTTTAATGTCAGAAACAGCAACGTTTGTTATTAATGGGTCAGAAAGAGTAATTGTTTCACAATTAGTAAGATCTCCAAGTGTTTATTATGTTAAAGAAGTTGATAAAAAAAGTGGAAGAGTGTATATCAATGGGCAAGTTATACCTGCACGTGGTACTTGGTTAGAATATGAAACTGATGCTCGTGATGTTTTATATGTTCGAATCGACCGAACAAGAAAAGTACCAATTACCACTTTGCTTCGAGCAATTGGTCTTTCTAATGATGAAGATATTAAGGATGTATTTGGTGAAAGTGAATATTTAAATAAAACTTTAGCTAAAGATACTAATAAAAATACAGATGAAGCATTAATTGATATTCATTCAAAATTAAGGCCAGGAGAACCATCAACTTTAGAAAGTGCAAAAAATCAATTAATCACTAGATTTTTTGATTCTTTTCGTTATGATTTGGCAAAAGTTGGACGCTATAAGTTTAATAAAAAATTAAATATTACCGAAAGATTGTTGGGTTGTACTTTAGCTGAAAACATCATTGTTGATGGTAAGACTCTTTTTGAAGAAGGAACTTTGATTACAAAGGAAGTGTTGAAAGAATTAAAGCCAATTTTTGAAAATGGATATGGTGTAAAAGAAGTTTTAATTAATGAAGAATTAGATAATTATAATCGGATTCAAGAAGTAAAAGTATATTCTAAAAATAATCCGGATAAAGTTGTTAAAGTTATTGGAAATGATCAAGAAATAGATATTAAAAGATTAACCGTTTCCGATGTTTACGCTACTATTTCATATTATTTAAATCTTTTAGAAGGTATTGGAAATTTTGATGAAATTGATCATTTATCTAATCGTCGTGTGCGTCAAGTAGGGGAATTAATGCAAAACCAATTTAGAATTGGTATGAGTCGAATTGAACGTGTTATTAGAGATCGCATGTCAACGCAAGATGCATCAGAAGTGACACCAAAATCATTAATTAATATCCGACCGCTAACAGCAGCGATTAAAGAATTTTTTGGTAGTAGTCAGTTATCACAATATATGGATCAAACTAACCCAATTGCTGAGTTAGCTAACAAACGTCGTTTATCATCTCTTGGACCTGGAGGTCTTTCTAGAGATCGTGCCGGTATGGAGGTGCGTGATGTTAACCCATCACATTACGGTCGCTTATGTCCAATTGAATCTCCAGAAGGGCAAAATATTGGTCTTATTACAGCACTTGCAAGCTTTGCGCGAGTAAATGAATACGGATTTATCATGACGCCGTATCGCCGTGTGGTTGATGCTAAATTAACCGACGAGATCGTTTATATGACTGCAGATGAAGAACAAGATTATTATATTTCACAAGCAACAATCGAAGTTAATGAAAATGGTGAAATTGTACCAGAAAGATTGCCTGTACGTTATCGTGATGAGAATGTTATGGTTGATAAGTATAAAGTCGATTTCATGGATGTTTCACCACAACAAGTTATATCAATTACTACTAGTGGTATTCCTTTTTTGGAACACGATGATGGTAAACGCGCTTTAATGGGAGCCAACATGCAACGCCAAGCAATACCGCTTTTACAAAGTGAAGCTCCACTTGTTGGTACTGGTGTTGAAGCAATTGCTGCACGTGATTCAGGGGCGGTAGTTATTGCTAAAGCTGATGGTGTTGTAGAATACGTTGATGCTCGCAAAATTATTGTTAAGACTGTTGGTGGTAAAGATGTTTATCATTTAAATGGTTTTGAAAAAAGTAATAACGGTACTTGTTATTTACAACGCCCAATCGTAAGAGTTGGCGATGAAGTTAAAAAAGATATGGTTATTGCTGATGGGCCAAGTACTGATTTAGGAGAAATGGCGCTTGGTAAAAATGTTGTTGTTGCTTTCATGAATTATGAAGGATACAACTACGAAGATGCGATTATTATTAGTGAAAGATTAGTTAAAGATGATGTTTATACATCGATCCACATCGAGGATTATCAAATTGAATGTCGTGATACGAAATTAGGTCCTGAAGAAATTACGCGAGATATTCCAAATATTAGTGAAGAGGCTCGTAAGAATCTAGATGAAAATGGAATTATTAAAATTGGTACTGAAGTTAAAGATGACGATATTTTAGTTGGTAAAGTTACCCCAAAAGGAATGGTTGAACTAACCGCGGAAGAAAAACTATTGCATGCTATTTTTGGGGAAAAAACACGTGAAGTAAGAGATACCTCTCTTCGAGTTCCACATGGTGGTGGTGGTATTGTTCATAATGTAAAAGTCTTTACTAAGGAAGACACAGATGAACTGCCAGCTGGAGTATCAAAAATTATTCGTGTTTATATCGCCCAAAAACGAAAAATTTCAATCGGAGATAAAATGGCTGGACGTCACGGAAACAAAGGGGTTATCTCACTTGTTCTACCAGAAGAAGATATGCCATTTTTAGAAACAGGAGAGCCGGTTGACATAATTTTAAACCCACTTGGTGTTCCGTCACGTATGAATATTGGACAAATTCTAGAGCTTCATTTAGGAATGGCGGCTAAAAAATTAGGTATTCATATGGCATCTCCAGCTTTTTCAGGGGCGACACCAGAAGAAATTATTGAAGCATTAAAAGAAGCTGGACTAGATGAATCTGGTAAGACCACTCTTTATGATGGTCGAACTGGAGAGCCGTTTGATAATCAAGTAAGTGTTGGAATAATGTATATGCTAAAATTACACCATATGGTTGATGACAAACTACATGCTCGTTCAACTGGACCATACTCACTAGTAACGCAACAACCGTTAGGTGGAAAAGCACAATTTGGTGGTCAAAGATTTGGTGAGATGGAAGTATGGGCATTGTATGCTTATGGTGCAGCCAACATCTTACAAGAAATGATTACTGTTAAATCAGATGATGTTATTGGTCGTGTTAAAGTATACGAAGCATTAGTTAAAGGATTACCAATTCCAAATGCTGGCATGCCAGAATCATTTATGGTATTAATTAAAGAACTTCAAGCTTTAGGACTAGATATAACTGTTCTTACAGAAGATAGAAAATTCCATGATTTAAAGGAATTAGAAGCAATGGAAAAAGATCCGTTTTTAACTACTGAAGAGTTAGAACAAAGTTTGGATAAAGAGAGTGAAAATAACCAAATAGATGATGAACAATTAGAAGATTATGAAGAAGATATTGACGAAGATGATATTGATGATGAAGATATTGACGAAGAAGATGATGATATTGATGAAATAGAGGGAATTTCTAAAAACAAAGAATCTAACGAAGGGGTTGAGGAATAATGGATGTAAATAGTTTTGAAGGATTAAAAATTGGAATTGCCTCACCTGAAAAAATAAGATCATGGTCTTATGGGGAAGTAAAAAAAGCCGAGACTATTAACTATCGTACATTAAAACCAGAGCGTGATGGGCTTTTTTGCGAAAAAATTTTTGGACCAACTAAAGATTTTGAATGTGCCTGCGGAAAATATAAACGCCTTCGTTATCGAAATGTGATTTGTGATCGATGTGGAGTTGAAGTTACCAGAACTAAAGTTCGCCGTGAACGTATGGGACATATTGAACTTGCAACTCCTGTTTCACACATTTGGTTTTTCAAAGGAATTCCATCACGAATGGGGCTTGTTCTTGATATGTCCCCACGTGATTTGGAAGAAGTTTTATACTTTGTTTCATATGTCGTATTAGATCCAGGCCCTACTCCTTTAGAGAAAAAACAAATTATTTCTGATAAGGAGTATCGCACTTATTATGAAAAATATGGTGATACATTTAAAGTAGGTATGGGTGCGGCTGCAATTAAAAAACTTTTAAAAGAAGTGGATTTGGAAAAAGAAGTTGCAGAAATCAAAGCCGAAATTGAGCAGATTAAAGATACATCTTCACAAAAGCGTTCACGTTTAATAAAAAGATTAGATGTTTTAAATGCATTCTTAGAATCTGGAAACCGTCCAGAATGGATGATTTTGGATGTACTTCCTGTTATTCCGCCAGATCTTCGACCAATGATTCAACTTGATGGTGGACGTTTTGCAACAAGTGATTTAAATGATTTATACAGAAGAGTTATTAACCGTAATAATCGTTTAAAAAAATTAATAGAACTTGATGCACCATCTATTATTATTCAAAATGAAAAACGAATGTTACAAGAAGCAGTAGATGCACTGTTTGATAATGGTCGTCGCGGAAGAAATGTAACTGGTGCGGGGAATCGTCCGCTTAAGTCCTTAAGTAGTATGTTAAAAAGTAAGCAAGGAATATTTAGACAAAACTTACTTGGAAAACGTGTTGATTATTCTGGTCGTTCTGTTATTGTTGTAGGACCAAATCTAAAAATGTATGAATGTGGAATTCCAAAAGAAATGGCGCTTGAACTATTTAAACCTCATGTTATTCATGGGCTTGTTGACAAAGAAATAGCAACAAATATTAAAGCAGCCAAGAAAATGATTGAAAATCAAGATCCAAGAGTGTGGGATATTGTTGAAGAAGTAATTGAAGAACATCCTGTGTTATTAAACCGCGCGCCAACACTACATAGACTTGGAATTCAAGCTTTCCAACCCAAATTAACTGCTGGCCGATCAATTAGACTTCACCCACTAGTGTGTGCAGCATTTAATGCGGATTTTGATGGAGATCAAATGGCAGTTCATGTTCCTTTAAGTGAAGAGTCTCAAGCAGAAGCAAGAATTTTAATGTTAGGTGCAAATAATATTTTAAGTCCAAAAGATGGAAAACCAATTGTTACACCATCACAAGACATGGTTTTAGGTAATTATTATTTAACAATTGAAAAAGCTGGCGAACCTGGCGAAGGAAGAGTGTTTAAAGATCCGAATGAAGCATTAATGGCTTACGAAAGAAATGAAATTGGTATTCATACAAGAATTGCTGTTCCGGCAAGATCATTTAAATATAAAGTATTTTTAGACGAACAAAAAGATAAATATTTAGTAACGACTGTTGGTAAACTTATTTTCAATGAAATCTTTCCTGATTCATATCAATACATTAATGAAGGTAGTAAAGAAAATATTGAAAAATTTACGCCTAATAAATTTTTCATTGCTAGTGGTGAAAACATACCAGAAAAAATTAAAGAAATGCCTTTAGTAGATCCTTTGAGCAATGGTGATTTAAGTCAAATAATCGCTCAAAATTATAAACGTTACCACACTACTGAAACATCTGTGATGTTAGATAAAATGAAAGATTTAGGATTTAAATATTCAACTAAGTCAGGAATATCAATATCAATTTCAGATTTACATGAAAGTAATATCAAAAAAGATTTATTAAAAGAATGTCAAGAAAAAGTTGACCTTATCAATAAACAGCACCGCCGAGGTTTAATTACTGAAGATGAAAGGCATGAGCAAGTAACAAAAATTTGGCTTGATGCGGTTGATAAAATTTCTGATGAGTTGAAACAAATTGTTAACGAGGATAGATTTAATCCTATTTCGATGATGATGTTATCTAAAGCACGTGGTGATATTAAAAGTTATACGCAGCTAGTTGGTATGCGTGGACTTTTCGGTAAACCTACCGGAGGATATATAGAGATTCCTGTTACTTCTTCATTTAAAGAAGGTGTTACAATTTCCGAATTTTTCATATCTACTCACGGTGCCCGTAAAGGAGCGGTTGACACAGCGCTAAAAACAGCGGATGCTGGTTACTTGACAAGAAGATTAGTTGATGTTTGTCAAGACATTGTTATCAAAGAAGAAGATTGTAAAACAGAACAAGGTATTATTGCTAAGGCATTCATTAATGAAAGTGATGGAACAGTCATCGAATCTTTATATGAGCGTATTGTAGGTCGCTATACCAATAAAAAAATTATTCACCCTAAGACAAAAGAAGTAATTGCTGAAAGAAATACTTATATTACTGAACAATTAGCCGATAAAATTATTGAAGCTGGTATTACTGAAGTGCCAATAAGAAGTGTACTTACATGTAAAACTGAAAAAGGATTATGTCAAAAATGTTATGGTCGAAATTTAGCAACTGGATTAGTAGTTGAAATTGGTGAAGCAGTTGGAATTATGGCAGCACAATCAATTGGAGAACCAGGTACTCAGTTAACAATGCGTACTTTCAATACTGGTGGTGTTGCCGGAGAAGACATTACTCAAGGTCTTCCACGTGTTCAAGAATTATTTGAAGCGCGTAATCCAGAAAAGAAAGCAACGATTGCTGAGATTAATGGTAAAGTGACAAAAATCACTGAAAATAATGGAAATTATATTATTGCAATTACTAATGAGGTAGAAACAAGAGAACATACAACCTATTATCATATGAAACCAATAGTTCAAGAAGGAGAAGAAGTTAAGGCAGGTCAACGTTTAACTCTTGGTGCAATTAATCCTAAAGAATTATTAGTTGTTACTAATCCAATTACAGTCCAACTATATATCTTGCTTGAAATTCAAAAAGTGTACCGTATGCAAGGTGTTGATATAAGTGATAAGCATATTGAGGTAATGGCAAGAAGAATGATTTCTAAGATTAAAATTATTAATCCAGGAGACTCAACATATTTACCAGCAACATTAGTTAATATGGCAGAATTTACAAAAGTTAATAAAGAATTAATACTTCAAGGAAAGACACCAGCAACAGGTAAACCAGTATTATTAGGTATTACTAAAGCATCTCTTGAAACAGATTCGTTCTTATCAGCTGCCTCTTTCCAAGAAACAACAAGAATTTTAACAGATGCGGCAATTTATGGTAAGGTCGATCATTTAGACGGTTTAAAAGAAAATGTAATTGTAGGTAAACTAATACCTGCTGGTACAGGGGCTAAAAAATATCGAAATGTCGATTATAAATTGGAAAAACCATATTTAACTGAAGAACCGCTAGAAGCATTAGAACAGGAATTATTAGAATAGAGGGGCAAAAAGCTCCTTTTTTTGGTCCTTCTCAAATAATGGAATAAATCAAATTCTATGCTAAAATAAAAGAAGCATAAAAATTTATGCTTCTATTTTTGATGAAAATATATCTTTGTAAATCAAATTTTATTTATAAGAAAATGGTAGGTAGTATAGATTTATATAACAATATCTTTAACATTAGATCTAGTTTCAAACATATAATAGGAAAAGTAGGCTAATAAACTATGAAGTCGCCAATTTTCAACAATATCAATTTTAGGTATTACTTGCCTACATACAAATGAAAACTCATAGCAAAAAAGTAGATTGAATAAATTTAAAATCATCAAAAGAAAGAATAGCAGGAAGATAAAGTTAATATAATTTTTTACTTCTTTTGTTAATTAAATCAACAGCTATAGAATGTTTAGTAGTACAAGAAATAAAACGATCATGATTAACCGAATTATTTTTACAAACGAAAGAAAATAGACAATGAAAAAATTTAAATTTCAGCTTTAAAAAAACAAATGGATTATCCCCAATTTCAATTGACTATATTTCTTTTGAATGTAATAAAAAGAAGGTGTAGGAGGTTATTTACACCAAATATTATAGAACCATTTTTTGAGCTGAAGCTTCTTTTTCTTGTGGATCAGTTGCATATTCAAGCAAATATTTGTCTAACTGAATCAAACTCATAAGTCCAAAAATATCACCTCTTATTTTTTTAATAATCCGATCTTTATTTTTCATTATAATTTCTCCTTTCATCTACACGTTAGCACAAATAAAAATTTTTGATAATTATATTATGAAAAAAATTTTATTTACACAAATGTGCTTTAGACAATAATCATTTACTTAAGTTAGTTATTTTGATTTTATTATGTATATGCATGCAGTATTTAAAATTTTTTTAAATTAATATTTGTCAATCTCTTTTCAGTATAGAATTGATTTTGCTAAACTATTGACTAAAGTTTAAAAAAATAATATAATTAGTGTGTAAGGTAAACACAAAGGCGGGTGAGTATGAAAGATTATAACAAAGCTAGTTACAATATTATTGAAACATTAATTAGTATTTTTACTGTTGAAAAAGGGGTTGTAAAAATACTTCTATTTAAGAAAAAAAATGATCCTTACAAAGGTTATTGGATGTTACCAGGAAGTATTGTAGGTACTGATGAAACTGCGGAAGAAAATATAGAAAACTATGTATTAGAAAATTGTGGCTTTGATAATTTATTTATTGAGCAAAGTCAAGTCTTTAGTACCCCAACTAGAATTATTGACAGAAGAGTTATCGCAGTGACTTTTATTGGTTTAATTGATAGTATAAGTGTTGAATTAAAACAAGAAATTCCAGATACTGTTGAAAGTGAATGGTTTAGCATATCAGCTATTCCGAAAATGGCTTATGATCATGAACAAATTGTTAAAAAAGCAATTGAAAATTTAAAAACAAAACTAATCAATAGTAATTTTTTAAAAATACTGTTTCCAAGTGATTTTACATTACCAGAGTTACAAAGAGTATATGAACAAATTTTGGATAAAAAATTAGATCGTCGTAATTTTAGAAAAAAATTTATTAATCTGGGTCTAATTGAGGATACAGGTTATAAAAATGAAGGTTATACAGGAAGACCAGCTAAATTATATCGTTTTAAAGAAGAAATTGAAGAAAGAGAGTTATTTTAAGTAGGGGGATATGTTTATGGAAAGTAAAGTTATGAAAAAAGTTGCTTTAGTATTATTGTTATTATTAGTTGCATTATTTTCATATTTTGTCTTTGGAGATGTAAATTTAATTGCTTTTGGACCTTCTGGGGAAAGGCTTGTGCGTACTGCATTTTTATTTATATTGATTGCTAATATTGTATATTTTGTTTATTTATATAAAACTAGTTCCAAAATTAAAGAGATGCACTACAAAAGTAAGTTGTTGAATTCTCTATTGGCAAATGCAGATACAATTTATCTTTTATACATAGCAGGTTCAGAAAAACCTGTATATATGACCAAAAATGTTAATAGTGTTTTAAATAATGTTGAGGAAGAAGATGAAGAAAAAACACAAAAAATGATTGATGAAATTTTTGAAATACCAATAATTAAAGAAGAATTAAGAAAATGGGACGGAGAAACTGAATTTGTTAGTCAAATGTTTTCATATCGTCCAATTAGTGATCCTAGCAATGTAAAAAGGTTTAGAGTTAAAATATATCCACTTAAAGAAAAGAAAAAACGTTATGAGATTCGCGTTATTTATGATGTGACAAAAGATTATGAAAGACAGCACTTACTAGTTACGCAAGCGCAAGATATAAAAGCACGAGAAAAGAAGCTAAATCAAATTACAGCTGCTTCTTATGATGTTGCAATTAATATTAATATCGCAACAGGGCGTTATGATTTAAATAATTTAAAAGAAGGTATTACTTATTTTGGAAGTGCTAGCGAAGGAATTTATGAAAATGGACTTAAAGAAATAGTGGAAAAATTTATTCATCCAGAAGATCAAGAAAAATTATTACAACAATTATCGCTAGACAACTTGAAAAAATTAATTGAAGAACAAAAATTAGAACCTTTTTCAATAACTTATCGCTTAGCTGATTTAGAAAATATTACTTGGTTAGAAAGTACAGTATTTTTTACTATCTCACGTGGTGAAGATCAAGTAACAATTTTAACAAAAAACGTAACCGAAAATGCTGAATATATGCGAAGCCAAAATGCTTTATTACAAGAAGCTTTAGAGGCAGCTAAAAGAGCCAATAAGGCAAAAACCGATTTTATTACAATGGTATCACATGCAATTAGAACACCGATGAATGCCGTTATTGGTATAAGCGAATCTCTTCTTACTGATGAAGATTTATCATTATCAACTCGTGAGGATATAGAAAATATTAATACTGCAAGCAAAAACTTGTTAGAAATTATCGATGAAATTTTAGATATTTCTAAAATTGAATCAGGTATTTTAGAAAAAAACGAAAAAGAATACGATGTTGCAAAATTATTTATGGATATTATTAATTTAACAAAAGAATATACTCAGTTAAAAAAATTAAAATTAGAAGCCAATATTTCTCCCGATATTCCATCAAAATTATTTGGTGATGTAAGTAAAATAAGACAGGTGATAATAAACATTGCTAATAATGCTGTACAATATACTAATGAAGGATTGGTTACTATTTCGGCTACTAGTAAGAAAAAAGGCCAAAACGCTGAATTAACAATTGTTATTGAAGATACTGGTATTGGCATTGAAAAAGAAAAGTTAGAAAAAATATTTCAAGAAGATGAAAATAAAATTGATTTTAGTGGTATGGGCCTATCAATTTCTAAAAAAATAATTGATTTATTAAATGGGAAAATCATTGTTGAAAGTGTACCTAATGAAGGAACAACAGTTACCATTGTTGTTAAACAAAAAATAATTGATGATAAACCAATAGGTGATTTAAAAAATTATTATTCAACAAGAAAAAAATCATTCGCATTTGATGCTAGTGGTAAATCAGTTTTAATTGTCGATGATAATAAAATGAATATTAAAGTTGCTGAAAGGTTATTAAAACCATACAAAGTTAATATTAAAAGTGTTGTCAGCGGCAAAGAATGTATAGATATTATTAAAAATGGTGAAAAATTTGATTTAATATTATTAGATCAAATGATGCCAGAAATGGATGGTATTGAAACATTAAAAAAATTAAAAGAAATTAAAGATTTTAATACTCCAGTAGTTGTTTTAACTGCAGATGCAATGGTTGGTGTAAAAGAGAAATATTTAAGTGAAGGATTTGATGAATATTTATCAAAACCGATAAATGTTGATGAATTAGACTTATTATTAAAAAAATATTTAAAAAATATAGCGGAATAAGAACTGTATGCTTTGCAGTTCTTTTATATTTAAAAAACTATTAATCATAAAATAATAGATAATAGCAACTATACATTGTATGTATGAGTTTAATTGACCTTGTAAGCATGCAAGTTTTACATTTGTTAACAACAAGTAACTTTTTGTCATATAATGGTAATTTTTATATCGTTTTTTTTTTGAATATATGGTATAATAAAAATATAAAAATACAGGTGAATGAGAGGAGATTTTGATTGTGAGAGATGTTGAAATATTAATTAATGGTGGTGTCAATATTAAGCAGAGCCTAGAATACTTAGGTGATATGGAAATGTATGATGATATGCTTGAAGATTTTTTAACAGAGATGGAAAAACGTATTGTTCAACTAGAAAATTTCAAAGAAGCCAAAGATATGCAAAATTATGCTATTTTGGTGCATGCTATAAAAGGAGACTCAAGATACTTAGGTTTTGAACGATTGTCTGAACTAGCCTTACAACATGAAATGGAAAGTAAAAATGGAAATGTTGAATTTGTTGATAATAATTTCAATGAATTAATGCAAGAAATTAATAAAATTTTAGACATTTCAAGAAAATATTTAAATAATAACTGATTTTGTCAAAAAAATGATTGACAAGAATATAATAACAGTGTTATATTATTACTGTGTTTAAATTGGATTTACTTCGGTAAATCTTTATTTAAGGAGAAAATGAAACACCTGGATATGTGTAGAGGAAGGAGGGTAATATGCCTACAATTAACCAATTAGTTAGAAAAAGAAGAAAAAGCAAAACAAAAAAGAGTAAATCTCCAGTTTTGGGGATTGGATATAATAGTCGTAAAAAGAAAGAAATTAAATTAAATTCTCCCCAAAAACGAGGTGTTTGTATTCGTGTTGGAACAATGACACCAAAAAAACCTAACTCTGCTCTTCGTAAGTATGCCCGTGTAAGATTAAGTAACGGTTATGAAGTTACAGCCTACATTGGTGGTGAAGGGCACAACTTACAAGAACACAGTGTTGTATTAATTCGTGGAGGTCGTGTTAAGGACTTAATTGGGGTTCGTTATCACGTTATTCGTGGAGCGCTAGATACTGCAGGTGTAGAAAATCGTCGTCAAGGTCGCTCTAAATACGGAACTAAGAAACCTAAAGAATAAAAATTATTCAACTGAAAGGAGGATATTATGCGAAAAAGACGAGCAGAAAAAAGAGATGTTTTACCAGATCCAATTTACAACTCAAAAGTAGTTACTAAATTAATTAATAATTTAATGAAAGATGGTAAAAAAGGTCTTGCTCAAAAGATTCTTTATGAAGCTTTTGATATAGTTAAAGAAAAAACTGGTCAAGATCCAATGGAAGTGTTTAATAAAGCATTAGAAAATATAAAACCAGCTCTAGAAGTAAAATCCCGTCGTGTTGGAGGAGCAACATATCAAGTTCCAGTTGAGGTGCGTCCAGAACGCCGTCAAACTTTAGGGCTTCGTTGGTTAGTTCAATATGCAAGACTTAGAGGCGGAAAAAGTATGGCTGAAAATTTAGCTAATGAAATTATTGATGCATCTAATGGTGTAGGAGCAGCTGTTAAAAAACGTGAGGACACTCATAAAATGGCAGAAGCTAACAGAGCCTTTGCACATTACCGTTGGTAATTCACTTTAAGTAAATAACTGTATAAACGGTATATTTAATAACACATAATAAAAAACACATAAGAAAGGAAGATAGTATGGCTCGAGAATATAGTTTAGAAAAAACGCGCAACTTCGGAATAATGGCTCATATTGATGCTGGGAAAACAACTTGTACTGAACGTATTTTGTTCCATACGAAAAAAATTCATAAAATAGGTGAAACTCATGATGGAGAATCACAAATGGATTGGATGGAACAAGAAAAAGAACGTGGAATCACTATTACTTCAGCGGCAACAACAGCATTCTGGAAAGGTCATCGTCTAAATATTATTGACACTCCAGGTCACGTTGATTTTACTGTTGAAGTATCAAGATCACTTCGTGTGTTAGATGGTGCAGTGGCACTTCTAGATGCACAAGCAGGTGTTGAGCCACAAACCGAAGATGTTTGGCGCAAAGCCGATGAATTTAAAGTCCCACGTATGTTTTTTGTTAATAAAATGGATAAATTGGGTGCTGACTTCCAAATGTCATTAAATAGCATCAATGAATTATTAGGAGTAAATGCTCAACCTATTCAATGGCCAATTGGAGCAGAAAGTGAGTTTACAGGAATTATCGATTTAATTACTAAAACTGCATATCAATATGATGGCAATCCGGAAGAAGAAGCAAAGGTTATTGATATTCCTGAAGATTTAGTGGATATTGTTGAGGAAAGAAGAATAGAATTAATCGAAGCAGTTGCTGAATTTGATGATGAATTAATGGAAAAATATTTATCAGAAGAAGAAATTTCGGCAGATTTAATTAAAAGAGCAATTCGTAAAGGGACTTTAGCTGCAGAATTTTTCCCAGTAATGTGTGGAACTGCTTTAGGTAATAAAGGTATAAAATTATTATTGGATGCAGTTATTGATTATTTACCATCACCAATCGATATTGAAGCAATTGAAGGAACTGACTTAAAAGGTGAAGCACTAGTTCGTCATCCAAGTGACGATGAACCATTTAGCGCATTAGCATTCAAAGTTATGAGTGACCCATATGTTGGACGTTTAACTTTCTTTAGAGTTTATTCAGGACATTTAAAAAGTGGATCATATATTTTAAACTCAACTAAGAATACGAAAGAAAGAATAGGTCGTCTACTATTAATGCACGCTAATGATCGTAGTGAAATTTCAGAAGTATTTACTGGTGATATTGCAGCAGCAGTTGGTCTTAAAAATACAACAACCGGGGATACATTATGTGATGAGAAAAAACCATGTATTTTAGAATCAATGGTCTTCCCAGAGCCAGTAATTGAACTTGCTGTTGAACCAAAATCAAAAGCCGATCAAGATAAAATGGGATTAGCGCTTCAAAAATTATCAGAAGAAGACCCAACATTTAGAGCAACTACAAATCATGAAACAGGTCAAACAATTATTGCTGGTATGGGTGAACTGCACTTAGATATACTAGTTGATAGAATGCGCCGTGAATTTGGTGTTGAAGCAAATATTGGTAAACCAAGAGTATCTTACCGTGAAACAATCACTACTGTTGGTGAATGTGAAGGTAAGTACATTAAACAATCTGGTGGTCGTGGACAATATGGACACGTTAAAATTAAGTTTGAACCAAATCCTGGAAAAGGTTATGAGTTTGTCGATGCAATTGTTGGTGGAGTAGTGCCACGTGAATATATACCAGTTACTGATAAAGGATTACAAGAAGCTATGGAAAGTGGTATTTTAGCAGGTTATCCAATGATTGATGTTAAAGCAACTCTTTATGATGGTTCATATCACGATGTAGACTCATCAGAAATGGCATTTAAAATTGCCGCAAGTCTAGCACTTAAAGAAGCTCGTGAAAAATGTAATCCAGTTTTATTAGAACCAATTATGAAAGTTCAAATTGTTGTTCCAGAAGAATATTTAGGAACAGTAATGGGAGATATTACTTCACGTAGAGGTAAACCACTTGGACAAGAAACACGTGGAAATGCTCCTGTAATTAATGCAATGGTACCTTTAGCAGAAATGTTTGGGTATGCAACTGCATTAAGATCTAATACTCAAGGTCGCGGACAATTTACAATGTTATTTGATCATTATGAAGAAGTACCGAAGAGTATTACTGATGAAATTGTTAAGAAAAGTGGAGGAAACTAGTAAAAATACTTGCTATTTTTACTAAGTTGATATAAAATATAAAAAGAATGATAATATAAGGAGGAAGGAAAAAATGGCAAAACAAAAATTTGATCGTTCAAAAACCCATGTTAATATTGGGACAATTGGTCACGTTGACCATGGTAAAACAACTTTGACAGCAGCAATTACTAACGTACTTGCAAAGCAAGGTAAAGCAGAATTTAAAGCTTATGACCAAATTGACAAGGCTCCAGAAGAAAAAGAAAGAGGAATTACAATTAGTACTTCACACGTTGAGTACGAAACAGAAACTAGACACTATGCTCACGTTGATTGTCCAGGACATGCTGACTATGTTAAAAATATGATCACTGGTGCAGCGCAAATGGATGGTGCAATTCTAGTTATTGCTGCAACAGATGGTCCTATGGCTCAAACACGTGAACACATCTTATTATCACGTCAAGTAGGTGTACCACGTATTGTTGTTTTCTTAAACAAATGCGATATGGTAGATGATGAAGAATTATTAGAATTAGTAGAAATGGAAGTTCGTGAATTATTAAGCGAATATGGATATGATGGAGATAATACTCCAATTATTCGTGGTTCAGCATTAAAGGCATTAGAAGGTGATGCTGCATATGAAGAAAAAATCTTAGAATTAATGGAAGCAGTAGATAATTGGATTGAAGCTCCAGTACGTGATATTGATAAACCATTCTTAATGCCTATTGAAGATGTGTTTACAATTACTGGACGTGGAACTGTTGTTACAGGACGTGTTGAGCGTGGTCAATTAAAATTAAACGAAGAAGTAGAAATTGTTGGTTTAAGAGAAACTCAAAAAGCTGTTGTTACAGGAATTGAAATGTTCCGTAAACAACTAGATTATGCTGAAGCAGGAGACAATGCAGGAATTCTACTTCGTGGTATTGCTCGTGAAGATGTTGAGCGTGGTCAAGTATTAGCTAAACCAGGAACTGTTACTCCACACAGCAAATTTAAAGCTGAAGTATATGTATTAAGCAAAGAAGAAGGTGGACGTCATACTCCATTCTTCTCAAACTATCGCCCTCAATTCTATTTCCGTACAACTGATGTTACTGGTGTAATTACTTTACCAGAAGGTGTGGAAATGGTTATGCCTGGCGATAATGTTACAATGACTGTAGAACTAATTGCGCCAATCGCAATTGAAAATGGAACAAAATTCTCAATTCGTGAAGGTGGAAGAACAGTTGGAGCTGGTGTAGTTACTGAAATTATTAAGTAAAAAAAAAAAACCGAGTAAATATTTTACTCGGTTTTTTTTAATAAATTTTGTAGAGATAAAGTATTGCGATACATAAAATATTTAGTATTATTAGTGATTAATTCAAAATCCCCAGCATATTCATATATTTTAGCGCCAAAATTAGTTTTAAATTGATTTAATCCTTTATATTGGCTTTGATCTAATTCTGGATTAGTTACGCCACCTAAATTAAATTTTTTGTATCCCATTTTAGAATAATTATGGATTAATTTCCAAATCAATAAGTGCTTGGCGCTAAGCATGCGGTATTTTGGATCCTGAGCATCCATTAATACATAAACAGTATCACGGTAGGTAACAACAATAATTGTTGCAAGAATTATCCCGTCGGGGTGATTTTTTAATAAATTAGTTGCCAATACTAATTTGTTTTTATAATTTGCAAATAAATTGTCATTATTGATTTTACGATTGATTAGTTTGTGAACATTTTTATTTGAATTGGTTAAAATTAAGTTATTAATAAGGTGATTTTCTTGCTCAGCTTCCTCATATTTTTTTTGTATTTTTTCTAAATAAATTGCTGTATCTAATTTGGCGTAATAATAATCAATCATGCTATTTTTTTCAAAAGCAAAATATAAATCTCGGAAGTAATTTAAATCACGTGGATATTTTCTTTTTGTGTGTTCATACAAATAATCTAATTCACTTGGTCTACCTTTATAAATTCTAATTCCGTTTTCTTCTGCACTTCTAATTTTTGTGCGAAATTCTTTTTTTATTTCATTAAATAAAATATAGTAAGGTTTATCTATATCAATAACGGCTTCATATCGTGGTTTTAAAGCCTCAAAATAATAATTGTAACCGTAATGATAATAACCAAGTCTTCTTAAATTAGAATAGGCAGTTTCATAATTTAAATTAGGAATAAAGCTTTTCTTTTTAGGATCATAAATGTCTTTGATCACTAACGGATTCAATTTTACAGCAACAATATCTAGGCGTGATAAAAATTTTTTTAGTTTAAGAGTAAAAATTTTTAATAAGTCAAAATTATAGTAATCAATTAAAAAGCCACCTGGTGCATATGCATATTTAAATGCAAATCGTTTTTCAACAAACAAAACTGTGGCCCCTAAAATATTTTCATTTTTGTCCATTAAGCCAACTATTAGTGGATTAAATCCTTGTCCTTCCATAGTAAAACCATATTCTGGTGTTTGATAAACTGAATATAAATCATAAGTGTTGGCAAAGTTTTTAAATTCATCGATTGTCAATTCTCTTATGTACATGTAATCACCTCTTTTGGAAATTAAAATATTATACCATATTTTCAATCATTTTAACAAGTTCATTAGTTTTTCATTCATAAAAGAAGCAAATCTAAATATATTTATATTGGTGATAATATGGACAAGATTAAAATTGGAATACCAAGAAGTATAGTATATTACTATTATAAAGATTTATGGCATTATTTTTTTAAAAAGTTAGGAGTAGAAGTAATTGTAAGTCCTAAAACAAATAAGAAAATTGTTAATGATGGAATAAATTATACAAATGATGAGATGTGTTTATCTCTTAAAATATATATGGGGCATATTAATTATTTAAAAGACAAGTGTGATTATATTTTGGTTCCTCGTATTCAAAATTATGGTGTTGATAATCAAACTTGCACTAATTTTTGGGGACTATATGATTTAGTCAAAAACATTTTCAATGTAAAAATATTAAATTATAATATTGCTTATTCTAATTTAAAAACAGAGAAAAAAGCATTTATAAAATTAGGACAAACATTAGGTTTTTCAAAAGAAGAAAGTAAAAAAGCTTATATTTATGCTAAAACAATGGAAGCCAAAGAAAAAAAGAAAAGAATACATAGAAACTATCAAAAATTAAATAGTGCAAAATTAAAAGTATTACTGATAAGCCATCCATATAACATTTTTGATGAATATATAGGTATGCCAATTTTAAATTATTTAGATAAATTAAATGTTGAATGGATAAATGCTTTAGATTTTGAAAATAGTTTAACTTGTAAATTATCAAAGTTATTATCGCGTAGTATTTACTGGAAATTTAGCAAAGAATTGATTGGAGCGATAAAGCTTGTTGAGCACAAAATTGACGGTATTATTTTTATCTCATCTTTTCCATGTGGACCAGATTCACTTGTTAATGATTTAGTGATCCGAAAAATTGATTTACCATATTTGAATATAGTGGTAGATGATTTTGATTCAATGGCCGGGATTGAAACAAGATTAGAAAGTTTTGTAGATATACTTGAGCAAAAGGCAAAAATCTAAAATAATAGTTGCCTTTCCCCGTATGGGAAACTATGATATTCCGGCTAAATATTTATTTAATAAAGCATTTAAGGTTAAAGTTATGGACATTCCTAAAATTACTAAACAAACTATCGAACTTGGCACTCGTTATAGTCCCGAGTTCATATGTACACCATTTAAATATACCCTTGGTACTTTAATTGAAGTGTTGGACAAAGGTGCAAATGTAATAATACAAGTAGGAGGAGGATGTAAGTATGGCTATTATAGTGAACTTCAAGAACAAATATTAAAAGATTTGGGTTATAATTTTACATTTATTAATTTTGTTGAGCAAGGGCAAAAAAACATAAAGCGAATATACCGTGAATTAAAAAAAATAGATCCAAAGTTTAATATTTTTAAAGCATTATATTATTTTCCTATTGCCGCTAAAATGGTTAAATATATGGATAAAGTAGATGATTATATAAGAGAAAATATTGGTTTTGAAGTAGAAAAAGATAGTTTTATTAAGTTGCAAAAAGAAATGTTAGAAAGTTTTAAAAAAAGTAAAACACATATTGATTTATATTTAAGATATAAATATTATTTTCGAAAGATAAAAAAAAATAAAAATAAATAAACCAAAAGATTGTTTGAAAGTTGGCCTTATTGGGGAACTTTATACTTTGATGGAACCATTTGCCAATTATGAGTTTGAACGGGAACTTGCAAGTTTTGGAATATCAATTAAAAGATTTACCAATGCTTATTACTTGCTGTTTAAAAAATCTAAAATGATATCTAAATATTTAAACTATGCTAAGGAATATATAAGGTATATAATTGGTGCAGATGCAACTGATAATATCGGAAGAACAAAATATTTATGTGAACAAAAATATGATGGTATTATTCACATTAAATCAACTTTTTGTACCCCTGAAATTGCCGCGATGCCTATTATTAGTAAAATATGCAAAGATTATCAAATGCCACTTTTATTTTTTTCGTTTGATACTCATACTTCAGAAATAGGAATGAAGACAAGAATTGAAGCATTTTATGATATGATAAAGGAGAAAAGAAAAAGAAAAATTATTATTTAGGAATTGATGTTGGGTCTATTTCCACAAAAGGAGTTATTATTGATGATGATAATAAAATAGTTTTTTCTTCGTATATATGGACAGAAGGAAGTCCTACTGACGCAGTAAAAAGATTAATAAATGAATTAAAAAGTAAAATGCCAAATGATGGAGTTATTAGAGGAATAGGAACAACAGGAAGCGCAAGAAAACTTATTGGATTAATGCTTGGTGCAAATGTGGTTAAAAATGAAATAACCGCTCATGCAGTAGGAACGCTTTCAAGATATCCAAATGTTCGTACAATTCTTGAGATAGGTGGTCAGGATTCCAAAATAATAATTATTGATAATGGAATAGTTGTTGATTATTCGATGAATACTTTATGTGCTGCAGGTACGGGAGCTTTCTTAACTAGTCAAGCTAAAAGATTAGGAATTCCAATCGAAAAATTTGGTGATATTGCTTTAAAATCAAGTAATCCAGTTAAAATTGCTGCTCGTTGTACTGTTTTTGCTGAATCAGATTTGATTCATAAAGCACAAGTTGGATATTCTAAAGAAGATATTATTGCTGGTCTTTGTAAAAGTATTGTAATTAATTATTTAAATAATGTGGGACGAGGCAAAAAGATTTTAAAACCAGTTGTTTTTCAAGGGGGAGTTAGTAAAAACAAAGGAGTTTTAAAATATTTTGAAGAAATTTTAAAAACCAAAATTATAGTTGATGAAAATGGTCATTTAATGGGAGCGCTCGGTGTGGCTATACTTGCTAAACAAAAAAATAAAGATAAATCAATTAATTTAGATATTAATAATATAAAGTTTGAAACTAAAGGAAGTGAATGTGATAAGTGTCCGAATAATTGTGAAATTTTAAAAATATATAAAAACGATCAATTAATAGATGTTTGGGGAAATAGATGTCCAAAAGGAAGTGATAATATATAATTGACAAAATCATCATTCTTTAGTATATTAACGGCAATGCAAGGGGGATTTATATGTTAAATTTAGAATATCAAAAAAAATTAATCGCTCATGCTTGCGGGCCATATAATAATTTAGTATATACTAATTCTTTAGAAGCTTTTTTTAAAAATTATAATGAAGGTTTTAGACGTTTTGAAATAGATTTAATTTTAACTAAAGACAATAATTTAGTTTCTCTGCACAGCCCTTTTGGCTATAATTTTGTAAAGCAAAAAAAAGAAGATAAAGTAACTTTGTCAAGTCTTTTTGCATCTTGTTATTATCTTCCTTTGATTAATAATAATAAAATTTTTTTTACCGAAAGAAAAACAAATTAATCGTAAATATTATAAACATCAATTAACACCAATAACAGTTAATACCTTGGCAATTCTTTGTAAAAATCATCCTAATGTAGAATTTATTTTAGATACCAAACATACTAATCCCAAATTTTACATGACACAATATAATATTATAAGAGATGCTTTTGAAAAATTGGAATTGGAACTTAATCAATTAACTCCTCAGTTTTATAATATTGAAATGGCTAAGAAAATACTGAAAGAATTTCGATTTTTAAACAGTATTTATACTCTTTATATGCAAATGCTAAATCAAAAGCAATTATTAAAAGAAATTGCCGAAAATAAAGATATTAAAGGTATAACCATTTCAAAAAAAAAGGTATTTAAAAAATCCAATATTAATAAAAAAGATACGTCAATTAGGTAAAGAAATAAATGTTCATACTATTTTTAATGAAGA